>NZ_JAQQPR010000016.1:0-165648 GCF_036688705.1 Duganella sp. S19_KUP01_CR8 | reverse complement strand
GGTTAATACAACCGGGCTCATGCTCAAATGGGGGACCTGACCCCGGGTTAGCGGCTTAGGTCGCTCAGGCGAAGTTGGCGGCTGCGAAGTCCCAGTTGGCCAGCTTGAAGAAGGTCTCTACATACTTAGGACGTACGTTGCGGTAGTCGATGTAGTAGGCGTGTTCCCACAGGTCGCAGGTCAGCAGCGCTTTGGCGTCGGTGGTCAGCGGGGTGGCGGCGTTGGAGGTGTTGACGATGTCCAGGGAACCGTCGGCTTTTTTCACCAACCAGGTCCAGCTCGAACCGAAGTTGCCTACGCACGACTTGGTGAACTCTTCCTTGAACTTGTCGAACGAACCCCACTTGGCGTTGATCGCGTCGGCCAGCGCGCCGGATGGTGCGCCTTTGCCGGTTGGGGTCAGGCCGTTCCAGTAGAAGGTGTGGTTCCATACCTGGGCGGAGTTGTTGAAGATGCCGCCGGACGATTTCTTGACGATCTCTTCCAGGGACAGGTTCTCGAACTCGGTACCCTTGATCAGGTTGTTCAGGTTGGTCACATACGTTTGATGATGCTTACCGTAGTGGTATTCCAGCGTTTCTTGCGAGATGTGCGGCGCCAAGGCGTCGATTGCATATGGCAGTGGTGGCAGGGTATGTTCCATTGTTCTTCCTTTTGTTGGTTTGACGATGTGAAAAAGATCGAGGGTGATTCTTGCCGAAACGTCCGTCATTGTAAAGCGGATGGGCCTTTGGTGCAGAAAAGACCAGTTTTCCGTGTGGCTACTTCGGTCAGCGCACGCGCCGCGTGGTTTCGCGCACGATCAGCTCCAGCGGCGGCACTTCGCCCCGTGCTTCCTCGCCGTTGATGATGCGCAGCAGCGCCTGGGTGGCGATGCGGCCGATGTCATACAAGGGCTGGCGTATAGTCGTTAGAGGCGGCGTGGTATATGAGGAACCGGGCAAATCGTCGAAGCCGACCAGCGAGATGTCGTCCGGCACGCGGATGCCCTTGCGGTACAGCGCCAGCCGCGCGCCGTACGCGCTCAGGTCGTTGGCCGCGAAGACGGCGGTAAATTGCTGGTGCGTGTCGAACAGGCGGTTCATGGCCAGCATGCCGCTGGACTCGTGGTAGTTGCCTTCGACGATCAGGTTGGCGTCCAGCTCGATGTGCGCCTCGCTCAGCGCGCGGGTGTAGCCGGCCAGGCGCTCGGCGGCGTCGATGTTGTTGGCCGGGCCGGAGATGAAGGCGATCTTGCGGTGGCCCAGCTCGATCAGGTGGTGGACCGCCAGATAGGCGCCCGATTCATTGTCCAGCTTGAAGCCCAGGGCGCTGCGGGTTTGCAGCGCGCGGCCGGTGGAGACGATGGGGCGCTGGCTGGAAAAGCCCAGCACGGCCTGGTCCGACATGCGGCCCGACAGCAGGATGATGCCGTCGACCTTGCGCGCCAGCAGCAGGCGCATACGGTCCGCTTCCTCTTCCGCGTTCCAGTGGCCGCTGACGATCACCGAGGCGTAGCCGGTGCCCTTCAAGCCGTCGTCGACGCCGCGCAGCGTTTCGTCGAAGAAGGGGGAGGAGATGTCCTGCACCACGATGCCGATGGTCATCGAGCGGCCTTTTTTCAGGCCCTGCGCCATCTGGTTGGGCGCGAACTTCATCTTGTCGATGGCGGCCAGCACGGCCAGGCGCTTGTCGTCCGACACCTTGGCGGTGCCGTTGAGGATGCGCGACACGGTACTGGGCGATACTCCCGCCTGGCGTGCAACATCCATCAGGGTCGATGGGCCGGAGGAGTGGGGGGTGTCTGCCAAGGCAAGTCCTATTGTTTTTTATCTGAAAACCTTTTCGCCGGAAGATTACCATAAATTTTGCGGCTTTCCGCCAAATCCGCCCGTGATCCCGCATTGACTTTCATCCGGATACGTTATTTAATGAAAACAGTGCTTGAAAACGTTTTCATAAACGACGTGACATATAATCAAGCCGCCGGTAATAACAAGGAAGAGACAATGAAACGCGAATCTTTTTCGCACCTCGCACACGGCCCGCGCCTGCTGGCCGACATCGGCGGCACCAGCGCCAGCTTCGGCCTGGAGACAGCCCCCAACCGCATCGAAGCGATCTGGGTGACCGATTGCGCGGCCTATCCGACCTTGGGCGCGGCGCTGGTGGCCTATCTGTCGCAGACCGCCACGGTGGCTGCGGGCGGCTACCAGGCGCGCTTCGCCGGCATCGCCATCGCCAATCCCATCGACGGCGACTGGGTGACGATGACCAACCACCACTGGTCGTTCTCGATCGAGGCGGTGTGTTCGCAATTCAGTTTGAAATCGCTGGTGGTGGTGAACGACTTCACCGCATTGGCGAGCGCCTTGCCCTACCTGGCGCCGGACCACAAGCGCCAGATCGGCGGCGGCGCGGCGCGCAGCGGCGCCATCATCGGCCTGGTGGGCGCGGATGCGGGACTGGGCGTGTCCGGCCTGGTGCCGGCCGGCGACCGCTGGATCGCCATCGACAGCGAAGGAGGCCACAGCACCTTCGCGCCGATGAACGAACGCGAGATCGACATCCTGCGCTATGCGCGCCGCTACCACGAGCACGTGTCGAGCGAGCGGCTGGTGTCGGGCATCGGCATCGCGCTGGTGTACCGCGCGCTGGCCGAGCGCGCCCGCGTCGAGCCGCAGGACCTGAGCACCGCGCAGATCATGGAGCGCGGCCTGCATCGCCTGTGCCCCGTGTGCGAGGAAACGCTGGACGCCTTCTGCGACATGCTCGGCACCGTGGCCGGCAACGTCGCGCTGACCCTGGGCGCCAAGGGCGGCATCTACATCGGCGGCCGCATCGTGCCGCAGATGAGCGAGTTCTTCGAGCGCTCCGGCTTCCGCGCGCGCTTCGAGCAGAAGGGCCGCTTCTCGGACTACCTGGCGCACATCCCCACCTTCGTCATCACCGAACAATATCCCACGCTGATCGGCATGTCGGCCATGCTGTCGGCCGGCTGATCACAAATCCATCTGCGGCTCCAGCGGCAGGCATAGCTCGCAATCCTGCGCCTCCACGCAGGCGTCGAGCCGATCCGCTTCGTAACGTTCAAAGCAGGGGCGGGCCGCGGCCTTGTAGCGGCCGTACAGCACGCCGTCGCGCAGCAGCCGGTGCCAGGCGTCCTTGCTTAGCACGCGCGGGCCGATGAAGCGCAGCACCGCGTGCGCGCCGCCGGCGATGGTCTTGATCGGCATGCCGGCCGGCGCCACAAAATCCTCGGGCAGTTCCACGCAGACGTCGTAACGGCATTTTTCCGGCGCGGTGATATCGGGATCGTCCAGTCCCATGCCGAAGCGCGGCGACGGCGGCAGCGCATGCTGGCGGCACCAGGTGTCGAGCTGCGACCATTGCGCCGCGCTGTCCACGTCGTAGGGACCGAAGTGGCGCGTGTAGGCCACGCGCGCGGTCGGCAGGCGGACGATGCGCACCGGCCCGTTCTGGCCGGCCACCGGACCCTGGCTGCTGGCGGCGGCCATGTCGCGCCGCTGGTCGCGCCAGCGAGATGGCGACAGGCCGAAGTATTGGCGGAACGCGCGGGCGAAGCCGTCGGCGGTATCGAAGCCGCAATTCTGCGCGATGGCGGCGATCGAATCGGCCGAATACAGCAGCTGCGAGGCACCGGTCTCCAGCCGGCGCCGGCGCACGTAGGCATGCGGCGCTTCGGCGCTCCACTGTTGGAAACGGCGCAGGAAATGGTAGCGCGACAGGTGGGCCAACGCGGCCAGGCAGTCGAGATTCAGGTTTTGGCCCAGATGCCCGTCGATGTAGTCCAGGACCTGGTTCAGCCGGTATTCCAGCGGCCGGGACGTGGGGGAGGGCATGTGCATAAACTTGTTCCGTCCTACAGATTGGTAAAATGTAAAGATGAGTGAAACGTTTCCATAATAGTCATCTCTTTCTGGCAAGACCAGTACCGTTACATGTGTTGTGGTTGAAAAGACACTCCCCACGCTGCGCAACTTTGAACGGGTGGAGGGCTGGCAATCTGACTATGCTTTATCTGTATGCAATGTTGTTGTTTGGCGTTGCGTACAGGGAGATCTCTTACAAAAATATTATGGAGACTAAGCAAATGACATACACCACGCTTTCCAAATTGACGCTCGCGGCAGCCATCACGCTCGCCTACAGCGCACCCGGCATGGCCGCATCGAGCTGCGAGCGTTACGCCTCGTATCCGGTGCTGGGCGAGACCTACACCGTCATCACCAACTTCTGGAACGACAAGGCCAGCGGTTCGCAGTGCATCAACGTCAATCCCGACACCGGCGAATGGAGCTTGAGCAGCGCGCCGTCGTCGCCGGACAGCACACCGGCCTCCTATCCGGCCATTTACAAGGGTTGCCACTGGGGCTCGTGCACCAAGGACAGCGGCTTGCCGCTGCAGGCGAAGGCGCTGACTTACGCGCCGACCCGCTGGCGCATCGCGCCCGGCGCGGCCGGCAACTGGGACGTGGCCTACGACATCTGGTTCTCGTCCGGCCCCACCGCGCCGGCCAGCGGCCAGCCGGACGGCGCCGAGATCATGATCTGGATTAACCACAACGGCCCGGCGCAACCGGCCGGCAGCAAGACCGGCAACGTCAACCTCAACGGCATGAACTGGGACGTGTGGATCGACTGGAAAAATCCGGGTGGCTGGCCGGGCTGGAACATCATCTCCTACGTCGCCACCTCGCCGGTGAACGAAGTCAACTTCGACCTGGTGCCATTCTTCCGCGACTCGGTCGGGCGCAACGTGGTCAACAACAACTGGTACCTGCTGGACGTCGAAGCGGGCACGGAAATCTGGCGCAACGGCGCCGGCTTCACCAGCAACGCCTTCGACGTGCAGTTCCACACCGACCCGGTCAAGGGCATCGACCCGAGCAAGTGGTACAGCGTGGTCAACAAGAACAGCGGCTCCTGCGTCGACGACGCCGAGTTCTCGACCAGCAACGGCGCCGTGGTCCATCAATGGGCTTGCGACAGCCGTGGCGCCGCCAACCAGCAGTGGAAGTTCACGCCCACCGACAGCGGCAACTACCGCGTCAGCAGCCAGCAGGCGCCGGCGCTGGCGTGGGACGTGGCCGGTTGGGGCACGGCCAACGGCTCGCCGGTCCAGCTGTGGACCTACGGCGGCGGCAGCAACCAGCAATGGCAGGCGGTGGACCAGGGCGACGGCTATTACAAATTCGTCGGCCGCTCCAGCGGCAAGTGCCTGGACGTGCCGGCCGCCTCCACCGCCAACGGCGTGCAATTGCAGATCTGGGACTGCAACGGCACACCGGCCCAGTCGTTCAAGCTGATCGCCCAATAAGGACCAGCAACAAGTTCATCGCTTCGCCCGCCGCGAAGTTGCCGGCCTCGATACAGGGGCCGGCTTTTTTACACCTATAAAAGCAGGAGACATATTTTGCACGCGATGACCAAGAAAACATTAATGAGCCTGGCAATTGCCAGCGCCTTCAGCCTGACGGCGCAACACGCCTTTGCCGCAGCGGAGGACGCAGCTGCCGCTCCTAAAGTCGTCGGCGCCGACGTCGACAAGGACGGCATCGCCGAAGTGAAGGTAACCGCCACCCGCTACGCCACCTCGCTGTTGAAAACCCCGCTGGCGGTCACCGCCTTCACCCAGGACAAGCTGACCCGCCAGGGTATCACCACGCTCAAGGGCATTTCCGGCGAGCTGCCGAATGTGCAGATGAGCGAGGGTAACGATTCGGCGGTGCAGATCACCATTCGCGGCATCAGCGCCACCAACTTCACCGAGATCGGCGATCCTTCGGCCGGCCTGCACGTGGCGGGCCTGTACTCGCCGCGTCCGCAGGGCGCGCAGGCGCTGATGTTCGACCTGGAGCAGGTGGAAGTGCTGCGCGGCCCGCAAGGCACGCTGTTCGGCCGCAACTCCACCGCCGGCAGCATCAACATCATTCCGGCCAAGCCGGAATTCGGCAGCACCTACGGCAGCAGTTCGTACGAGATGGGCAGCCTGCACATGAAGCAGCTCAACATGATCCAGAACATCGCCGTCAACGACTGGTTGGCCTTGCGCGCCACCTTCATGAAAGTGAAAAAGGACAGCCGCCTGAACCAGCTGCAGGACTTCACCGGCTACACCGACCGGGGCTTCGGCGCGGTGTTCCCGGCCGGTACGCCGCTGGTGGACCAGCGCTACAACACCAAGGTCGACGCGGCCAACGCCTACAACAACCAGGACGAATGGGCCGGCCGGCTGGCCGCGCGCATGAAGTTCGGGCGCGATGTCGAATGGCTGCTGACGGCGGAAAAATTCCAGAACAACGGCGCCGGCTACGTCAACGTGCGCGATTGCGACCAGGCCGCCGGCACCCGCTACGCCTGTACGCACGGCCAGTGGGATGTGCTGATCAACGTGCCGGGCAAGACCGACATGACGATCAACACCGTGCGCTCGCAAGCCACCTGGAACGTCAACGCCAACACCACGCTGGACTACGGCTTCGCCTGGGCCGACCAGCAGCGCAGCCAGGTGCACGACGACGACAACGGCTTCCATCCGCTGCCGTTCCAGATCGAAGCCAGCCTGCCGCTGTCGTCGGGCGGCAACTGGGGCACGTGGCCGGTCAAGGACAACGCCACCCGCACCCATGATTCGCGCTACAAGTCCACTGTCAACGAGCTGCAATTGAAGCAGACTTTCGGCGCGCTCAAATACGTGGCCGGCCTGTTCTGGATGCACGAGAAAAACCAGATCAACTTCTCGCAGGAGACCCTGGTCTACGGCCCGTACGGCGCGCCGATCGCCCAGTACTACGCGCAGCCCGACCGCGAGATCGACGCCAAGGCCGCCTTTGCGCAGGCCGACTGGACCTTCGCGCCGACCTGGACCGGCACCGCCGGCGCGCGCTTCAGCCGCGACAGCAAATCCGACCAGGGCGGCTTGAACTACGGCGGCGCCAGTTGGGGCGGCGGCTTCCCGAACGCCTACTATCTCGGCCTGATCAATCCTGGAGTGCCCGGTTCGCCCGGCTGGCGTCCGCACAACGGCAACGACCTGACCACGGCGATGGGCCCGAACAACGGCCCGCAAGCCTTGCTTGGCTTCGGCGATCCGACTCCGAACGACCACGCGGACAGCTGGCGCAAACTCACCTGGCGCCTGGGCTTGAGCAAGCAGATCAACGCGCAGGAGATGGCCTATGGTTCGATCTCGACCGGCTACAAATCCGGCGGCTTCGGCGACAAGCACGATCTGTGCGGCGGCATGGTGTGCGTGAGCGGGCCGACGCCCAACATCACGTACACGCCGTACGGCCCGGAGACGGTCATCAACTTCGAGCTGGGCTACAAGGCCAAGCTGCTGCAGAACCGTTTGGGCCTGTCGGTGGTGGCGTTCTTCCAGCGCTACAAGGACATGCAGATCACCGGCGACAACTTCTTCGCCCAGGTGATACCGAAGAGCCCATGCACCACCGATCCGGCGTGCGACATCCAGCATGGCTGGCAGACCGTCAACGTGGCCAAGGTCAACATCCCCGGGGTGGAAATCGAATGGGACTACAAGCCGTGGGCCGGCGCCAAGCTGGGCGGCTTCGCCAGCTACATCAAGCCGACCATCCACGACTACGATTCCTACAACGACGGCTACCTGTGCAACGAGCGCATCGAGTTCAATTCGGTCTCGAAATGTCCCGAGATGTACAGCGGACCGGAGGCGCGCCTGCGCGGCCGCCGCGCCCGCAACCTCGAAGGCAACACGCTGCCGAACGCGCCGAAATACACCTTCGGCCTGAACCTGTCGCAGGACTTCAATCTCGACAGCGGCTACAAGCTGGTGGCCTGGGGCGGGATGCGCTACCAGAGCAAGATATACTTTGACCTGCTCAACTTCGACGACCCGCATATCGGCCTGTCGCAGAAGGGCTACGCCAAGGGCGACGTCTCGCTCAAGCTGATCAGCCCGGACGACAAGTGGAACCTGGAAGGCTATGTGCGCAACGTCAGCGATACCTGGGCCAAAACCTGGGGCGGTGCGGCGACCGGCGGCCAGATGCAGGCCGGCTATATCGAACCGCGCACGGTCGGCATGCGGCTCGGCATCAACTACTAAGGCGGGACACCACGGCGTCGGTGGACGCCGTGGTTTGCATCGACAACAAGGAGACACTTTGAAATCTGCTTTGAATCTTCGTTTGCTGGCGCTGGCGCTGGCGATTGCCGGCGCGCTGCCGGCCAGCGCCGCCGACACCGTTCCGACCAACCGCCCGTGGCTGGACGCCAGGCTGGGCGCCGACCAGCGCGCGACGCTGGCGCTGCAAGCGATGACGCAGCAGGAAAAACTGGGCTGGGTGATGGGCTGGTTCGGCAACGACTTCGCCGGCAAGAAACGCAATCCGGCCGCGCTGCCTTTATCGGCGGGCTATATCGCAGGCGTGCCGCGCCTCGGCCTGCCGGCGCTGTTCGAGACCGACGCCGGCCTGGGCGTCGCCAGCCAGGCCGGCAAGACGCCGCGTGAGCGCACCTCGCTGCCGTCCGGCCTGGCCACCGCCGCCACCTGGGACCGCAAGCTGGCCTACAGCGGCGGTGCGATGATAGGCGCCGAGGCGCGCGCCTCCGGCTTCAACGTCATGCTGGCCGGCGGCGTGAACCTGCTGCGCGAGCCGCGCAACGGCCGCAATTTCGAATACGCCGGTGAAGATCCGCTGCTGACCAGCACCATGGTGGCGCAGCAAATCAAAGGCATCCAGTCCAATCACGTGATCGCGACGATGAAGCATTTCGCCGTCAACGACCAGGAGACCGGCCGCTTCATTCTTGACAGCCGTATCGACGACGCCAGCAACCGCATGTCCGACCTGCTGGCCTTCCAGCTGGTGCTGGAGCAGGCCGATCCCGGTTCCGTCATGTGCGCCTACAACCGCCTGAACGGCGCCTACGCCTGCGAGAGCGACTACCTGCTCAACCAGGTGCTGAAGAAGGACTGGGGTTTCAAGGGCTACGTCATGTCCGACTGGGGCGCGGTGCACAGCACGGTGGCTTCCGCCAACAGCGGTCTCGATCAGCAATCGGCCTGGGAGTTCGACAAGAGCCAGTACTTCGGCAATGCGCTGGAGGAGGCGGTCGCCAATGGCCATGTGCCGCAGGCGCGTCTGGACAATATGGTGTTCCGCATCCTGCGCACCATGTTTGACAAAGGCGTGGTCGATCATCCGGTGACGGAGGGCGGGGCGATCGACTTCGCCGCGCATGCGCTGGTCAGCCGCAGCGATGCGGAGGACGGGATGGTCCTGCTGAAGAACGCGGGCAGCGTGCTGCCGTTGAAGGCCGGCGCGAAGAAGATCGTCGTCATCGGCGCGCATGCGGATGTGGGCGTGCTGGCCGGCGGCGGATCGTCGCTGGTGTATCCGGTCGGCGGCAGCGCAGTGACGGGAATCGCGCCGACCACTTGGCCCGGTCCGGTGGTCTACCATCCGTCGTCGCCGCTGAAGGCGATCCAGGCGCGCGCGCCGGGCGCTCGAGTGGTCTACCTCGATGGTCTGGATGCAGCAGCCGCCGCCAGTGCAGCGGCCGATGCGGATGTGGTGCTGGTGTTCGCGCAGCAGTGGATAGGCGAGGCGCTCGATGCGGTGTCGCTGTCGCTGCCGGATAATCAGGACGCGCTGATAGCCGCCGTCGCCAAGGCCAATCCGAAGACGGTGGTGGTGCTGGAGACTGCCGGTCCGGTGCTGATGCCGTGGCTGGATCAGAGCGCCGCCGTGCTGCAAGCGTGGTACGCCGGTACCAGCGGCGGCGAGGCCATCGCCCGCGTGCTGTTCGGCGAAGTCAATCCATCGGGACGCTTGCCGGCGACCTATCCGGCATCGGCTTCCCAGTTGCCACGACCGGTGCTGGATGGCGATCCGAAGGACGAGAAAACCCGCTTCGCCGTCACCTATCACGAAGGCGCGGCGATCGGCTACAAGTGGTTCGACTTGAAGGGATTGAAGCCGTTGTTCCCGTTCGGTCATGGCCTGTCGTACACGCAGTTCGCGTACACCGGCCTGGCCGCCAGCCAGAAGGACGGCAAGCTGCAACTGCGCTTCAAGGTGACCAACACCGGCGCGGTCAAAGGCAAGGACGTGCCGCAACTGTACGTGGCGCCGCAGGGCGCGAAGTGGGAAGCGCCGAAACGCCTGGCCGGCTGGGACAAGGTCGAACTGGCGCCCGGCGAAAGCACGGAAGTCAGCGTGACAGTCGATCCGCGCCTGCTGGCGACCTACGACAGCCGCAGCAAGAGCTGGCGCGTGGTTAAGGGCAGTTACAAGGTGCTGCTGGCGCGCAGCGCGGCGGATGCTGGTGCGGCAAGCATCAATGTCGTGTTGGAGGCGCGAACGTTCAAGCCATAAGAATTGTCCGTGTCAGCTTGAGCTTGCCAACACGTTGCAGATTGACGTGCTGGCGAGCCAACCAAAGATCGTGGTTGTCTTGCATGGCGAGCCAGCTCTCGGGCGAACGGCCAATGGCCTTGGAAAGGCGGAGCGCCATTTCGGGCGTGACGCGACTCGTGCCCTTGAGAATGCGGCTAAGGGTAGAGGCCGCAACATCAAGCTTGACCGCGAGCTCGCGGCCGCTGATGCCATTGGGCTCCAGATAGATTTCGGTGATGAACTCACCGGGATGGGGCGGGGCATGCATAGCCATTAGTGATAATCCTCGTAGTCTAGAACGTACGCGTTGCCGTCTTTGAACTCAAACGTTAAGCGCCAGTTGCCGTTCACGGAAACAGCCCACCTGCCGCGAATGGAGCCTTTGAGCGGATGAAGGGCAAACCCAGGAACGTCCATGTCCTCAATGGTGTGCGCTGTGTCCAAGGCGGCTAGCTGCATGCGGAGCCGCTTGGCGTGGCTCGCCTGGACGCCAGCGGAGCTTCCCGTTTCAAAGAATTTTCGCAGGCCTTTGTGACGGAATGATTGAATCATAAGGATAATATAGCATGTTGCGCATCACGCAACAAGGATGTCAACGTTTCAAAATGACCGGTGCGCATCAGCGCGTCTGGTTGAGCTAGTAGTTAGGATTTTAGTGCGCCGCATCGGAAACGATCGGATCAGGATCAGCCTTCGCCGAATCTGAAAGAACCGTCCGTGAACCGTCTCTCGCCGCCAGCGCAACGACGTCTCAATTCACCGGCCTGCGTGGCTTTTTGCACAAGTCCGATGGAATGATGAGTTAGCCGACTTATAGCCGGGTTAGCCACACCGAGATCACAAACATCACAAACACGGTAAGCCAAAAAAAAGTATTGTTGCGATCTATTTGAGCCAAAACTCGTGCGAACCTTATTGGGAGCACCACCGCGAATACGGAAATTAGAAACACAGGAACAGTGACAGCCCAAGTCAGTAAATAGTAGATGCCAAAAAAGGCAAGGAATACTAGTGAGACCGCGCCGCCGATAGCCAGTGGGTTTGATATTTCTGGCATGTTGAAATGCAGTGTTGCCGCAGCTTGTTGAAATGGAAGAAGTAGGATTTCCGTAAAAGAGGCGTGAAAGATCAGATCAAAAATACCCATCAAAAGGGGGGCGAAAATCATTAACGCATTATTTCTTGAAAATTCACCAACCGTGTTCTTGTGGTCGATGACCCACTTTATCGAGAACCAACCCATAAACGTGAACCCGAATGCCCAGAACAGATGTAGAAAATTTGCTGGGGTTGGCTGGAAAAATCTTTGAAAAACAAAGAGGCAAGCGAACAAAAAAACGCTTGCCCAGCCATAGAGTCGGCGAAGAAAACGCAGGCCACTCATGGTTGTAGCATCTTCAAGCCTGTTATTGAGTTTTGAGTAATGTCCCTCAATCGCTGATAGGAATGCGTCAATTTTCAGGTTTTTTCTGGCTTTTTCTCCCACCCAATAAACACTGATCAGCACAACTATGAGGGTAAGCGCAATTTTGAGCATGGCAGTAGTCGACTAGCGTGGAAGTCAGCGGCGCCGAAGGCGGTCGCTACAATGATCGGTTAGAGGCCTTTTCACGAATAGACAATTGTAAGAATTGTGAAAACTAAAACCAGAAGCGCGAACACTGACTGCTGAAGGCGCTTGCCAGCAAGTTCCGGATTTTCCTTTAGCCAATGCCAAAGAATTTCGACCCGTGTGCGCAAAGGGTGTCGGACGGGCAGGGCTTGAACAGCACCGAAGATAAGCCCAAAGACCAGCACGAGCACCGCCAGCAGCGCTAGCATCAGGAATGGGCCGAGATGTGAATTCACGAATTGCATGCTTTATCTGCACCTAACGTGCAAAGTAACTGGCTGCCGGAGCGCGCAGCGCGTAAGGAACTCCAAAAGCACAGATTTTGGGGCGTCCAGTTGATGGAATCGTTAGACATTTGCGTCACTTACCAAAAAAACTCGAGAGCCAACCGGAAGCTGTTCCTTCGAGATCGTGCGCGGTAGCGAGAAAGGTGCGTGTTCCACGAGTTCCCCCCTGTTGATCATTTCGAAAGCCGAAATCGTAGTGTCGAGACGTGAACCTGCCGGCGTTTCGACGACAATGTGCGCACCGACGCGGACACCACCGGGAAACGAATAGGGAATACCCGGAACGACCACGCAACCACGCCCAGTAACATCGAAAACGTCTTCAATTTCAAAGAGGAACTGCATAGTTGGCCCAACAAAAATTAGATGGCCTAAATGTCTCAATCATTTCCCGCCAAAGCTTGAGTTTTCTCAGTGTGAGCGACATAGGTGGTCAATGTTATCAATACGTCACATCAATTTAGCACAGCCTAATGGCACAAGGCAAATCCGCCGCTGGAGAGTGGCATGAACCCGTTGCAACCGGCAGTGCAGTGGATGCGGCACTGTCGGCATCAACGTTGGGTTGGACGCGCGCACGATCAAGCTTAGTCGTCAGGACTGGGGCTGGAGCTTGCGTATTTCGGCTTTGATCACATACAAGCCAACGATGTCCAGGGCGGCATGTGTGATCATCGCGGCGACCAGTCCGACGTACATGGCTATCAGGCCGAAGGCCATGCTGGCACCGAAAACCGCGCAGGCTTGCATTAGCACGCGCTTGTTGAAACCGTTAAAGCGATAGGCTCGTGTGTGAGCAATCACAAATATCGCGGACGTGAGCCAGATGCCTGTCAGCGGTTGGAGCGCGCCGCGAAACAGCAGTTCTTCCCCGAAGCCCGCCGCCAGAGAAATCCAGATTGGATTTCTTCCGCTTAGGTCCAGGCGGCTGTAACTCTCGACGGTGCTTTTCGTTGTATTCGACTTGGCTGCAAACCGGTAGCCGATTTGCGTGCTGGCCCAGTACGCGCAGCCTATCCCCAAGCCCACGACGACCTGAATATGCAGCGGCAGGCCGGCAAGTAGCGACGCGGTATATGGCGGCTGATGAAAGCAAAAAATAATCAACGCCGCCACGCCGGACAATAGCGCACAAGTGGCGAGCTGCCTGCGCAATCCGATTTTGTTTGTGGCCTGGCTCATTCGCGCAGCAACTGGGACAGGGCTTTGTCGATATCGATGGCGTAGAACGCCGTGCGCATTTGATACGGCGTCTGGCAGGGCACTACCAGCTTGCCGCCATCCTTCAAGCCGAACGCCACTTCATGCCGCGCCAGGCAGGCGTTGGTCATGGCTGGCCCGGTGGCGGCGTCGCCGAATATCGGATGGCCTTCAATGCTGGTCGCGTAGCTGTCCTTGTGGATCGATTTGCAGACGGCCATGCCGTCGAGGATGATGCCTTCCGGCGTCTCGGTGGTGCCGCTGCGGCCGGCGCAGTCGTCGACCATCAGCTTGACCACTGCGCGCAGTACCATCCGGTCCCGCAAGGCCTGGTTGGGTGTGCGCAGCGTCGTCAGCCCGGTCTTGGGCAGCACGTCGATCCACTGTTGTTCCATGGTCGCGGTGGAGGTCAGCAATGCTGGCAGCACCTGCGGCTTGCAGCCCGGCGTGTCGCCGCATTCCAGCGCCTGCGCGAAGTCGGGCACCTGGTCCTGACGTAGTTGATGGTAGAAGCGGTCGAAGCGCGCCAGCGCGGTGCCTGGCCCCTGGCGCGCCGCCAGGCTGTAAACGTAGGTCGGCAGGCCGCACAGGTATTCGAGCCGCTGGCCTCCGATCTCGCGCGGCGTCAGCGCGCGCCAGCTTTTGCCTTCGGTGTAGAGGACGCATTCGGCCAGCGCCTTGTCCAGTTGCGCTGCCGCCTCCTGGCGCGTGAGCCAACCTTGCTGCACCGATGTCAGCCAGCGCAGGAACTCGCCGCCGCCTTCGTTGATCAGGCGCGCATCGGGATAGACATCGACCGCGTCGCGCAGCTGGAAGCGGTGGCTGAATTCGTGCGACACCAGCACCGTCAACTTGGATTTCTCGTCCGGTCCCTGTACCTGCGGCCAGTTGAACAAAGTCAGTCGCAGGATGTTGCTGGCGTCGCCGCCGACATTGGGGCCGCCTGGTTCGCTGGCGGCGATCGCTGCAATCACCGGCCGGGTGAAGCGCGCCAACGGCAGCTGTTTGCTCAGATAAGAGATCGTGCCGTCGGCCACCTCGCGGATTTGCTCGACCGTCGCCGCCGACAGGCGTGGATCGAAATAGTCCAGCGAGGCCGAAGTCTGTGGCGTCAGCATCAGCATGGCGGCGGTGTCGCCGCCGGTGGCGTCGGAGGCGTTTGCCGTGTCGCGGTAGCGGTGGCCGTCCATGACGATGTCCGCCGCCAGGTAGCGGTAGCGCACCGGCCCGCAGCTGTCGGCCAGCGCGTAGTTCGAGCTGTGGACGTACATGCCGCCGGGCGCGGGGAAGGAGCCTGGATAGCCGCTGATCTTTTGCATCGTCGCCGGCACGCGGACGCGCGCGGTGCAGGCGCCGGCGCTTTTCAGCAGATCGCCTTCCGGTGCGGCGCAATCGTTTTGCTTCTGCCATGCGGCGCGGATCTCCTGGCCGCCGCGCCCGTCCTTGAGGAAGGCGAGGGCAGTGCAATGCTCCGGCAGCGCAAAGCTTACTTCGAGTGCGTCGGCGGAAAGCAGCTTGATGTCGACATCGACCGATGCCGAATGAGCGGTGAGCGGCAGCAGCGCTGCGCCCAACAGATGCAGCCAGATATGCGGATTTTTCATTTTTAGAAATGCGATAACGGGGCATAAAAGTATCACAAATGCAACATCGGAACAAGCGTCCTGCGCTTACAATCGAGTCATGAAAATCTCCTCGCCGATCATTCTTTCCGCGCTGTTGTTGGTGGGCTGTGCCGCCGCGCCGAAGCACGGTCCTGCCGTCGATGTCGAGATGCAGCGCCTGATGGCTGCAGCCAGGGTGCCGGGCCTGGCGCTGGCCGTCATCGACCACGGGCAGGTGGTGTATCGCCAGGCCTATGGCTACGCCGACATGGCCGCAGCCCGGCCGCTGCGCACGGACACCATCATGTACGGCGCCTCGTTGACCAAGGCCGCCTTTGCCTACATGGTGATGCAGCTGGTGGACGAGCAGGTGCTGTCGCTCGATGCGCCGTTGCCGGCCTTGCTCAGCAAGCCCTTGCCCGATTATCCAGCCTTCGCCGATTTGCGCGACGATCCGCGCTGGAGACTGCTGACGCCACGCATGCTGTTGTCCCACACCAGCGGCCTGCTGAACTGGCGTTTCATCAACCCGGATGGCAAGCTCGATTTCAAGTATCCGCCGGGCAGCCGCTATGTGTATTCGGGGGAGGGTTTGCAGATCCTGCAAATCGTGGTGGAGGAACGCACCGGCAAGCCGCTGCAAACCCTGATGCAGAAGCGCGTGTTCGAACGCTTCGGCATGCGTAGTACCAGCATGGTGTGGCGCGATGATTTCGCCGGTCGCGAAACCACGCACTACGGCGCCGATGGCGCGGTCATCGCCCACCAGCGCCGCAGCCGCGCCCGCGCGGCGGGCTCGATGGACACCACGCTCGACGACTATGCCAGCTTCATGGCCGGCGTGTTGCGCGGAGATGGTTTGTCGGCCAGGGCGCGTGCGGAGATGCTGTCGCCGCAACTGGCCATCGTCTCGCCGCGGCAGTTCCCGTCGCATTGGCCGGGCGAGACAGCGGCGTATCGCGGGATCGGCTTGTCGATAGGGCTGGGCTGGCCGGTGTACAACTCGCCGCTTGGACCGGCCTTCTTCAAGGAAGGTAATGACGATGGCACCAACAACTTCGCGCTCGGCTTCCTGCAGCCGCAAAGCGGCATCGTCATGTTGAGTAACAGCTCCAACGCCGATCGGATGTTCTTCCCTGCGGTGGAACACATATTTGGCAAGACCTGCCTGCCGTGGTTCTGGATGAATTACATCCCTTACGACCGGCAGGTGTTGGGCTCGCAGCCGGTTGTCAGTCCGGGTTGCGGCCAGTCGGCTGCACCGCTTCCACATTGACTTGCGCGCTGCCCTCGGCCAGGCGCAGATTGAGCGTGCCGCGAGCTTTGATTTGCGCCGGCGCGCGCACGATGGCGCCCTGGTCGTCGGTGACGATGGCGTAGCCGCGCTCCAGCGTGCGCTGTGGGTTCAACAGTTCCAGTTGCGAGGACAACGCCGCCAGCGCATCGCGGCGCTGCGCCAGTTGCGTGGAGACGCTCATCGTCACGCGGTGCTGGAAGTCCGACAGCTTCGATCGCGCCGCCGTCACATCCGGCTTGCGCGCGCCGAGGCGGCCGCTCAAACGGTCCAGCTGAAAGCGCGCCTGCGACAGCGGGGCGCGGTTGGCGTGCGTCATCGCGGTCGACAGTGCCAGCAGCTTCAGGCGCTGCTGGCGGATCTGCGCGCCGGGGCTGAGCAGGCGCCGCGTGTAGTTGTCCAGGTCCTGCGACGCTTCGCCGACGCTGCGCCGCATCGCGCGCCGCAGGTCGATCACGTCGGCGCGCAACGACGCCATCCAGTCCGCGCGCGGCGTGACGGCCAGTTCGGCGGCGGCGGTGGGCGTGGCCGCGCGCAGGTCGGCGGCGAAATCGCAGATCGTGAAGTCGGTTTCGTGGCCGACGCCGGAGATCACCGGCATGCGGCAGTTGGCCACGGCGTAGGCCACATCTTCTTCATTGAACGACCACAGGTCCTCGATGCTGCCGCCGCCACGGCAGACGATCAGCACATCGCAATCGTTGCGCAGCGAGGCGGTATCGATGGCGGCGGCGATCTTGTCGCCCGCGCCCTGGCCCTGCACCGGCGTTGGATACAGCACCACGTTTACATGCGGCGCGCGCCGCTTCAACGCGGTCAGCACGTCGCGCAGCGCGGCGGCCTGCGGGCTGGTGACGATGCCCACCGTGCGAGGGAACAGCGGCAAGGCGCGCTTGCGCTCCGGGTGGAACAGGCCGGCCGCGTCCAGCTTCTCCTTGAGCCGCTGGAAAGCTTCAAACAGCGAGCCGACGCCGGCGCGGCGTATCGCTTCCACATTGATCTGGTAATCGCCGCGCGCGCCGTACAAGGTGACCAGCGCCCGCACCTCGACCTTGTCGCCTTCACGCGGAACGAAGCCGGCGTATTGGGCGCGGCCGCGGAACATCACCGCGCGCACCTGGGCCGCGTCGTCCTTGAGCGTGAAATACCAGTGGCCGGAACTGGCCTTGGTGAAGTTGGACACCTCGCCGGAGATCCATGTCAGCGGAAAACTGCGTTCCAGCAGCCGCGCGACCGCCTGGTTGAGCGCGGTAACGCTGATGACAGGGGGGGCGGCGGGGGCGGTGTCGTTACGGTCGTCGAAGTTCATATCTGTCAAAAATTGAAACTATCCACACTTTGTTATTTTTGTAACACAGCGGTCATAGAGTATCTAAAGCGGTAAGTATTATAGGTAGGTATATGATTTTAAAGGGTAAACATTTCTGCCGTATTTGCGTGCAACAAGGAAAAACCCTTACGGATCAAGCACTTTGCCGTAGCCACCAGCAGTTACGCACAAAGTTATCCACAAAAGGTGTGTGAAACTTTTGTGACCGATAGCTATTTTCTTCTTGTTGATTTTATCATGCTCAAAATTTACGCAGAGAAAGTATATTGTGACAAATCAATGACTTAAGTAGTGATATAGGGTATTACACACACTTTTATCCACAGAAGATGTGCAAAACTCCCGACTTGCCCCCAGGCGACGAATGGCTGTGAATGAGGGTGATGCCAACCTCAGCCCCGGTCGCCGGCCGGGCTGGGGATAAAAAATCGCTTGCTTCATTTTTGCGCAGGGCAATAAAAACGATATAAATCAAAGGCTTCGCCTACACTGTGCAGCCTTGCTAACAATCTTATCCACACAAAATGTGCAGAAGTGTCCGCTTCCTGGCGATAGGCAGGCATTATCGGTCGCGGAGGCGATCGGGCCGGTGGAAAACCCGGTTTCAGCTATGAAAAGCGGTCGAAAAACATAGACTGCACTATTTTTACTCACGGAAAAAATTCCCTTATAAATCAACGGTCTTTCACTATGTGGAAGGCGTTGCTCACAATCTTATCCACATTATGTGTGCAGAAGTCCACAGTCAAATCGGCGCCGCAGTCCGGCGTTTTTGGCGGTTTTTCCCTGCGCTTTTTTTACGCATGGTAAAAATACCCTTATAAATCAATGACTTTGTATACAGTCGGGATCCTTGCTAACAATCTTATCCACATTATGTGTGCAGAACTAGGCCGGCTTCAGCTGTTGGCCACTTTTGGTGGCTGAAATTGGTGGAAAGGCAACGCATATGGCGTGGATATGGCCACATGCCATATTTTTACGCAAGGGGATAAGTTTGATTGAAATCAATGACTTGGGCAGTCATGGCGTGCCTTGCTCACAATCTTATCAACAGAATATGGGCATAACTGGGCATAACTTTTGCGGAGCAAAAAGCGGGCCCGTAGTCATTTGCTGCGTTATTTTTGAGCTTTGAAATTATCCTGTTTAAAATCAATGGCTTGAGTGGCCTTGAGGGGCATTGCACACATAATTGTCCACAGAAAATGTGTAGAACTATTTTTGTTGTACGATGACCTCGTTGGCGGGGATGGTCCGGCTGCCAAGCACCACTTGCCGAGGACGGCCCAACAAGATACATTGCGCCTTCAGGTATTTATCTAGACAGGAGTTCCTTTTGCTCGCCATATTACAAGCTGCCGGTTGGCCTATCTGGTTGTTGCTGGTCGCATCGATCGTCGCGACGGCGCTGATCATCGAACGCTTGCTCTATCTGCGTCGTAGCAAGATCCTGCCGAAAAAGTTGCTGGATGAAGTGGTGCAGGTCTACCGCAACGGCAGCATCACGCCGGATGTCATCGACAAGCTGGAGAAAAGTTCGCCGCTGGGCGTGGTGCTGTCGGCCGCGCTGCGCAACATCGATGCGCCGCGCGACGTGATGAAGGAATCGATCGAGGAGGCCGGCAGCGGCGTGGCACACACGCTGGAACGTTTCCTGACGACGCTGGGTACCATCGCGACCCTGGCGCCGCTGATGGGTCTGTTCGGCACGGTGGTCGGCATGATCGAGATTTTCGGCGCGCAGAATGCGACCGGCTCCAACCCTGCGCAACTGGCGCACGGGATTTCGGTGGCCTTGTATAACACCGGCTTCGGCCTGGCGATCGCGATGCCGACGCTGGTCTTCTACCGTCACTTCCGCGCGCTGGTGGACAGCTTCGTCATCGAGATGGAACAGCAGGCGGTGAAGTTTGTCGATGTCGTGCACAGCAAGCGCAAGTAAGGACACCGCATGAATTTCCGCAAAGGCCGGCACCGCGAGGACCCCGAGATCAACCTGATCCCGTTCATCGACGTGCTGCTGGTGATCCTGATCTTCCTGATGGTGAGCACCACCTACAGCAAGTTCACCGAACTGCAGATCACGCTGCCGACCGCCGACGCGCAGAAGGCTACCGACAAGCCGTTCGAGCTGAACGTGACGGTGGACGCCAAGGGCAACTACACCATCAACGGCGATCCGGTGTCGTTCCACGACGTGGCCGGCTTCGCGCAGGCCATGAAGAGCGCCGCCGACAAAGGCGGGGCGGGCGGCAAGTCGCCGGTGGTGATCGTCAACGCCGACCAGTTCGCGATGCACCAGATGGTCATCAACGTGATGGAAGCGGCGCGCATCGCAGGCTACGAAAAGCTGACCTTTGCCGCGCAGACCAACGGTGCAAAATAATATGTGACCGCCGTCATTCCCGCGCAGGCGGGAATCCATAGAACGCCGAATCCGGATGTTCAGCATGGATTCCCGCTTTCGCGGGAATGACGGCGGTTGGCTGAGGCTCTGAATTGCCAAATAAATCTCCCTCCCAATCGTCAGCGCTCGAAACGACGCTGACGCGTAACTGGCTGCGGCGCGGGCCGTTGGCTTGCGCCTTGTGGCCGGTGTCGCTGCTGTTCCGCGCGCTCAGCGGCCTGCGGGCGGCGCTGTTCCGCGCCGGCGTGCTGAAGTCCTCGCGGCTGCCGGTGCCGGTGGTGGTGGTGGGGAATATCTACATCGGTGGCACCGGCAAGACGCCGCTGACGATCTGGCTGGTGCAGGCCCTGCAGGCGGCCGGCATGACGCCCGGCGTGATCTCGCGCGGCCACGGCAGCGACGGCAGCGCCGCGCGCGAGGTGAGCGCCGCGTCCACGCCGGCCGAGGTCGGCGACGAGCCGCTGCTGATCAAGCAGCGCACCGGCTGCCCGGTGATGGTCGGCCGCGACCGTGCCGCCACCGGCCGCGCGCTGCTGGCCGCCCATCCCGGCGTGAACATCCTGCTGACCGACGACGGCTTGCAGCACTACGCCTTGCAGCGCGACGTGGAAATCATCCTGTTCGACGGCCGCGGCGCCGGCAACGGCTGGCTGCTGCCGGCCGGCCCGCTGCGCGAGCCGGTCTCGCGCCGGCGCGACTTCACCGTCATCAACACCCCGCAGTTGAGCCCGCAACTGGCCGCATCGGTCGGCGCCGCCGCCATGCCGATCCAGATGACGCTGACCGGCGCCCATGCCGAGCAGCTGCGCGACCGCAGCCAGCGCCGCAGCTTCGCCGAGCTGGCCGAGGTTAGCAACGGCGGCAGCACCGGCGCCGGCCTGCGCGTGGCCGCCGCCGCCGGCATCGGCAATCCGGCGCGCTTCTTCGGCATGCTGAAGGCCGCCGGCCTGCGCATCACCGAGCTGCCTTTGCCCGACCATCACGACTTCCAGGACCGCCCGTTTGCCGCGCTCGATGCAGACCTGATCTTGATGACCGAGAAGGATGCAGTAAAATGTGCGCAAATTGAAGAACTCAGAGACGACCCGCGACTATGGGTGGTCCCGGTGACGGCGCACCTCGACGGCGCGCTGGCCGAACAAATTGTGGAGAAATGTCGTGGACGCTCGATTGCTTGATATCCTGGTATGCCCGGTCTGCAAAGGCCCCCTGGAGTACGATAAAAAAGCCCAGGAAATGATATGCAAGGGCGACCGCCTGGCTTATCCGATCCGCGACGGCATCCCCATCATGTGGGCCGACGAAGCGCGCACCCTGCAGGACAAGGCGGAATAAGCAGTGTCCTTCATCGTCATCATTCCGGCCCGCCTGGCCTCGACCCGGCTGCCGAACAAGCCGCTGGCCGACCTGGGCGGCAAGCCCATGGTGGTCCGGGTGGCCGAGCGCGCGCAGCTGGCCGGCGCCAGCCGCATCATCGTCGCCACCGATCATGAAGACATCCGCGCCGCCTGCGAGCTGCACGGCGTGGAAGTGTGCATGACCCGCGCCGACCATCCATCCGGCACCGACCGCATCGCCGAAGTGGCGCGCGCGCTGAGCCTGCCGGCCGACGCCGTGGTCGTCAACCTGCAAGGCGACGAGCCGCTGATCGACCCGGCGCTGCTGCAGGCGGCCGCCGCGCGCATCAACGCCGACGTGCCGATGTCCACCTGCGCCCACCCGCTGCACGACGCCGCCGACGCCTTCAACCCCAACGTGGTCAAGGTGGTGCTGGACAAGGCCGGCCGGGCCCTGTATTTCTCGCGCGCGACCATACCCTGGAACCGCGACGCGTTTGCGCAGTCTAAATCAACGCTGCCGGATGGTTACGTACCGCTCCGTCACATCGGACTGTACGCCTACCGCAACGACTTCCTGCAGGCCTACCCGGCGCTGGAGGTGTCGCCGCTGGAATCGATCGAAGCACTGGAGCAGTTGCGCGTGCTGTGGCACGGCTATTCCATCGCGGTCCATGTGACCGACTCGGCCCCTGCGGCCGGGGTGGACACGCCGGAAGACCTGGTGCGCGTCCGGCAGTTCTATTGATTTTTGTCAAACGGCGCGTCAGCCAGTAGTCAGTTACGACTGATATAACGAAGACAACGGTGCGATATTCATACGGAATATCTCTCCGTACCCCGGTTTTGCCTGCTAAGAACGGTTCAAGCCGTCACAAATTGGCGTTGAGACTAAGTTTTGTGGTAAGTTTCGTACGATCCGATACCAACTAACCCATCCATATCTGTTTTAGGAATTTTTCATGCGTCTTATTCTTTTAGGAGCACCAGGGGCCGGCAAGGGCACCCAGGCTAATTTCATCAAAGAAAAATATAACATCCCGCAAATCTCCACCGGCGACATGCTGCGCGCCGCGATCAAGGCGGGCACGGAAATGGGCATGGCAGCCAAGAAGGTAATGGATGCTGGCGGTTTGGTATCGGATGACATCATCATCGGCCTGGTCAAGGACCGTCTGGCCGAGCCGGATTGCGCCAATGGCTACCTGTTCGACGGCTTCCCGCGCACCGTGGCGCAAGCCGATGCGATGAAGGACAGCGGCGTGGCGGTGGACTACGTGCTGGAAATCGCCGTGCCGGACGAATCGATCATCGAACGCATGGACGGCCGCCGTTGCCATCCGGGTTCGGGCCGTGTTTACCACGTCAAATTCAATCCGCCTAAAGTCGAAGGCAAGGACGATGTCACCGGCGAAGCGCTGGTGCAGCGCGACGACGACAAGGCAGAGACCGTCAAGAAGCGCCTGGACGTCTATCACAACCAGACCGAAGTGCTGCTGGGTTACTACAACACCTGGGCACAAACCGGTCAACCAGGTGCGCCGAAGTATCGCCGCATCGTCGGCGTCGGTCCGGTAGAGCAAATTCGCGACAGCGCGTTTGCCGCGCTCGCGGAATAAGCGTTAAAGTAGAGCGGACCGAGTGTCCGCTTTTTTTGCGCCCGAAATCGGCTGGATGCCATCCCGTTTTATGAAGTGTTGCAGTTCGCAGGTTTAGTTTGCTGCGCTTGCCTACCCGGCGGGCGTTGGTTTTCTGAAGTGTGGGTTTGTAGGCTCGATCAATAAAAATAAGGGGACACTATGGCAGCTAGTCTTTGGTTTGCAGTTGCGTGCGGCGTAATCGCCGTGATTTACGGTTTATGGTCACGAAGCTGGATTTTGCGTCAGGACGCGGGCAACGCCCGCATGCAGGAAATCGCACTGGCCATCCAGGAGGGCGCCGCCGCATATCTGGCGCGCCAGTACCGCACCATCGCGATCGTCGGCGTGGTGCTGCTCATCCTCATTGCTGCCTTGCTCGACATGAAGACCGCCGTCGGCTTCCTGATCGGCGCGGTGCTGTCCGGCGCCTGCGGCTTCATCGGCATGAACGTCTCGGTGCGCGCCAATGTACGCACGGCGCAGGCGGCCACCAAGGGCATGAACGAGGCGCTCGACGTCGCCTTCAAGGGCGGCGCCATCACCGGCATGCTGGTGGTCGGCCTGGGCCTGCTGGGCGTGGTGCTGTTCTATATGTTCCTGACGGCGATAACGCCGGGCGCGCCGAATCCGCCGCTCAATCCGCACGATGTGATCAAGCCGCTGATCGGCCTGGCCTTCGGCGCGTCGCTGATTTCGATCTTCGCCCGTCTGGGCGGCGGTATCTTCACCAAGGGCGCGGACGTCGGCGCGGATTTGGTGGGCAAGGTGGAGGCGGGCATCCCCGAGGACGATCCGCGCAACCCGGCGGTGATCGCCGATAACGTCGGCGACAACGTCGGCGATTGCGCCGGCATGGCGGCCGACCTGTTCGAAACCTATGTGGTGACGCTGATCGCCACCATGCTGCTGGGCGCCTTGCTGATTACCTCGGCGCCGACTTCCGCCATCGTCTATCCGCTGCTGCTGGGCGCGGTGTCCATCATCGCCTCCATCGTCGGCTGCTCGATGGTCAAGGCCAAGCCTGGCAAGAAGATCATGTCGGCGCTGTACACCGGCCTGTGGTGGGCGGCCGGCCTGTCGCTGATCGGCTTCGCCGTGGTGACCTGGCAGGTCTGGCCGGACGAGGCCATGCGTATGAGGATGATGGGCTGCACCGTGGTCGGCATCGTGCTGACCGGGCTGATGGTCTACATCACCGAGTACTACACCGGCACCGATTTCGCGCCGGTCAAGCACATCGCCGAAGCCTCGACCACCGGCCACGGCACCAACATCATCGCCGGCCTGGGCGTGTCGATGAAGTCCACCGCTTATCCGGTGTTGGCGGTGTGCGCGGCGATCCTGGTCTCGTATCAGCTGGGCCAGTTGTACGGCGTGGCGATCGCCGCGACCGCGATGCTGTCGATGGCCGGCATCGTCGTGGCGCTGGACGCCTACGGTCCGATCACCGATAACGCCGGCGGCATCGCCGAGATGTCGGGCATGCCGGAATCGGTGCGCGCGATCACCGATCCGCTGGACGCGGTGGGCAACACCACCAAGGCCGTCACCAAGGGCTATGCGATCGGCTCGGCCGGCCTGGCCGCGCTAGTGCTGTTCGCCGACTACACGCACGCGCTGGAATCGACCGGCAAGAGCATCACCTTCGACCTGTCGAACCCGATGGTGATCGTCGGCCTGATCATCGGCGGCCTGATCCCGTACCTGTTCGGCGCGATGGCGATGGAGGCCGTGGGCCGCGCCGCCGGCGCCGTGGTGGTGGAAGTGCGCCGCCAGTTCCGCGACATCAAGGGCATCATGGAGGGCACGGCCAAGCCGGAGTACGACAAGGCGGTCGACATGCTGACCGCGTCGGCGATCAAGGAAATGATCATTCCGTCGTTGTTGCCGGTGGTGGTGCCGATCGTGGTCGGCATGCTGCTGGGAGCGGCCGCGCTGGGCGGCATGCTGATGGGGACCATCGTCACCGGCCTGTTCGTGGCGATCTCGATGACCACCGGCGGCGGCGCCTGGGACAACGCCAAGAAATACATCGAGGACGGCCACTTCGGCGGCAAGGGTTCGGACGCGCACAAGGCGGCCGTCACCGGCGACACCGTGGGCGATCCGTACAAGGACACGGCTGGTCCGGCGGTCAACCCGCTGATCAAGATCATCAACATCGTGGCCTTGCTGCTGGTGCCGCTGCTGCCGGCCTCGGGCTGGCTGGCGGTGTCGGTGCCGGCTCCGGTCACGGCGCTCAGCGCGCCGGCGCCGGTCATGATGATGGCGCCGGGCGCGGGCATGATGAAGCCGGCCGACGCACCGCCGCCACCGGTCGGAGCGCCGATGACCGAAGGCCCGCCACCGGGCCAGGGTGCGCCAGCCGACCAGCCGCCGCCAGCTGCGCCACCGCCAGGCAAGTAAGCGTTACCAATTGTTTCAAACGCTTCCCTCCGGTGCTACACCTGCTAATAATGAAGGTGTAGCACTTCGCGAGGTGATGCCATGAATATGTTGAAACCGGCGCTGACGCTGGCCTTCCTGCTGGGAGTGCTGATCAGTCCCAATGCCTGGGCGCAGGGAGGCGGCCACGGCCATGGTCACTCGCATGGTGGCGGGGGCGCTGGCCACGGCTATCATCACGGCCACGGTCACGGCTATGTCCGGGGCGGCATCTTTATCGGTGCGCCGCTGTACTGGCCGCGCTACGGCTACTACGGTCCCTACTACAACGGCTACTACTATCCGCCCGGCTACTACGCCGATGCGCCGCTGTACCTGCCGCCGCCCGATGCCGGGGTGTCGTCGCGGCGCTTGTACTACTGCGACAATCCGCGCGGCTACTATCCCAACATCTCCGCCTGCCTGCTGCCGTGGCGGGCCATGACGGCCACCGTGGTGGCGCCGCCATGACGCCGCGTGCCGCCTTGTGCCTGATGCTGGCGCTGCCCGGCGCGCTGGCCGCCGCCCAGGCGCCGGTGCCGGGCGCTGCCAAGACCGCCGCCTCCGCCAGCCCCGAGCTACGTGAATACGCCAAATTGCCGGTCTGTACGCTGAGTGCCGACGGCCTGCGGCTGGCCGTCGAACCCTGCCGCACCGCGCCGGCGCGCAAGCCGATGCCGCGTCGCCCCGTCGCGCAGATCATCCAGCGCATGCCGGTTGTCAAGCAGGCACCGCAGGTGGCGATGCCGGCCGCGCCGCCATCGCCGTCGCTGCAGACCTTGCTCGACCCGCCCAACGCGCCGAAGGCGCTGAACAACTGCGGCCCCACCGGCTGCAACGACGCCAGCGGCGCGCGCATCAACAACGCCGGTCCCGGCACGGCAATCTCACCTTCCGGAAAAGTCTGTAACCGCAATGGCGTCTGGCTGCAATGCTAGCTGGCGGGGCGACGGGGAATCTTGCCTGAGGTGAGAATGTGAGTAACTTTTACGCCATGCGATAAAGTATGCTGCGTGCTCATCAAAGAATACGGGCATATCGCACATGAAGTTCAACATCATCAGTCTTGGCGCACTGCTGGTCTGCGCAACGGCCGCTTCCCATGCCGCCGCCCATGGCGACGTCAGCCCGGTCACGGTCGCTGACAAGTTCGTGGATGCGCTACAGCATCAGCGGTTTAAAGATGCGGCGGCGATGTTCGCGCCAGAGACTACGCAAAATTCCGGGGCGACCGAACAAGCCTTGAGGCGTGTAGACGTTAGCCTTGGCGGTTTTTCGACGATACATCCGGTGGCAACGCTGCCTGACGGGAAAAGCGTCAAGTTGGAAGTTCCCGTGCATAAAAATACCCCGTTCAGAGTCCAGAAGTTTGTTCAAGTCCGCTACGCGTCCACCGCCAGCGATGGGCAACCGGTGTTTTACGAATTGAACCTTACCGCTGACAATATGCAGCCGAAAGTCCTGTCGTTCAGGCTGCATCTCCCGGCAACAGATGCCCAATCAACTAAACGTGCGAATCAACTCGTGGCGGTCATCAGCCGTTGAGCCGCCACGAAATTCATCTCCCTTTTTTAAGAGGACTTATGCGAAATATCCTGATCGCCTCGTCGCTGGCGTTAACGCTTGTCAGCTGCGGCGGCGGCTCTGGTTCATCGACGCCACCGCAAGCAGTGGCGCCGGCACCGGCACCAAACCAGACCCTGACGACATTGCTGGGACCAACCAGCGACAATCCCTTGTTGCACGCAGGCGGCATCGCGCGTGATAGCAGCGGCAATATGTATGTGTCCGACCTGGGGCGTGGCACGATCATCAAATTGACGGCCAGCGGCGTAGTGAGCCAGTTTGCCAAGTTCACCGCCGACATCGGCCCACTCACTTTCGACGGTGCCGGCAATCTATACGGTGCGTCGGGTACTACTATCCACAAATTTGCGACCGACGGCAGCAGCACCCTCCTGGTGGGGAGTGCCGGATTCGGCAACGTCGATGGGACGGCCGCCGTGGCCAGGTTCCGGGCGATACGCGACATCTTTGCCACCAGCGACGGCACCTTGTATGTCACCGACAATCGGACTGTTCGCAAGGTCGATCCAACTGGCAAAGTGACGACCATCGCCGGCCATTGCGATCCGATCGGCGAACATGACGGCGACACTATTTGCGCAGTCGGCCCGTCAGTCGATGGCGATGCGGCTACCGCGCGCTTTACTGCGCCTGGCGGGATCGCACTGGATGCCCAAGGCACGCTGTATATCCACGACGGCGCGATACGCACCGTTGGCCTGGACGGTGGCGTCCGCACACTCCAGGCAGGGGACGCGGTATCGAAGAGTGGGCGCGGTGGTATCGCGCGCGACCCGGCTGGCAATATCTATCTTGGTAGCATCGCTGATAATGCCGTGCTGAAGGTCACGCCTGGCGGCAGCGTTACCACGTTGGCGTCTGCAGTTGGCCAGACCACCAGTTACGATATCTTCGATGTGAAGTACATTGATGCGCATACCTTGCTGGTGCTAACCTCAAATACAGTGCAGCTGCTCACGCTGCCTTAAACTCCTATTTCCCAAAAGAGAATTTTATGGTTACCTGCTATCTTCGCTATATCATCGACCCCTATAAACTCAATGAATTCGAGCGGTACGGAAAGATTTGGATCCCGCTAGTCGAAAAATTTGGTGGTCAACATCACGGATATTTTCTGCCGTCAGAAGGTAGCAATAACGTGGCGCTTGCGATGTTCACGTTTCCATCCCTGGCATCGTACGAAGAGTACAGAACGAGGTCACTTCAGGACCCGGAATGCCTGGCTGCAATCAAATATGCGGAAGAAACACGTTGCATCATCAGCTACGAACGTAGTTTTTTCCGTCCGGTCTTTGAGTAAAGAGATTCGGCCAGGAATATAAATCCAGTTCTACGGCGCTAAGCCCTCGCGATCGCATGACGCGGCAGGACTTTTGACGACACCCAATTTCCGACCTGGTTGAGGCCAATGGCCATGGCAACGATGACCATGGTCGAGATGAGCAGGTCCAGCAGGGTGTTGTGGGTAGGGTGCATAAACAGGTAAGTGTGTATCAAGAAGATTTCGAGGAGATAATCCTCAAGTCTTGCGAGCCGCGAAAATCCGTGCCAGCGGAAGGTGACGGCGCTTGCCAGCCAAACGGCGCAGCCGATGCTGGTCATGGCGATCAGCGCGGTATTGGCGCCATGGTAGCCGGCGCGGTTCGCCACCAGCAACGCGATGCACGCGAGTGCCGCGACCGCGGCCGCCTGCCAGGCGCGCAGTCGCGGTTTGTGCGCGCCATACGCCACCCCGAGGACAAACCCAAGCGATGTCAGCCAAAGCTCATGGCCGATGCGGGACTGGTCTTCGAGATAAACGGCAATGATGGTTGCGCCCGCTGCGACCGCCAAGGCGCCTTGTTTCGACTGGCAGAGCCTGGCAAGCATGGGGTAGACCAGGTAGAACACCAGCAACAGCGTGAAGAACCACAGGCCGGCGCCCAGCCCGCTGCGATTGTGGATGCCCATCCAGTTCAACACCCCGGACAATCCGAACAGATGCACCAGGGTGTGAGGATGAAGTAGCGTGCCGTCGCGAACCATGACCACCACCGCAAGGAAACCCAGGATGACCCAGTAGCGCAGGCCCAGCCGTTCCAGCTTCCTGAGCCAAAACCGGCGGATGTCGAGCCGAGGTCCGTATATGCGCGCAGTAAAGTATCCGGAGGAGCAGGCGAAGATAAACAGGCCTATCGTGACCGGTATCCACAAGATCGACGGCGAAAACCAATGGCCGAGGAGAACGGTGAAGATCGCGACAACCTTGGCGACGGAAAAGTTGAGGCTGACCCTGGCGTCCAGGGCATTGCTTGTGTTTTTCATAATTCCCCCTGGTAGATGCCGATAAACGGTAGCACGCCGGGGAAAGCGCGATCTTGTGCTTTTTCCGTATCCAACGATGAAAAATTCGCTACAATTGCGATGTGACGTTTACGTAAACGTCAAACAAAAACGAGATAGGGACAGACATGCAAATTCAGAACAATGTATTCATCGTCACCGGCGGCGCTTCGGGCCTGGGCGCGGCTACCGCGCGCATGATCACCGAACAGGGCGGCAAGGTTGTGCTGGCCGACGTGCAGGTGGAACCGGGCGAGGCGCTGGCCGCCGAACTCAAGGCCGTCTTCGTCAAGTGCGACGTCACCTCGGAAGCCGACGGCAAGGCCGTGGTCGACGCCGCCGTCGCGCTGGGCACCTTGCGCGGCCTGATCAACTGCGCCGGCGTGGCGCCCGCCATCAAGACCGTCGGCAAGGACGGCCCGCACCCGCTGGACGTGTTCCAGCGCACCGTCAACATCAACCTGGTCGGCACCTTCAACATGGCCCGCCTGGCCGCCGACGCGATGGGCAAGACCGCCGCCACCGACAGCGGTGAACGCGGCGTGATCATCAACACCGCCTCGGTCGCAGCCTTCGACGGCCAGATCGGCCAGGCCGCATACGCCGCCTCCAAGGCCGCCGTCGCCGGCCTGACGCTGCCGATGGCGCGCGACCTGTCGCGCAGCGCCATCCGCGTGATGACCATCGCCCCCGGCATCTTCGAAACGCCGATGTTGATGGGCATGCCGGAAGAAGTGCGCACCGCGCTGGGCAATATGGTGCCGTTCCCGCCGCGCCTCGGCCGCGCGGACGAGTATGCCCACCTGGCCAAGGCCATTATCGAGAACACCATGCTGAACGGCGAAACCATCCGTCTGGACGGCGCCATCCGCATGCAGCCGAAGTAAACGGTTTACTCGATTTCGTGTAGGATGCCAGAGTGATCGGGCGCGCGGCCTTGGCCGCGCGCCTCTTATTTTGGAGAGTCCATGTTCCGTTTGAAGCCATTGGCGCTGAGTTTTGCGCTGTCCCTTCCGCTGCTGGCCGCGCTGCACGCGCCAGCCTACGCACAACGCGCCGGCGCCGAAGTCGCGCCCGAAATCGCCACCGGCTACGCCGAAAAAGCCGGTAAGTCCGCGCAAAAATTCATGGTGGCGGCGGCCAATCCGCTGGCCACCCAGGCCGGTTACCAGATGCTCAAGCAGGGCGGCAGCGCGATCGACGCCGCCATCGCCACCCAGCTGGTGCTGACCCTGGTCGAGCCGCAATCGTCCGGCATCGGCGGCGGTTCCTTCCTGCTGTACTCCGACGGCAAGCGCGTGCAATCCTACGACGGCCGCGAAACCGCGCCCGCAGCGGCGGACGAACACCTGTTCCAGGACAAGGACGGCAAGGCCGTCTCGCGCGAGGTCGGCGTGATCGGCGGCCGCTCGGTCGGCGCGCCCGGCGTGCTGCGCATGCTGGAGCTGGCCCACAAGGAGCACGGCAAGCTGGCGTGGAAAGCGCTGTTCGCGCCGGCCATCAAGCTGGCCGAAGACGGCTTCAATGTCAGCCCGCGCCTGAACGCGCTGCTTTCGTATGACCGCTATCTGGCGCGCGACCCTGTCGCCAAGGCCTACTTCTTCGGCGAGGATGGCAAACCGCGTCCGGTCGGCTACCTGCTGAAAAACCCCGAACTGGCGCGCACGCTGCGCGAGATCGCCGACGGCGGCGCCAACGCCTTCTACCAGGGCCGCATCGCCCGCGACATCGCCGCCAAGGTGGCCGCGCATCCGACCAATCCCGGCAAGCTGACCGCCGCCGACATCGCCGGCTACCAGGCCAAGGAGCGCACGCCGGTCTGCAGCGACTACAAGGCATGGACCGTGTGCGGCGCGCCGCCGCCTTCGTCCGGCGGCATCGCCATCGCGCAGATGCTGGGCATCCTGGAGGTGAAGGACATCAGCCCGTACAAGCCAGTCAACGGCGCGCTGACGGCCGAGGGCATCCACCTGTTCACCGAAGCGGGCCGCCTGGCCTACGCGGACCGCAACCGCTACGCCGCCGACACCGACTTCGTGCCGCTGCCCGGCAAGGGCGTGGCCGCGCTGCTGGACAAGGGCTACCTGAAGCAGCGCGCCTCGCTGATCGGCGAGAAGTCCATGGGCCGCGCCAACTACGGCGTGCCGGCCACCATGCAGGTCGCGTGGGGCGCCGACACCGCCATCGACAAGCCATCCACATCGCACCTGGTGGCGGTGGACGCCTTCGGCGGCGGCCTGTCGATGACCACTTCGGTGGAAGACGCGTTCGGCGCGCGGCAGATGGTCGACGGCTTCATGCTGAACAACCAGCTGACCGACTTCTCCTTCGATTCGCAGGACGAAAACGGCCCGATCGCCAACCGCGTGCAGGCCGGCAAACGCCCGCGCAGCGCCATGTCGCCGACGCTGGTGTTCGACAAGGGCACGCACAAGCTGGTGCTGGCCACCGGCTCGCCGGGCGGCTCGACCATCATCAACTACGTGGCCAAGGTGCTGGTCGGCACGCTGGACTGGAAGCTCGACGTGCAGCAGGCCATCAGCCTGCCCAACTTCGGCAGCCGCAACGGCCCGACCGAACTGGAAGCGGGGCGGGTCAGCCCGGCCGTTATCGAGCAGCTCAAGGCGCGCGGCCACCAGGTGCGCGAGTTCGAGCTCAACTCCGGCTTGCAGGGCATCCAGCTCCGCACCGTCAACGGCAAGGAGGAGTGGTTCGGCGGCGCCGATCCCCGTCGCGAAGGTGTCGTATTAGGGGATTAATGGCTCCAAACGCCTCCCCAAACCAGGCAGACCCTGCTAATCTTGTCGTATGGGAATTCAAAAGAAAACAGGGTTGATCCTGACGGGCGGCGGCGCCCGCGCCGCCTACCAGGTGGGCGTGCTGCAGGCGATTTCGGAGATACTGTGGGAAGCGGGCTGGCCGCCTGCGCGCAATCCGTTCGACATCATCTGCGGCACCTCGGCCGGCGCCATCAACGCCACCGCGCTGGCCTGCCGCGCCGATAACTTCGGCGAGGGCGTGCAGAAGCTGCTCGACGTCTGGCAGAACATCGAGGTCGAACAGGTCTACCGCGCCGATTCGCTGGGCGTGATCCGCTCCGGCGCGCGCTGGCTGTCGCTGCTGTCGTTCGGCTGGCTGCTGCGCAAATGGCGCGCCGCGCCGCCCGCCTCGCTGCTGGACAATACCCCGCTGGTCGGCCTGCTGCACCGCATGCTGGACCTGCCGCGGCTGGACGCGGTGCTGTCCGAAGGGCTGCTGCACGCGCTGGCCGTCACCGCTTCGTCCTACACCGCCGGCAACCACCTGACCTTTTACCAGACCGCCGCCGACATCGCGCCTTGGATACGCATGCAGCGCGTGGCTCTGCAGGACCAGATCGGCGTCGAGCATTTGCTGGCGTCGTCGGCGATCCCGTTCATCTTCCCGGCCACGCCGCTGTACATGGGCGGCCACCGTGAATACTGCGGCGACGGTTCGATGCGCCAGCTGGCGCCGATCTCGCCGGCCATCCACCTGGGCGCCAGCAAGGTGCTGGTGGTCGGCGCCGGACGCCTGACCGAACCGGCCCGCAGCGCCGCCGAGAAGAGCGCGGCGCGCTATCCCAGCCTGGCGCAGATCGCCGGCCACGCCATGTCGTCGATCTTCCTCGATAGCCTGGCGGTCGACATCGAACGGCTGGAGCGCATCAACAAGACCCTGTCCATGCTGCCACCGGAACTGCTGGAGAAGACGCCGCTCAAGCCGGTGCAGCTGCTGGTGATCGCGCCGTCCGAGCGGCTCGACGATATCGCCAGCCGCCATATCGCCAGTTTGCCGGCGCCGATACGCACCATGCTGTCGGGGATCGGGGCGACCGAAACACGCGGCGCCGCACTCGCGTCGTACCTGTTGTTCGAATCGACATATACTTGCGAGTTGATCCGCCTCGGACAGCGCGACACGCAAGCGCGCAAGGACGATGTGCTGGCCTTCTTCGAATCCTGAAAACGGGGCTTTCCTTGTTGTTTTTTCTACGCCTTTGTAGCCGTTTGCTGCTGCCCGTCCTGCTGTTGTGGGGCCTGGGCGCAGCCGCTGCATGGGCGGGGGCGCCGCCGCGCACGCTGCGTTTCGAGCAGCTCAGCGTCGAGCACGGGCTGGCGCAGGAGTCGGTGCTGGCCATCGCCCAGGACAAGCAGGGCTTCGTCTGGCTCGGCACCCAGGCCGGCCTGACCCGCTTCGACGGCTACCGCACCATCACCTACAAGAGCGCCGTCTCCGATCCGCGCAGCCTGGCCGACAACTGGGTGCGCGTGCTGCACCTGGACCGCAGCGGCCAGCTGTGGGTGGGCACCGACGGCGGCCTGGATCGCTACGACGCCGCCACCAAGAGCTTCACCCACTTCCTGCCGCACGAATCGCCGCAGCGCGGCAACGGCAACCGCCACGTGCGCGCCATCGCCGACGACGGCCAGGGCGGCCTGTGGCTGGCCAGCGCCGACGGCCTGCATCACTTCGACCCGGCCAGCAAGCGCTTCACCAGCTGGCACCACGACCCGGCAGATGCCGGCAGCCTGGCCAACGACCAGGTCAACGCGCTGGCGCGCGACGCCGCCGGCCGCCTGTGGGTGGCCACCGCCACCGGCCTCGATATGCTGGCGCCGGGCGAGTCGCGCTTCCAGCACTTCACCATCGACGCCAGCGGCGACAGCAAATTCAACGCGGTGCTGGCGCTGCAGGTGGACAGCGCGCAGACGCTGTGGGTGGGCACCCTGGGCGGCCTGGAACAATGGCGCCTGCTGGGCAAGGAGCCGCAGCGCCGCCGCCTCGGCCCGCGCGAAGGCATGAAGCCGGGCATGAGCATCACCACGCTGTACGTCGACGCCGAAACCAACGTCTGGGTCGGCACCCAGGCCGACGGCCTGCTGCGCTGGCTGCCGTCGGAGAACCGGCTGGTGCAGTATATGCACCAGTTCAGCGACAGCCACAGCGTGGCGGACAACCAGATCTCGGCGCTGTTCCGCGACCGCGTCGGCACCTTCTGGGTCGGCACCTGGAACGACGGCGCCAGCCGGGTGGACCTGGGCAGCGGCGGCTTCGCCCGCATCGTGCGCCAGGCCGACATCCCCAACACGCTGTCGGACAACAAGGTGCGCGCCATCGTCGCCGAGGCGCGCGGCCAGCTGTGGCTGGGCAGCAGCGGCGGCCTGAATCTGTACGATCCGGTCAGCGGCGAGGGCAAGGTGTGGCGCCACGATCCGCAACGTGCCAACAGCTTGAGCGACGACCAGGTCACCGCGCTGTGGCGCGAGAAGAACGGCAATATGTGGATCGGCGGCCGGGCCGGCGTCAATCACCTGAACGTGGAGAGCGGCGCGATCAAGGCGCTGTCCTTCGTGCGCGGCGACCCTGCCAGCGACACCATCCGCAACATCGTCGGCGACCGCAGTGGCATCCTGTGGATCGCCTCGCGCGGCGGCCTGCACCGGCTCGACCCGCAGACCATGGAGGTGCGCACCTTCCGCCATGATCCGTCCGACATCAGCAGCCTGTCCGACAACGTGGTGCGCCCCATCCTGGAGGACCGCAAGGGCCAGCTGTGGATCGGCACCTTCAACGGCCTCGATCTGCTGGACCGCAAGACCGGCAAGTTCCGCCACTTCCGGCGCGACCCGGCCGACCCGTTCAGCCTCAGTCACGACGAGGTGCACTACCTGTACGAGGACGGCCGCGGCACCATCTGGGTCGGCACGGCGGCGGGCCTGAACAAGATGGAAGTGGCGGCCGACGGCGGCATCCGCTTTCGCCGCTACCTGCGCAAGGACGGCATCGCCGACGACGCCATCGCCTCGATCCTGCCCGACGACGCCGGCAACCTCTGGCTGAGCACCAACAGCGGCCTGTCGCGCCTGAACACCGGCACCGGACTGGTGCGCAACTACAGCGGCGCCGACGGCACCATCGAAGGCGCCTATTTCGACGGCGCCGCGCTGCGCACGCCGGACGGCACGCTGTACTTCGGCGGCTTTAACGGCATCACCGCGTTCGTCCCGCAGGAGGTGCGCGAGAACAGCGTGGCGCCGACCGTCGCCATCACCGATTTCCAGATCTTCAACAAGTCGCTCAAGCCGGGACAGGGCGAGCATCCCGACGTGCTGAAGGTGGCGATCGAATACACCAATGCGTTGACGCTGCTCGAGAGCGACTCCGTGTTCTCGCTGGAGTTCGCGGCGCTGCACTACGCGGCGCCGCAGCGCAACCGCTTCGCCTACCAGCTGCAGGGCTTCGACGAGGACTGGGTGGTCACCGATTCCACCAAGCGCTTCGCCACCTACACCAATCTCGATCCGGGCCGCTACACCTTCCGCGTCAAGGCCGCCAACAAGGACGGCATCTGGAACGACAACGCCGCCACGCTGGAGATCACCATCCTGCCGCCGTTCTGGAAAACCTGGTGGTTCCGCAGCCTGCTCGGCCTGGCCCTGCTGGGCGCGGCCTACGCCGCCTACGCCGCGCGCGTGCGCAGCCTGCACCACCAGCAGCAGCGGCTGGAGGAACTGGTCGGCTCGCGCACGGCGGAAGTCGAGCAGAAGAACCTGCTGTTGCAACAGCAGAAACAGGAACTGGAACAGCGCCGGCTGGAGGCGGAAGCCCAGCGCGCCGAGGCCGAGCAGCGCCGCGTCGACACCGAGCGGCAAAAAGAGGAAGTCGAGCGGCAGAAGGAGAACGTCGAGCAGGCGCACCGCAACATCTCGGTGCTGAGTGAACTGGGTCGCGAGATGAGCGCCACGCTGGACATGGAGACCTCGATGCGCACGCTGTACCGCCACGTGCATCACCTGATGGATGCGCAGATCTTCGGCATCGGCTTCGTGCGCGAGGAGCAGGGCGTGATCGACTTCCCGTTCGCCATCGACGCCGGCGTGCGCACCTTACCCTACCAGCGCAACCTGGAGCAGCCCAACCAGCTGGCCGTGTGGTGCCTGAGGCAGCGCAAGCCGGTGTTCATCAACGACTTCGAGGCCGAGTTCCGCAACTACATGGACGAATCGGGCCTGGACACGCTGGTGCCCTGCCTGCGCGAAGACGGCCTGCCGGCCGCCGTGGCGCAATCGATGATGTATGCGCCGCTGGTGGCCAACGACAAGGTGGTCGGCCTGCTGTGCGTACAGAGCGTCGAAAAGCACCGCTACCAGCAGGTGCACATGGACATGCTGCAAACGCTGGCCTCGCATGCCGCCGCCGGCCTGGAAAACGCCCGCGCCTACCAGCAGCTGGAAGAAACGCTGCAAACCCTGCGCCAGACCCAGGCCCAGTTGCTGCAGCAGGAGCGCCAGGTGCGGCTGCACACCGAGGAGCTGGCGCTGGCCAACCGCGCCTTGCAGGAGAACGACGAACGCCTGCGCCTGGCCAAGCAGAAGGCGGAAGACGCCACCCGTCAGAAATCCGAATTCCTGGCCAATATGAGCCACGAGATGCGCACCCCGCTGGCCGGCGTGATCGGCATGCTGGGCTTCGCGCTGCGCGACAGCCGGCTGGCGGTCAGCACGCGCGAGCAGATCCTGCGCGGCCAGGCCAGCGCGCAGTCGCTGCTGTCGATCATCAACGACCTGCTGGATTTCTCGAAGATCGAGGCCGGCAAGCTGACCATCGAGAATATCGACTTCTCGCTGTCGTCGGCGGTGGAGAACGTGGTCAGCCTGTTCGAGGAGCAGGCCGCCGCGCACAGCGTGCAATTCAGCCTGGAGTTCGGCGAGGGCCTGCCGCAGTTCGTGGTCGGCGATCCGACCCGGCTGCGCCAGGTGCTGGTCAACCTGGTCGGCAACGCCTTCAAGTTCACCGAGCATGGTTCGGTGCGGATGCGGGTCGAACGCGTGCCGCAGGAGGACGACGAACGGGCCCGCGCCGGTTTCAAGGGAGCGCTCAACCGCATCCGCTTCAGCGTCACCGACACCGGCATCGGCATCGAGGCGGAGGCGATACCGCGCCTGTTCCAGCAGTTCGAACAGGCCGACGCCTCCACCACGCGCCGCTACGGCGGCACCGGCCTGGGACTGGCGATCTGCCGCCAGCTGGTCGAGCTGATGGGTGGTGGCATCAACGCCGTCAGCACGCCGGGCGAGGGCAGCACCTTCTCGTTCGAGCTGCCGCTGGCGAACGGCGTGCCGCCGCCGATGGTGCCGCACGTGCCGCGCGAGCCGCACAGCCACCAGCTCAAGGTGCTGTGCGCGGAAGACTTCCCGACCAACCAGATCATCATCCGTATGATGCTGGAGGACCTGGGCCACAAGGTCGACATCGCGGCCAACGGCGCGCTGGCGGTCAAGGCCTGCTCGCTGACGCGGTATGACCTGATCCTGATGGACGGCCGCATGCCGGAAATGGACGGCGCCAGCGCCACCCGCATGATACGGTCGGGCGGCAGCGAGGCGGCGCCGGTGCGCGACCAGGAGCTGATGATCATCGCGCTGACCGCCAACGCCAGCGAGGAAGACCGCAGCCGCTACCTGGCCGCCGGCATGGACGATTTCCTGACCAAGCCGATCGACGAGGACAAGCTGCACTTCCAGCTTAGCCGCGCGATCGAACGCCAGCTGCAGCGGGGCTTCCAGCTGCCGCGCATGGAGCCGCGCCACAACCCGGCGCTGGGCACGCCGGAGCTGGACTCGCTGTTCGGCGTGGCGCCGGCCGCCGAGGAGCCGGCCCGGCTGGCGCAACACAGCGGCGGCAGCGATCTGAAGCTGCGCTTGCGCAGCGCCTTCCACCAGGATGCGCCGCTGCGGCTGGCGGAGCTGGAGCGCGCCGTCGAGCAGGCCGACGCCGATGTCGCCAGCCGCCTGCTGCACGGCATGAAGGGCAGCGCAGGTTATCTGGAGGAGCAGGAACTGCAGGCGCTGTGCGGGGAACTGGAGCTCGATGCGGATCACGGCAACTGGCCGCGCATCGTCGAAGCCATGCCCCAGCTGCGCGCGTTGCTGCTGCGGGCCGGCGCGGCTAGCACTTTGTAAGCTGCGGCAATTCGTATAAATCCTTATCTGTCCAGGACGTACAAGCCCGGTTTTTCATGTAATATCGTTGGAAAGTGCCGTACTGAGGTCACACAAAAGTAGTTGTCAAGGGCACAGGGAGTCTCATGAAAGTTCTGGTAGTCGACGACGATGTCGTCTCGCGCATGGTGTTGATGCACCTGATCGACAGCTGCGGCAAGTTCGATATCGTCGAAGCGGAAGACGGCGCCGACGCCTGGCAGCAGCTGGAAGCCGGCTTGCGTCCTGCGATCTGCTTCTGCGATCTGCGCATGCCGCGCCTGTCCGGCATGGAGCTGCTCCAGCGCGTGAAGGGGCATGCGGAAATCAACACCATGCCCTTCGTGCTGGTGACGTCGGCCAACGACAAGGATACCGTGCAGGAAGCCACCAATTCCGGCGCGGCCGGCTATATCGTCAAACCATTCCAGGCCGAGCAGGTGCGGGTGCATCTGGTGAATTTCCTCGACCAGGCGGTCAGCGGCTACGAGCACCAGGCCGAAGATCCCGCCACCACCATGCGCCGGCTGGGCATCAACGCCGAGCGACTTTTGGTTTATCTGAGCGGTTTCCAGAACCAGCTGACCGCCGCCAGCGGCGATCTGGAGGTCTTGCTGGCCAAGGCCCAGCAGCCGGAGGCGCAGGCCCGCATCGACCGCCTGCACGCCGGTTGCGTCACGCTGGGGCTGGACGGCGCGGCCGTCGCGCTGAAAAGCTTCGATCCGGGCAGCCTGTCCAACGAGGCGGTGCAAGCGGTGCTGGCCGATGTGGTGCGCGCCGTGATCCACCAATCCGGCCTGGTGCGGCAGGGCGTCTCCACCTGAGCGATAGCACTTGATGTTGAGATAGTTTAGGTTTAAAGTATCTGCTGGGTGAGCAGCGGATACCGAACGACCTTCAACTTCAGGGCGACCATGACCAGACCGACAGCCAGTTCTGCCAGCGCTTCCGTTGCCAACGGCGACAGCGCGCATACCGACCGCTACGCGCGCGAGCACTTGCCGCCGCCGGAGCAGTGGCCCGAGTTGCGCTTCGACCTGCCCGAGCTTCAATATCCGCCGCGCCTCAATTGCGTGGCGGAGCTGTTCGACGGCGCGCTGGCCGGCGGCGCCGCCGAACGCGTCGCGGTGCGCGGCGAGCAGCTCAGCTGGACCTACGCGCAGCTGCTGGAACAGATCGACCGCATCGCCCACGTGCTGCGCGGCCCGCTGGGACTGGAGGCGGGCAACCGCGTGCTGCTGCGCGGCGCGAACAACCCGATGATGGCGGCCTGCGTGCTGGCGGTGCTGAAGGCCGGCTGCATCGCGGTGCCGACCATGCCGCTGCTGCGCGCGCGCGAGCTGGGGACGATCGCCGGCAAGGCCGAGATCAACGCCGTGCTGTGCGCGGACGGCCTGCGCGCCGAAATGGAGGCGGTGGACTTGCCCGCCGCCGTGCGGGCGAAGACGCTGTGGTTCGGCGCCGTCGACGCCGGCGCGGCCGGTTCGCTGGAGGCATTGATGGCGCAGCAGCCGGCCAGCTTCGATGCGGTGGATACGGCGGCCGACGACGTCTGCCTGATCAGCTTCACCTCCGGCACCACCGGCATCCCCAAGGGCACCATGCATTTCCATCGCGACGTGATGGCGATCTGCGATTGCTTCCCGCGCTCGGTGCTGGCTTCGCAGCGCAGCGACGTTTTCATCGGCACGCCACCGCTGGCCTTTACCTTCGGCCTGGGCGGCTTGCTGCTGTTCCCGCTGCGGGTCGGCGCGACCGCCGTGCTGCTGGAAAAGCTGACGCCGGAAACCCTGCTCAAGGCGATCGAACAATACCGGGCCACGGTGTGCTTCACGGCGCCCACCTTCTACCGGCAGATGGCGCCGCTGGCCGACAAGTACGACATCGGCAGCCTGCTCAAGACCGTCTCCGCCGGCGAGGCGCTGCCGCTGGCCACGCGCGAGAGCTGGCGCCAGGCCACCGGGCTGGCGATGATAGACGGCATAGGCGCCACCGAACTGCTGCACATTTTCATCTCGGCGGCGGGCGACCAGATACGGCCCGGGGCCACCGGCAAGCCGGTGCCGGGCTACCAGGCCTGCATCCTCGACTACGACGGCAATCCGGTCGGGCCGGGCGTGATTGGCCGGCTGGCGGTGAAAGGCCCGACCGGCTGCCGCTACCTGGCCGACGAGCGCCAGCGCGACTACGTGCTCAATGGCTGGAACCTGACCGGCGACGCCTACGAAATGGACGCCGACGGCTATTTCTACTACCGCTCGCGCACCGACGACATGATCATCTCGGCCGGCTACAACATCGCCGGGCCGGAAGTGGAGGACGCGCTGCTGCGCCATCCCGCCGTGGCCGAATGCGGCGTGATCGGCCGGGCCGACGAGGAGCGCGGGCAGATCGTCGAGGCCCACGTGGTGCTCAAGCCGGGCCACGAGGCGTCGCCGGAGTTGACGGCGCAGTTGCAGGAGTTCGTCAAGGGACAGATCGCGCCGTACAAGTATCCGCGCGCGATCCGCTACCTGACCGCGCTGCCGCGCACCGAAACCGGAAAACTGCAGCGCTTCAAGCTACGTACCGAATAAAGAGAATCGCATGAATATTGTTTGCATAGGCGGCGGCCCCGCCGGCCTGTATTTCAGCCTGTTGATGAAGAAGCAGGACCCGTCCCGCCGGATCACGGTGGTGGAGCGCAACCGTCCCTACGATACCTTCGGCTGGGGCGTGGTGTTTTCCGACCAGACGCTGGGCAACCTGATGAACTCCGACGAGGCGACCGCGCGCGCGATCCTGCAATCGTTCAACCACTGGGACGATATCGACGTCTTCTTCAAGGGCGAGAAGGTCACGTCCGGCGGCCACGGCTTCTGCGGCATCGGCCGCAAGCGCCTGCTCAACATCCTGCAGCAGCGCTGCGAAGAGCTGGGCGTGTCGTTGGTGTTCGAGACCGACGTGATGGACGACCAGGAGATCGCCGCCCGCTACAACGCGCAGCTGGTGATCGCCTCCGATGGCCTGAACAGCCGCACCCGCACCCGTTACGCCGACAGCTACCAGCCGCAGATCGAAGCGCGCCAGTGCCGCTTCGTGTGGCTGGGCACGCGCAAGAAGTTCGACGCATTCACCTTCGCCTTCAAACAGACGGAGCACGGCTGGTTCCAGGCCCACATCTACCAGTACGACGGCGACACCTCGACCTTCATCGTCGAGACGCCGGAATCGGTGTGGCGCGCGGCGGGGCTGGAGGACATGAGCGCGGAGCAGTCGATCGCGTATTGCGAGCAGCTGTTCGCGGAGCAGCTGGACGGGCACGGGTTGATGTCCAATTCGACGCACCTGCGCGGCTCCGGCATGTGGATCAAGTTCCCGCGCATCGTCTGCGGCCAGTGGGTGCACTGGAACGGCGATGTACCGGTGGTGCTGATGGGCGACGCGGCGCATTCGGCGCATTACTCGATCGGCTCCGGCACCAAGCTGGCGCTGGAGGACGCGATCGAACTGGCGCGCTGCTTCGGCCAGCATGCCGACGCGGCCGCCGCGCTGGCGGCGTATCAATCGGCGCGCGCGGTGGAGGTCATCAAGCTGCAAAGCGCGGCGCGCAATTCGATGGAGTGGTTCGAGAACGTCGACCGCTACACGGCGATGGAAGCGCCGCAGTTTGCCTATTCGATGCTGACCCGCAGCCAGCGCCTGTCGCACGAAAACTTGCGCCTGCGCGATGCGGCCTACGTGGCGGACTATGAGCGCTGGTTCGCCGCCCGCGCCGGCGAACAGGCCGGCCTGGTGCCGGCCAAGGCCGCGCCGCCGATGTTCACGCCGTTCAAGGTGCGCGACGTCGTCTTGAAAAACCGCATCGTCGTCTCGCCGATGGCGCAATACAGCGCGGTGGACGGCGTCGTCGGCGACTATCACCTGGCCCACCTCGGCGCGCGCGCGCTTGGTGGCGCGGCGATGGTGTTCGCCGAAATGACCTGCGTATCGGCCGACGCGCGCATTACGCCGGCCTGTCCCGGCATGTACGCGCCGGAGCATACGCAGGCCTGGAAGCGCATCGTCGATTTCGTCCATCAGCACAGCGACGCGAAGATCGCGCTGCAGCTGGGCCACGCCGGCGCCAAGGGCTCGACCCGTGCCATGTGGGACGGTATCGATCAGCCGCTGCCGGGCAGCCAGGACAACTGGCCGCTGGTCTCCGCCTCGCCGCAGCAATACCTGGCCGGCATATCGCAAACCGCGCGCGCCATGACGCTGGCCGACATGGACCGCATCGAAGCCGATTTCGTGCGCGCCACGCAGGCGGCCGACGCTGCGGGCTTCGACTGGCTGGAACTGCACTGCGCGCACGGCTACCTGCTGTCGTCCTTCATCTCACCGTTGACCAACGAGCGCGGCGACGAATACGGCGGCAGCCTGGAAAACCGCTGCCGCTATCCGCTGCGCGTGTTCGCCGCGATGCGCGCCGCCTGGCCGCAGCACAAGCCGATGAGCGTGCGCATCTCCGCGCACGACTGGGTCGAAGGCGGCATCACGCCGGACGACGCGGTGCATATCGCCCGCCTGTTCAAGGCCGCCGGCGCCGACATGATCGACTGCTCGTCGGGCCAGGTCAGCAAGCTGGAAAAGCCGGTCTACGGCCGGATGTTCCAGACGCCGTTCGCGGACCGCATCCGCAACGAGGCGGGCATAGGCGCGATCGCGGTCGGCTCGATCTTCGAGGCCGATCATGCCAACGGCATCATCGCCGCCGGCCGCGCCGACTTGTGCGCCGTCGGCCGCCCGCACCTGGCCAATCCGGCGTGGACGCTGGCGGAAGCGGCGAAGATCGGCTATTCCGCCATCGCCTGGCCCAAGCAGTATGTGCCGGCCAAGCAGCAACTGGAACGCAATCTCGAACGCGAACGCCAGCTGGCGGCGGCCAACACCGGCCTGACGCCGCAGCAGGTCGCGGCCAAATTGCTGGAAGGGTGAGCGTATGAGCGAGATAAACAAGACCGCGGCGCGCGACGCCTATCTGGCGCCGGGTTCCGCCTCGGCCGGCGGTGCAGGCATGGGCGGCCTGCCGCTGTCCGGCAAGCACGCGCTGGTGACGGGCGGCGCGCGCGGCATCGGCGCCGCCTGCGCGCAGGCCTTGCTGCTGCGGGGCGCGCGCGTCACGCTGGCGGGCCGCGATGCGCAGGCGTTGCTGGCCGCCGTCGAGTCCATGAGCGCCATCGCCCAGCCGCTGGGCGGCGCGGTCGCCATGCAGGTGCTGGACGTGACCGATGAGGAATCGGTGCGCAGCGGCTTTGCCGCCGCCGCATGCTTCGGCCGCATCGATATCCTGGTCAACAACGCCGGCCAGGCAGCGCCCGCGCCGTTCGGCAAGACCGACGCCGCGCTCTGGCAGCGCATGCTGGACGTGAACCTGACCGGCACCTTCCACTGCGCCCAGGCCGCGCTGCCCGGCATGCTGGAAGCGAAGTGGGGCCGCATCGTCAACGTTGCCTCGACGGCGGGGCTGGTCGGATATCGTTACGTGTCTGCCTACGTCGCCGCCAAGCACGGCGTGATCGGCCTGACGCGCGCGCTGGCGCTGGAGGTGGCGACCAAGGGCGTGACGGTCAACGCCGTGTGCCCCGGCTACACCGAAACCGATATCGTGCGCGAGGCGGTCGCCAACATCGTCGCCAGGACCGGCCGCAGCGAGGACGAGGCGCGCGCCGAACTGGCCGCCGGCAATCCGCAGAAGCGGCTGGTGCAGAGCGAGGAAGTGGCCAGCGCCGTGGCCTGGCTTTGCCTGCCCGAAGCGGGCGCCATGAATGGACAATCCGTCGCCGTCGCCGGCGGCGAAGTCATGTGAAGTTCGAGGAAACTATGCCACCATTTTCAGATAACGATAACGAACCAAACCCGGTCGATGATGAGGACGCGCCGGTGCTGGACCTGGCCAGCCGCCTGACGCAGGACCATCACCAGTCGCTCAAGCTGTGGCTGCGCATGCTGTCCTGCACCGTCAGGATCGAGAACGAGATCCGCAGCCGGCTGCGCGCCAGCTTCGGCATCACCTTGCCGCGCTTCGACCTGATGGCGCAGCTGGAACGCTATCCGCAAGGCCTGCGCATGGGCGAGCTGTCCAAGCGCATGATGGTCACCGGCGGTAACATCACCGGCATCACCGACCAGCTGGAGCAGGAGAAGCTGGTGGTGCGCGTGCCGGATCCGAAGGACGGCCGCGCCTACAGCGTCAAGCTGACGGCGGCCGGCCGCAAGGCCTTCGCCACCATGGCGGCCGAACACGAAGGCTGGATCGCCGAACTGTTGCAGGACATGTCCGGCGCCGACAAGAGCCAGCTGATCGACCTGCTGTCGCAGATGAAGCGGCACCTCAACGCCTCGGACGAAAAATAAGGAACCACACCATGCGATATCTTCCCGGCGAAGCCCAGCAACTGCCCGGCAACCGCGCCGCGCTGGCCGACTACCAGGCCAATCATTTTCTGTTTGAAGTCAGTGGCGGCGTCGCCACGCTGACCTTGAATCGCCCCGAGCGCAAAAATCCGCTGACCTTCGATTCCTACGCCGAGCTGCGTGACCTGTTCCGCGCGCTGGCCTATGCCGACGACGTCAAGGCCGTGGTCATCACCGGCGCCGGCGACAACTTCTGCTCCGGCGGCGACGTGCACGACATCATCGGCCCGCTGACCAAACTGGATATGCCCGGCCTGCTGGCGTTCACGCGCATGACGGGCGACCTGGTGAAAGCCATCCGCGCCTGCCCGCAGCCCATCGTGGCGGCGGTCGACGGCATCTGCGCCGGCGCCGGCGCGATCCTGGCGCTGGCTTCGGACATCCGCCTCGGCACGGCGCGCAGCAAGACCGCCTTCCTGTTCACGCGGGTCGGCCTGGCCGGCTGCGACATGGGCGCCTGCGCCTTGCTGCCGCGCGTGATCGGCCAGGGCCGGGCGGCCGAGCTGCTGTACACCGGACGGTCGATGTCCGGCGCGGAGGCCGAGCGCTGGGGCTTCTTCAACAGCCTGCAGGAACCGGAAGCGCTGCTGGCGGCGGCGCGCGCCTTCGCGCAAGGCCTGGCCGACGGCCCGACCTTCGCCCACGGCATGACCAAGAAGATGCTGCAGCAGGAGTGGAATATGGGCGTCGACGAAGCCATCGAGGCGGAAGCGCAGGCGCAGGCGATCTGCATGGCGACCAACGATTTCCACCGCGCCTACCATGCCTTCGTGGCCAAGCAAAAACCTGAATTCGAAGGCGACTGATGAGCGATAAAACCTATCTGGAATGGCCGTTCTTCGAGCCGCGCCACGCGCTGCTGGAGCGCGAGCTCGATGCCTGGGCCGCGCAGCAGATCGCCCAGCATCACGAGGCCGACGTCGATGCCGCCTGCCGCCGGCTGGTGCGCCAGCTGGGCGACGCCGGCTGGCTGCGGCATGCGATCGGCGGCGCGGCGGGGGCGGGCATCGATACCCGCGCCATCTGCCTGATCCGCGAAACGCTGGCGCGCCACAACGGCCTGGCCGATTTCGCCTTCGCCATGCAGGGACTGGGTTCGGGCGCCATCAGCCTGCACGGCACGCCGGCCCAGCGCGAGGCGTATCTGCCGCGCGTTGCGCGCGGCGAGGCGATCGCCGCCTTCGCGCTGTCCGAGCCGCAGGCCGGCTCCGACGTCGCCGCCATGCAGTGCGCGGCGGTGCAGGATGGCGATCACTATGTGCTCAACGGCGAGAAGACCTGGATTTCCAACGGCGGCATCGCCGATTTCTACGTGGTGTTCGCCCGCACCGGCGAGCAGCCGGGGGCGCGCGGCATCAGCGCCTTCATCGTCGATGCCGATACGCCGGGCTTCGAGATCGCCGAGCGCATCCAGGTGATCGCCCCGCATCCGCTGGCGCGGCTGGCGTTGCGCGATTGCCGCGTGCCGGCCGCGCAGCGCATCGGCGCGGCGGGGCAGGGCTTCAAGGTGGCGATGTCCACGCTGGACGTGTTCCGCACCTCGGTGGCGGCGGCCGCGCTGGGCTTCGCGCGGCGCGCGCTGGACGAGGCGCTGGCGCACGCCATGCAGCGCAAGATGTTCGGCCAGGTGCTGTCGGACTTCCAGCTGACGCAGGCCAAGCTGGCGCAGATGGCGACCGGCATCGACGCCGCCGCGCTGCTGACCTACCGCGCCGCCTGGCAGCGCGACCAGGGCCGCAATGTGACCAAGGAGGCGGCGATGGCCAAGCTGACCGCCACCGAAACGGCGCAGCAGGTGATCGACGCCGCGCTGCAGATGTTCGGCGGCCTGGGCGTGGTCAGCGAGCAGCCGGTCGAGCGGCTGTACCGCGAGATCCGCGCGCTGCGCATCTACGAGGGCGCCACCGAAGTACAGCAACTGATCATCGCGCGCGAACTGCTGCGCGCGGCTAACACTAAGGAACAATGATGGAATTTCTTCAACCGCCGGGCTGGGTGCGGCCGCGTGGCTATTCGAACGGCGTGGCCGCCAGCGGACGCACGGTGTGCGTCAGCGGCATGATAGGGTGGGACGGGCAGGGCGTGTTCCACACCGACGACTTCGCCGGCCAGGTGCGCCAGGCGCTGCAGAACGCGGTCGAGGTGCTGGCCGAGGCCGGCGCGCGGCCCGAGCACATCGTGCGCATGACCTGGTACGTGCTGGATAAAAAGGAATACGTCGGCGCCTACAAGGAGGTCGGCGCGGCCTACCGCGAGATCATCGGCCTGCATTTTCCGGCCATGACGGCGGTGCAGGTGGCCGGGCTGGTCGAGGACCGGGCCCGGGTGGAGATCGAGGTGACGGCGGTGGTGCCGCTCTGACCAAGGGGCGGCAAAGGCGGAGCGGGCAGGGAGTGGGCAACAGTGTTGTCGTCTTGTAAATTTCAGTTTACTATACTGCAAATTTCATGCGATCGCCCGGCTGTTGACTGCGGCGCCGATTCCTATTTAAGAGTAGCCCAGACGTGCTGTTTAATTCCTTTCCTTTTTTCCTCGTCTTCCTGCCGCTGGCCTTGCTAGGCTACTTCCAGTTATCGAAATACTCGTTGCGTGCGTCAACGGTGTTCCTGATGGCTGCGTCGGTGGCTTTCTACTGCTACTGGGACGTGCGCTACCTGCCGCTGCTGGCGCTGTCCGTGATAGGCAACTTTACACTGGGCCGCCAGATTTCGCGCCATGTCGAGCACGGACAGGACCGCGCGGCCAGAACTAGCTTGATCGTCGGTGTGGTACTGAATCTGGGCGTGCTGTTTTTCTTCAAGTATTTCAACTTCTTTCTCAATAACCTCGCGGCCTTGACCGGTGTGCCCAATGAAGTGGCGCCGATCGCGTTGCCGATCGGCATTTCGTTCTTCACCTTCACGCAGATCGCTTATCTGGTCGATAGCCGGCAGGGCAAGGTGCGCGAGTCCCGGCCGGAAAACTACGGTTTGTTCGTGACCTATTTCCCGCATTTGATCGCCGGCCCTATCCTGCATCACAAGGACATGATGCCGCAGTTCGACCAGCCGGAATCGCATCGCTTCTCGCAGGGGCGGCTGGCGGTCGGTATGTTGTTCTTTACCGTGGGCCTGTTTAAGAAGGTGATACTCGCCGACGGCGTGGCGCGCTATGTGGCGCCGGTGTTTGACCTGCACTACGCCCACCTCACCCAACTGGAAGCCTGGGCCGGCGCGCTGGCCTACACCTTCCAGCTGTATTTCGATTTCTCGGCCTACTCCGACATGGCCTATGGTCTGTCCTATATGTTTGGCATCATCTTGCCGATCAATTTTAATTCGCCTTACCGCTCGCTCTCGATCATCGAGTTCTGGCGCCGCTGGCATATCACCCTGTCGACCTTCCTGCGCGACTATTTGTACATTCCGTTGGGCGGCAACCGCCGCGGCGGCGCGCAGCGCTACGTCAACCTGATGATCACCATGTTGCTTGGCGGGCTATGGCACGGAGCGAATTGGACCTTTTTGGCCTGGGGCGGGCTGCATGGCCTGTATCTGGTGATCAACCACGCGTTGCGCCACCTGCTGGGGGAGCGCCAGTGGCCCGGCCTGAAGCTGGCCGGCGCGGTGGCGACCTTTATGGCCGTGGTGCTGGGCTGGGTGTTCTTCCGCGCGAACTCGATCGACATCGCGCTGGAGGTGCTGCGGGCCATGTGGGGCGGCACTTACCTGGCGTCGGCCGGCGTGCCGACACTGGGCGTCAATCGCATCATGGATGTGAGGGCGTGTGTCGGCTGGCTGGCCGTTTGCGCGCTGGTGGCGTTCTGCCTGCCGAATGCCTATCAGATGCTGGGACGCGGCCTGCTGCGCGAGCGCGAAGCCAAACTTGGCGCGCGCCTTGGGGCTTTTTTGCTCGGCGGGTCTTTAATGTTGTGCCTGGCATTGCTGGCGATCGGCGAGACGCGTGGCGCTTCTGAATTCTTATACTTCAATTTCTAGACTGCCGCATGCGAACTTCATTTTATCTTTTTCTGGGTATTGCCTTCGTGCTGGCCGTGCTGGAAGCGGCGTTGCAGCTGGCGCCGGTCAACACCGGCTTGCGCAAACAGCCGACCAGCGCGAGCTCACCTAATTTCCGTTTTGTGCCAGACCAGCGCTACACGTATTCGGTCGGCTGGGCCCTGGACAATACGCGTCGCGGCCAGATTAATCATGACGGCTACAACAACTCAGCGGACATGCGCGACGGCGCCACAGCGATGGTGCTGGGTGACAGCTATATCGAAAGCCTGATGCTGGACTACCCGGATACGGTGCAGGGGCAGTTGGACCGGGCGCTGGGCGGCGGCGTGTATGCGGCGGCGGCGTCAGGCAACGGCCTGGCGGATTCGGTGCAGTTGATGCGCGAACTGGGGCCAAAATTTCATCCGAAAAATTTCATCTTATTTGTCGAGGCCTATGACGTTATTACGTTGCTCGACGCGCCTGCGCGTGGCCACAGTGGCTTTGTCATCCACGACGGCGTGGTCGGCATCGAGCACAGCGGCTATCAGGAATCCAGGGCCAAGACCTTGGTGTTTCGCTCGGCGCTGATACGCTATGCGTTCACCAACCTTAAGTTCCCGACCTGGTTCAGCGCCAAGCTGGCGTCGTTGCGGCACCGGGCGCCGGATGCCGCGCCGGATGCCGCCGCGCTCAGCGCGCAGCGCGGTCAGATGCTGGACTACTATTTTGATCAGCTGCGGCTACTGTCGGCGCAACAAGGCAGCAAGGTTATTTTCCTGATCGATGCCGACCGCGAACGCATTTACAAAGACAGCGCGCGCAGCATCAGCTGGCAGCCCGGCGACCGCGAGTGGATCGTTCAGCGCGTGCGCGACGGTGGCTTCCCGCTGGTCGACCTGCAGCCGACGTTCACCCAGTACTGGCAGCAGCGGCATGAGCGCTTCGATTTCGAGCCGCTGGACGGCCATTGGAACAAGCTGGCGCACGCGCTGGCCGCAAAGCAGATTCTGCCGTTGCTCGCGCCGCGTGATTAATGCCATGCTGTATTAAGGAATGCACAAAATAAATAAAAAGGCACCAAAAATAAAGCCGGGCGATGAATTGTGCTATATTTAATAACCACATAGCACAAGATTTTAATTTTCATATCTGCCGAGGAAATCATGGGGAAATACATCAATCGCAGCGTCTGCGCTCTGCTGGCGCTGGTATCGTTCGGATGCGGGGCTCCCGCCTTCGCTGCCACTTCCTTGCTCAGCGCCGCCGACCAGGCCCAACTGGGTTCCTGGTTAGGTGAAGGGCAGATTAAGCTGACCAATATTTATACCAAGGCCGCCGGCGACACGTCGGTAGAGTTCCATGCAGCGGTCGACGGGAAGGGCCGGACGTTCGCGGTGATGGAAGCCACCAACGAACACGGACAGACCTGGCTGGTGGGTGGGTATGACCCGCAAAGCTGGTCGACCAAAGGCTCGTTCAATATTACGGCGAACCAGTCGGACCGCACCGGTTTCCTGTTCAATCTGACGAATGGATCCAAGCATCAGCAAACGCCGAAGACGTATTCGTTGGATACGCTGGGTTCCTATCAGACCTTCAATCATATCGACTACGGACCGACCTTCGGCGCCGGCAACGACTTATATGTTGGGAAGGACATGACGCACGGCCTGTCGCTGATGTATTCGTACATAGACGAAAACGGTGTTAATTTCTACACCAGCCTGCTGGATGGTTCGCCCTACGCAGGTCCGAATGTGACCTATGGCGCGATTCAGGTGTATAGCATCGCTGCAGTGCCGGAGCCGGCAACGGCGGCAATGCTGCTGGCAGGGTTGGCCGCGCTGGCCCTGGCGCGTCGCCGCCAACGCGGATAACAGGCCGGCGCCCCCGCTGCAGGTGAGGCGCCCCTGTTCGTAAAGGATGTCAGCCTGTACAATTGCGCTGCTCTCAGCGTGTCGCCATAGTTCAACGGATAGAACAGGTTCCTCCTAAGAATCAGATACAGGTTCGATTCCTGTTGGCGACACCAGCACGCGGCGGGCAGAAAATGCGCCGCCATTCACCACAGCCGTTACAATATCGGCTTCATTCATCTCACGGCTTTGATTTGGCTTGCAAGCAAATCGCCGGCTCAGCACTCACTATGGCAGTCATCTCACTTTCTTCTGCGCAATTGGCGTTCGGCCACGTTGCGTTGCTCGACCATGCGGAATTCTCGCTGGAAACGGGCGAGCGCGTCGGACTCATCGGCCGCAACGGCACCGGCAAATCGTCTTTGTTGAAAATCATCTCGGGCCGTTTCAAGCTCGACGATGGTTTGCTGGTCATGCAGCAGGGCATCAAGATTGCCTACGTCGAGCAGGAGCCGGTATTCGACCCGGAGATGACGGTGTTCGACGCCGTCGCCTCGGGCATGGGCGACTTGCAGGATCTGCTCAAGGAGTACGACGCGCTGACCGGCCAGTTCGGCCAGGGCAACGATGACGCGGTGATGGAGCGCATGCACGACATCCAGGTGAAACTGGACGCCGCCGACGCGTGGAGCTTGCCCAACAAGGTGGAGACGGTGCTCGATCGCCTCAACCTGACCGGCGACATGTTGATGAAGACGCTTTCCGGCGGCATGCAAAAGCGCGTGGCGCTGGCCCGCGCGCTGGTATCGGCGCCTGACGTGTTGCTGCTGGATGAGCCGACCAACCACCTCGACTTCAGCTCCATCATGTGGCTCGAGGGCTTGCTGCGCGACTTCAAAGGCAGCGTTTTGTTTATCACCCACGATCGTTCCTTCCTCGACAATGTTGCAACCCGCATTATTGAGCTGGACCGTGGCCGCTTGTTGTCGTACCCGGGCAACTTCACCACCTACCAGACCCGCAAGGCGGAGCAGCTGGAAAACGAAGAGGTGGAGAACGCCAAGTTCGACAAATTCCTGGCGCAGGAAGAGGTGTGGATACGCAAAGGCGTCAAGGCGCGCCGGGTGCGCGATGAAGGCCGTGTGCGCCGCCTGGAGGCGCTGCGCGTGCAGCGCGCGGTGCGCCGCGATCAGCAGGGGCAGGTCAAGCTGGAAGTGACTGCGGGCGAACGCTCGGGCAAGATCGTCGCCGAGCTGGAAAATGTCAGCAAGCGCTTTGGCGAGCGCGTCATCGTGAGTGATTTCACCGGCACCATCTTGCGCGGCGATAAGGTTGGCCTGATCGGCGCCAACGGAGCCGGCAAGACCACGCTGCTGAAAATGATACTGGGCGAGCTGGAGCCGGACGGCGGCGTCGCCAAGCTGGGTACCAAGCTGCAGGTGGCGTACTTCGACCAGATGCGCACGCAGCTCAATGAAGAAGCCAATCTGATGGAAACCATCGCGCCCGGCAGCGACTGGGTCGAGATCAACGGCCAGCGCAAGCACGTGATGAGCTATCTGGGCGACTTCCTGTTCGCCCCTGAACGTGCCCGCTCGCCGGTCAAATCGCTGTCCGGCGGCGAGCGTAACCGCCTGCTGCTGGCGCGCCTGTTTGCCAAGCCGGCCAACTGCCTGGTGCTGGACGAACCGACCAACGACCTGGACATCGATACCCTGGAACTGCTGGAAGAATTGCTGGAAGACTACACCGGCACGGTGTTCCTGGTCAGCCACGACCGCACCTTCCTCGACAACGTCGTGACCCAGGTCATCGTCGCCGAAGGACAGGGTAAATGGCGCGAGTTCGTTGGCGGCTACAGCGACTGGGAGCGCGTCCGCGCCACCCTGCCCGCCACGCCGGCGCCGGTCAAGGCGGTCAAGGCCGAGGCGGCGCCCGTGGCGGCGCCCGTCAAGCAAAAGAAACTCAGTTTCAAGGAGCAGCGCGAACTCGACGAGCTGCCGCAGCGCATAGCGGCGCTGGAGAATGAGCAGTCCGTGCTCAATCTGCAGCTGTCCGATCCGAATTTCTACAAGAAGAATGCCGCCGAAGCCAAGCGTATCCACGCCCGGGTCGAGCAGATCGACGCCGAACTGCTGGAAGCGTTGGAGCGTTGGGACGCGATAGAGCGCGCCAAAGCTGGTTGAAAATGTAACTCGATTGTAAATCTGTCTACAGCGCCGGTTCAAGATGTTGTAGTATATTCACGGTTTCGGCTGCCTCAGGGCGGCCGCCTTTTTTATCGCTACGTCGGGGACGGTGAGCAATGGTATTAATCGGGCAGAATCGGCGGAGTGGCGTGGGAAAAGCGCGGTCCGCCACGGGTCTATTTTCTATTTTCCGAGGTGGCCGTGTTCAGTCGTGAAAGCTGGCCCCGCATTCTTCCCTTTGCCGTCTACATAGCCTTCATCGTGATTGCCGACCTGCTGGGGCGCGCAGGCATGGCGGACCTGCGCTGGTTGTATGCGGTGAAGATCGGCATCGTGGCGGCTATCCTGGCCTTCTACTGGCGGCAATATACGGAATTGGCCCATTGGGACTTGCGGCCGGCGGCGCTGCTGCTCTCGGTGATCGCCGGGGTGGTGGTGCTGGTGTTGTGGATTAACCTCGATGCCGGCTGGATGGTGGTCGGCGCCTCCGCGGGATTTGATCCGCATGAGGGAGAGCGGATAAACTGGTTGTTGGTGGCGGTGCGCGTGGCGGGCGCCGCGCTGGTGGTGCCTGTGATGGAGGAGTTGTTCTGGCGCTCCTGGCTGATGCGCTGGATCGCGTCGGCGGATTTTCTGGATCGGCCACCCGCGCACGTTGGTGTGAGAGCATTTGTTGTGACTATGGTATTGTTCGGCGTCGAGCATAACCAATGGTTGGCTGGAATGGTTGCCGGGTCTGCTTATGCGTGGCTGTATATGCGTAATGGCTCGCTGTGGAGCGCGGTGATCGCCCATGGCGTGACCAACGGTCTGCTGGGTGCATGGATTATTGCAACTGGCGAGTGGACTTACTGGTAATATGAAAAAATCACTACTTGATATCTTGTAAAGACGATACCCAATGCTCAGTCTTGTGCGAAATTTTTTTGGTTCTGCCGGTACTCCCCATTCTGCCCCCATGCCGAAGCTCAGCGCCCGGCATGCTGCGTTGGCGATCGCGATCGCGACAGTTTGCGGCGGCGCGCAGGCCGCGCTCAGTGACACCATACACCCGTTTGTCTCGGCGTTCTATAGTTATGACGACAATCTTTTGCGTTTGCCCGATGGCGTCGATGCGCCGCTCGGCCGCTCCGACTCCCTGACGCAGTTGCAGGCCGGATTGAGCCTGGAGCGGCCCATCGGGCGGCAAATGCTGAGGGGGGAGGCCAAGATGTCGCGGGTCAGTTTCAGCCACTACGACCAGCTGAACTACAACGGCAAGGATTTGTCCGGGGAATGGCAATGGGCGGCGTTGCGTGATCTGTCGGGGCATGTCGGCGGTTCGTATGGCCAGACGTTGACGCCGTTTACCGATTATCACAGCAGCGAACGCAACCTGCGCACCTCGCGCCGCGTTTACGCCGACGGCAATTGGCGTTTCATGGCGAGTTGGCAATTGCATGCCGGCTTCAATCGCTACAAATACAACTACGACCTCAGCAGCCAGCGCTTCAGCGACCGGATCGAGGACGTCACCGACGCCGGCATCGACTACCTGGCCTCCAGCGGCAGCCGTATCGGCGTGCTGGCGCGTCATTCCAAAGGGCAGTATCCCAACAAGTTCGTGTTTGGCGGTGTGGCGCTGGATAACGGCTACCAGCAGGATGAGCTGAAAGCCAACATCTATTGGGTGCTCAGCGGCGTGACGCAAGTGCAGGTGCTGGCCGGCTGGGCGCGCCGCGAGCACGTGCAGTTTGTCTCGCGCGACAGCAGCGGCGCAAACGGTCGGGTCACCGGTTTCTGGACCCCCACGGGCAAGCTCAAGTTCACGCTGGCGGGGTGGCGTGAGTACTCGGCGGTGGAAAGCAGCCTGGTGAACAACAGCCTGAATCGCGGCGCCAGCCTGGACGGAACATGGCAGGCCACGGCCAAGTTGGCGGCCAACGCCCAGCTGCGCCGGGAAACCCGCGATTTCAGGCAGGACAACGCGGCTGCGCTGTCGAGCGACGCCTCCGACTCGGGCAAGCGCAGCTCGCTGGGATGGACCTATAAGCCGCAAGAAAACATCCAGTTCAGCCTCAGCCTGTATAAAGAAACCCGCACCGGTAGTCTCCTCGTGGGCACTGGCAGCTACAAGTCCACGGGCGCATCGTTGGGTGCGACGGGTCAGTTTTAAAGCACACCATGACTGTTAATGATATTCCCTTGATTTCGTTTTTTCAGCGCGTCCTCGATCCGCTGATCATTATGGGCACGCTGTATTTGTTTTCCATGGCGTATGGCGTGCCTTTTAGTGGTCATTCCCTGTTGCTGATGGTGCTGGCGTTTTTTGTCTCGTCGGCCATCTACCAGCATGTCGACCCTTACCGGACCTGGCGCAGCGGGCGCAAGCTGGCCTATTCGCGCGACGTGCTGGTGGGCTGGATGCTGACGGTGCTGGTGCTGGTGTTTCTCGGCGTCGTCAGCGGCTTGACCCGCTACGTCGACGAAACCGTCGTGCTGACCTGGTTCTGCGCCACGCCGTTCATCCTGCTGGGCTGCCATCTGGCGGCCGGCAAGCTGGGGCTGGACCCGACCCGGGCCAGCGAAGTGCGTTCCGTGGTGATTATCGGCGCCAATGATGTCGGGTTGAAGTTTGCGAAGACGATCAGCGGCCACCCCAATCTGTTCATGCATATGGACGGCTTCTTCGACGACCGCGAGCCGGATCGCTGGCCGCCGGACATGCAGCAGCCCATGCTGGGGCGGATGGCGGACATCGCCGGCTATGTCCGTGAGCACGGCACCAAGATGATTTTCATCAGCCAGCCTATTTCGGCCCAGCCGCGCATCCGCAAATTGCTCGATGAGTTGCAGGACACCACGGCGTCGGTCTATTTCTTGCCCGATATTTACGTGTTTGATCTGATGCAGGCGCGCTTTGACAATGTGGGCGGCATGCCGGTGATCGCGATCTGCGAGACGCCGTTTACCGGGCTCAATAGCCTGATCAAGCGCGCCAGCGATATCGTGATCGGTTTGATGATACAGATTGCGCTGTTGCCGGTGATGCTGGTGATCGCGCTGGCAGTGAAGCTCACCTCGCCGGGGCCGGTGATTTTCCGCCAGCGCCGCTATGGTTTGTATGGCGAGGAGATCATCGTCTATAAATTCCGCTCGATGACGGTGGCCGAGGATGGCGCCAAGGTGGTGCAGGCCACCAAGAATGACCAGCGGCTCACCAGGATCGGCAGTTTTTTGCGGCGTAGTTCGCTCGATGAGCTGCCGCAATTTATCAACGTGCTGCAGGGGCGCATGAGTATCGTCGGACCGCGTCCGCACGCCGTCGCCCACAACGAGCAATACCGCAAGTTGATCAAGGGCTACATGCTGCGCCACAAGGCCAAGCCGGGTATCACCGGCTGGGCCCAGGTGAATGGCTTGCGCGGCGAGACGGAAACGCTGGACAAGATGGAGGCGCGCATCCACTTCGATCTGGATTACCTGCGTAACTGGTCGCTGTGGCTGGATATCTGGATCATTTTGCGTACCGTAAAAGTGGTGTTGAAGCGCGATAACGCCCATTGAGGTGGAAGCGCAAGTTAGCTGATGACGAAGCGCGACAGTTGCTTTAGAATCTATAGTGTGAATTTTTAGGCAAAACCATTCGTGGCGGACGCGGGCGCATTTCGCTATTCAGGCGTGGTGGGCGCTCCGGCTCACGGGCAAATTGCGGCCGCCGTCGAACGGCGGCCGGGCAGCGGCGGGCGTGGCGGTCACAAACCGCGATGCTCCGCTTTGAAGTTTTTCTAAGGAACTATTTTGAACTACTCTCATATCATGACTTTGATGAACAGCACCTCCAAAACCACGGGTAAGCGGCTGTTGTGCGGCGGGCTGATTGTGCTGACGGCCACGGCGCTGGTCGGCTGCGGTCAAAAGGAAAAAAAGCCGGGCCAGGCGCTTGCCAGCGTCAATGGCGAAGAGGTCACGGTACTGCAGTTGAATGAGGAAATGCAGCGTTCCAACGTGCAGCCTGCGCAACAGGAGGCCGCCCGCAAACAATTGCTGCAGTCCTTGATCGACCGTCAGTTGCTGCAGAACGAGGCAGTCAAGGAAAAGATCGATCGCGATCCCAAGGTGGTGCAGTCGGTCGAGCGCGCCAAGGCGCTGATCGTGGCGCAGACCTATATGCAAAAGCGCGTCGGCAACGTCGCCCGCCCGACCAAGAACGAGGTGACCGAGTATTTCCAGCAGCATCCGGAGTTTTTCGCGCGGCGCAAGCAGTTCGACATGCGCCAGCTGGTGCTCGCCACGGCCGACGTCAATGACGCCCTGAAGGCGCACATGGACGCTGCCAAGACGCTGGACGACGTGGCCGGCTGGCTCGACGGCCACCAGGTGAAATATGCGCGCGCCCAGTTGACGCGCAATTCGGCCGAACTGCCGCCGGAAATGACGGCCAAGCTGCTGGCGCTGCCTAAAGGGCAGTTGTTCATCGTCCGCGAAGGCGAGCGCAGCCTGCTGATCACGATCGCCGAGGTCAAGGACGCGCCGGTCACGCTGGAGGCGGCCACCAGCCAGATCGAACAATTCCTGTTCAATAAGAAGACCAAGGAAGTGGCCGACGCCGAATTGCAACGCCTGCGCGCGGCCGCCAAGATCGAGTATTTCAACGCCGCCGACAAACCGGCGCCGGCGCCAGCCGCGGCGGGCGCCAAGCCGGCGGACGCGGCCAGCAGCAACGCGAACGAACGCGGCGTGGCCGGGCTGAAGTGAGCGGCGAATTTCTTACAATGGCATTTGGAAAAAGGTTGGGGATATCATGAAACAATGGGCTAAATGGATGATGGCGCTGCTGTGCTGCGCCGCGCTGACCGCGCAGGCGGCCGAGGTGGTGCTGGGCGCAGGCGATGTGGTCAAGATCTCCGTGTACAACAATCCGGACCTCGGACTGGAAACCCGTGTCAGCGATGCCGGCGACATTACCTTCCCCCTGCTGGGCGCGGTGCCGGTCAAAGGCCTGACGGTGCCGGCGGCCGAGAAAAAACTCAGCAGCATGCTGGAGCAGGGCGGCTTCCTGCGCCAGGCCCAGGTCAATATGATCGTGACGTCGCTGCAAAGCGCGCAGGTGTCGGTGCTGGGCCAGGTCAACCGTCCCGGCCGCTATCCGCTGGAAGGCAAGCGCAGCGTGCTGGAGATGCTGGCGCAAGCGGGCGGGGCTACGGTGGACGGCAGTGATAACATCACGCTGATCCGCAAGCGTAACGGCCGCACCACCAAGGAACAGATCGATATCATCGGCATGGTGCGCGATGCCAATCTCGAACGCGACATCGATCTGGCCGCGGATGACGTCATCTATGTCGAGCGCTCGCCGCGCTTCTATATTTATGGTGAAGTGCAGCGTCCCGGCTCGTTCCGCCTGGAACGCAGCATGACCGTGCTGCAGGCGCTGTCGGCCGGCGGCGGCCTGACCGCGCGCGGAACCGAGCGCGGCATGCGCGTCAAGCGCCGCGGCGCCGACGGCAAGGAACAAGTGATCGACGTCAAACCGGACGATGTGCTGCTGCCGGACGACGTGGTCTATGTGAAGGAAAGCTGGTTTTAACCGGTGGGTCTGGAATTTCGCAGGCGAATACTGATGATATGAAAGTTTGAACATGAACGCTTCCCTATTTTTGCACATCCTGCGCGCGCGCATGCGCATCGTGCTGGCGACGTTTTTCGTCACCGTGCTGGCCACCGTCGTGGTCAGCTTGTTGTTGCCGAAGAGCTATACCGCCAGCAGCTCGGTGGTGATGAACTTCAAAGGCGTCGATCCGCTGACCGGCCTGACCCTGCCGGGCCAGCTGCTGCCCGGCTATATGGCCACGCAAATTGACATTATCACCAGCAAGAATGTGGCGTTGCGGGTGGTGGACCAGCTCAAGCTGGCGCAAAGTCCGGCGGTGATCGAGGAGTTTAATAAATCCACCAGCGGCCGCGGCACCGTGCGCGACTGGCTGGCCGATCTGTTGCTGCGCAAGGTGGAGGTGTCGCCGTCGCGCGAGAGCAGCGTGGTGGACATCGTCTTCAAGGGTTCCGATCCGCAGTTCGTGGCGACGGTGGCGAATGCGTTTGCGGAAGAGTACCAGCGCCTGAGCATTCAGCTCAAGGTCGATCCGCTCAAGAAGGCGTCGATCTACTTTGACGAGCAGCTGAAGACGCTGCGCGACAGCGTTGAGACCGCGCAGAGCCGGCTGTCGAAATACCAGCAGGAGCATGGCATCGTCAGCGTCGACAACCGCCTCGACGTCGAGACCAATCGCCTCAACGATTTGTCGGCCCAGCTGGTCGCCGCCCAAGGCCAGTTGATGGAAGCGAACTCGCGCCAGCGCATGGCCAGCAGCGACGGCGCCGAATCGCCGGACGTGGCGTCGAATCCGCTGATCCAGAACTTGAAAATCAACCTGGGCAACGCCGAAGCCAAGTTGGCCGAAGTGGGCCAGCGCCTGGACCGCAACCATCCGCAATACCAGAGCACCAAGGCGGAAGTGGACAAGCTGCAGCGCGACCTGGCCAAGCAGTTGCAACTGATCACCCAGTCGGTCGGCAACAATGCCAAGATCCTGGCGCAGCGGGCCGGCTCGGTCCAGGCCGCGTTTGACGCGCAGCGCACCAAGATCCTCGAGCTGAACCGGGCGCGCGATGAAATGGGCGTGCTGGCCAAGGATGTCGAAAGCGCCCAGCGCGCCTTCGATTCGGCCTCGCAGCGCTTCTCGCAGACCAAGATCGAATCGCAGTCGGAGCAGACCGATGTGGTGGTGCTCAATCCGGCGGTGCCGCCGAACGAGGCGTCGAGCCCGCGGGTGGCGCTGAACATCGCGCTGGCATGCGTGCTGGGCCTGATGCTGGGCGTCGGCTTCGCGGTGCTGGCGGAAATGCTGGACCGTCGTGTGCGCTCGGACGACGATATCGCGGCGCTGGACCTGCCGATTCTGGGCAGCATCGATTGGAACCCGCCTAAACGCCGCCGGCCTGGCCTGCTGCGTCCGGTGAAGCCGCAAAAACTGAGCTTAAATTAAGGGAAGACTGCATCATGAACGTACCTATGCCATCCTTGGCGGTCCCCAACGCGACGACGACTGAAAACTCCAGCATCGGCAGTGTGTTGCTTGAACTGGGCAAGATCTCGCCCGAAAGCGCCGAGCGCGTGCTGCGCATGCAGAAAGAACTGGGCATCCGCTTCGGCGAGGCCGCCATCCGCCTGGGCCTGATCACCGAAGCCGACATCCAACAGGCGCTGGCGCGGCAGTTCGACTACCCTTATCTGCAGGAAGGGGAATCCAAGTACTCGGAAAAGCTGGTGGCGGCCTACCAGCCGTTCACCCCCCAGGTTGAAACCTTGCGCGCCGTGCGCAGCCAGTTGATGCTGCGCTGGTTTGCCCAGGGACGCAAGTCGCTGGCCATCGTCAGCCTGGACGCCGACGACGGCGCCGGCATCTTCGCGGCCAACCTGGCCGTGGTGTTTTCCCAGCTGGGCGAGCAGACGGTACTGGTGGATGGCAATCTGCGCCAGCCCAGCCAGCACCAGACCTTCGACCTGGGCAGCCGTGCCGGCCTGTCGGACGTGCTGGCCGGGCGCGCCACGCTGGACGCGGTGGCACGGATCAATTCCTTCGTCGCGCTGTCGGTTTTGCCGGCCGGCACGCTGCCGCCCAACCCGCAGGAACTGCTCGGCCGCGAAGCGTTCAGCCGGCTGAACGCGGACTTGCAGGCGCGCTACGACGTGGTGTTGTACGACGCGGCCGCGTTTTCGCTGGGCGCCGACGCCCTGCCGGTGATCGCCCGCGCCGGCGGCGCGCTGGTCGTGGTGCGCAAGAACAGCTCGCGCTACAACGACGTCGCCGCCATGGTGGACCGCATCACGCAAAGCGGTGCGGTCATCGTCGGCACCGTGCTGGTCGATAACTGATGGAGCGCCTGATGGGACAGCCATTGCCCTGGCTGGCAAGCGTGCGCCGCGCGGTGCCCGACCTGTGGCCCGTCGTGCTGGGGTTCGCGGTGATGTACCTGCCCACCTTCTACGACCTGTTTACCATTACCTGGGCGACCGAGGAGCAGGCCCACGGGCCGATCATCTTCGGCCTGTCGCTGTGGCTGTTGATCCGCCAGTGGCCCGCCGTGCTGGCCGCGACCGAGGAACGGCCGGCGCACGGGGCCGGCTGGTCGGCCGCGCTGTTCGCGCTGTTGCTGTATGTGGTCGGCCGTTCGCAGTCGATCACGGCCTTCGAGCTGCTGTCGTTCATCATCCTGCTGGCGGCCATCGTGCTGCTCAAGCGCGGCAGCCGCGCGCTGGCGATGGTCTGGTTCCCGTTCTTCTTCATGCTGTTCATGGTGCCGCTGCCGGGACCGCTGGTCAGCACGCTGACGCTGCCGATGAAGATGGCGGTCTCGTATGTGACCGAAAACCTGCTGTACCTGGTCGGCTATCCGATCGCGCGCAGCGGCGTCATTCTGCAGATCGGCCAGTACCAGCTGCTGGTGGCCGACGCCTGCGCCGGCTTGCAGACGCTGCTGACGCTGGAGGCGCTGGGCTTGTTCTACCTGAACGTGGTGCGCCACACGTCGGCGTTCCGCAACGTCGCGCTGGCGCTGCTGATCATCCCGATCTCGTTTACCGCCAACGTGATCCGTGTGATCGTGTTGTGCCTGATCACCTATTACTTCGGCGACGCCGTCGGCCAGGGCTTCCTGCACGGATTCGCCGGCATGGTGCTGTTCATTACCGCGCTGACCCTGATCCTGAGCCTGGACACGCTGCTGCAATGGATCGTGCGCCGCCGCGTCGCCGCATCGAACCGAGGGACCGTATGAACAAATCACTGATCACCAGCCTGATTCTGGGCACGCTGATGCTGTCCTCCGCCGGCCTGACCAAGGTGGTGACGCCGACCATCAAGCTGGCCGACGAGAAGGCCAAGCTGGATCTGGAAACGGCGATCCCGCGCGAGTTTGGCGGATGGAAGCTCGACACCCACTCGGTGCCGGTGCAGCTCGATCCGGAGACCGCCGCCAAGCTCAACAAGCTGTACAACCAGACCGTCTCGCGCACCTACATCAATGCCGACGGCCACCGCATCATGCTGTCGATCGCCTACGGCGGCGACCAGAGCGAGGGCCTGGGCCTGCACCGGCCCGAGGTGTGCTACGCGGCGCAGGGCTTTGAAATCCGCGGCAATGCGACCGGGACGCTGGCCACCGGCTATGGCAGCCTGCCGGTGCGCCGGCTGCTGGCCGTCAGCGGCGAACGCAACGAGCCGATCAGCTATTGGATCACGATCGGCAACCAGGCCATCGGCCCCGGCCTGGGCCAGCGCCTGACGCAGCTGCGCTACGGCCTGACCGGCGTGGTGCCCGACGGCATGCTGGTGCGGGTATCGGAAGTGGTGCGCGACAACGACGCCTCCTACCAGTTGCAAGAGCAATTCATCCGCCAGCTGCTGCAAGCGGTCAGCCCGGAAGTACGCACCCGCCTGATCGGCGTGTTTGACGCCTGAACAAGGACTGAATCATGAAATTCCCGTTCGGCCGCCGCCTGCCGGCCGCCCCGGCGTCGGCCGGCCCGTATGCCGCCGCGCCGGCCCGCCGGCGCAGCGGCGGCGTGTTGTTGTTCCTGACCCTGACCTTGCTGGCGCTGCTGCTGGGCGCGACCATCGGCCTGAGTTCGCCTGTGCTGGTGACCATCCTGGGTGGGCTGATCTTCATCGTCCTCACCTTCCTGCTGCTGAATTCCTACCAGCTGGTGCTGGCGCTGCTGGTGCTGACCTTCCTGGTCCAGGGCTCGGCCCAGTATTTCCTGTCGAACCGGCAGGCGCCCTGGCTGGTGGTGGGCATGGCGGCGATCTTCTTTGTGCGCGCCATGATGGAGCTGGTGTTTGCGCGCCGCGGCGCCGGCGCCAAGGTCACCGCCTTCGACGACCGCGCCGTGCTCGGTTCGCTGCTGGTGTTCGCGCTGGTGTTCGGCGTCAGCACCTTCTTCAACCGGCCGTCGATGGGGCAGCTGGTGGTCGCCATCAAGGGCGTCTGGCCGCTGTTCGGGGTGCTGCTGGCGCTGGCCTGGATGCGCTGGGCGCCACAGCAGCTGGAACGCATGTGGAGCTTGCTGGTCGTGTTCGGCCTGCTGCAGCTGCCGGTGGTGTTTTACCAGCATTTCTTCATTTCCGGCACCCGCGCCACCACCGGCCACGACTCGGTGGTCGGCACCTTTGGCGGCAACCCCCTGGGCGGCGGCAACAGCGCCATTCTGGTGCTGTTCATTGTCGCCACCATGACGTATGCGCTGTCGCGCTGGGACAAGGGCCTGATGTCGCGGCGGATGGTGAGCCTGGTGTGCGCGGTGGGGCTGGCGGTGATCCTGCTGGGCGAGGTCAAGGCGGCCTTCATCTGGCTGCCGCTGTCGGCCGGCCTGGTGCTGCGGCGGCGCATCATGCGCAATGTGGCGTCGTTCATCATGTACCTGATTTTCGGCATGGTGCTGATCACCGGCATCTACCTGACCTATAACGCCTTGTATTGGGGCAAGCTGATCAACAAACAGCATGGCGCGGTCGCCAAGCTGGAAGCCGGTGGCGGCTATGTGTTCGACCCCCGCAGCATCAACTACAGCACCGGCGAGGTCGGCCGCGGCGCGGCGGTGGCGATCTGGGTCAACGACAAGCTCTCCAGCACGCCGTCGCGCCTGATCGGCTACGGGCCGGGCGCGATCAAGTCCGGCCCCGGCCTGGGCGCCGGCGTGCTGTTCAAGCGCTTCGCGCCGCTGCACGTCGATCCGACCGCGCTGGCCGTGCTGCTGTGGGATGTCGGCCTGCTGGGAACGCTGGCCTACTGGGCGATCTTCGTGTTCGGCATCCGCGCCGGCTGGCGCTATCTCAAAGCCGCGCGCGGCAGCCCGGCCGAGCAGGCCATCATCGAGACCAGTACCGCCACGCTGCTGTTGTTCGCCACGCTGATCGCCTATAACCGCACGCTGATGGACGACCCCTCGTCGCAACTGCTGTGCATGCTGGCGCTGGGCTGCGTGATGCAGTGTTCGCGCTTCGGCCGCGCGCGCGAGGCGCTCGCGCCGGCGCAGCACGGCGGGCCCGCCGCCGCGCGGCCGCTGCAGAGGGCGCATGGACAATAGCCCTTACAAGGCGGCACGGGTAGTTCGGCAGGCTAAGTCGTTCGCAATTGCAAAGGTGCTCAGCGCCTGCGTCGCCGTGCTGTTTCAATTTCTGCTGGTGCGCCACCTGAGCGTGGTCGACTACGTCTCGTTTACGGTGCTCACCGCCGCCAACGGCATCCTGGTGTTCGCCACCATGTTCGGCATGGACCGTCTGGTGTACCGGCTGGTGCCGCCGCTGCGCGACGCCGGCCGCTGGCGCGAGATGGCGGCGCTGATGGGCGGCTTGCTGCTGCTGCGCCAGCTCACCATCGCGCTGCTGCTGGGCGGCTTCGTCTGGCTGGGCGCGCTGCTGCTGCCGGCCCAGATCTACGCTGAAACCTGCAAGTTTCCCTGGCACTATGCCTGGTACGCGGTGGCGGTCGGCTGCACCGACTCGCTGGCCATCTTCTGCAACAGCGTCGGCCTGCAGGGACGCCAGGCGACGCTGCTGACCGGCATGACCAGCCTGCGCCTGCTGGCCTGTCTGCTGCTGCAGACGCTGTTTGGCGGCCTGCTGGCGATCGATGTCGGCCGCGTGTTGATCGGCACCGAGTTCCTGCTGGCGGCCGCATTGCTGCTGCTGCTGGCGCGCGAGCTGGCGGGCGTGCGCCGCAGCCATCCGCCGGCGGGCGCCTGGAAGTTCGGCTTTGCCTGGGGCGAACTGGTGCGCGACAGCATCAGCACCCAGCTGACCTATATGCTGACGTTGCCGTTCCGCGGCGGCGTGCTGAAGCTGGTGGTGGCGGCGGTGGCCACGCCGCTGGTGACCGCCTCGTTCGGCTTTTTCCAGACCATCGCCGACCGCGCCTATCAATTCATGCCGATTTTTATGATGAAGGGCATGCTGGAACCCGCCCTGGCCAGCGACTACGCCTTGCGGCGCGATCCGGGCCGCATCCAGCTGTCGGTCTCGCTGCTGTTGCGGATGAATTTCCTGATCCTGGCGCTGGCGCTGGCGCTGCTGCTCGGCTGCGGCGGCCCGCTGATCGACTGGGTGACCAACGGCCGCTATGGCGCCGAATTGCTGGTGGCCGGACTGCTGCTGGTGCAGCTGGGGGCGATGACGGTGGGCGAGGGCTTGTGGATCAGCCTGAATCCGGTCGGCCGGATCGCGCTGCACAACCGCATCTGGGTCTGGGTGGCGCTGCTGTGTTACCTGTTGATCGCCACCGCCGCGTGGCTGCGCAACCCCGAACTGATCATCGTCGGCAGCGCGCTGCCGTATGCGCTGGTATTCGCCTGGCTGCGCTGGGTCGCCGCCGAGCCCATGGTGCAGGACGACCTGGGCCTGCGCAGCATGTGGCGCCTGGCGCTGCCGGTCGGCGCCGCCGCGCTGGCCGCCCGCGCGGTGCTGCTGGCCGGCAGCGGCCACGCCCTGGTGGTGTTGGCGGTGCTGGCCGGCGCCGGCGTGTTTCTGCTGGGGGTGCGGCGCACGCGCTTGTTCCGGCCCGCCGAGCTGGACGGCATCGGCAGCGTCTCGCCCAAGTTTGCCCGCCTACTCAAGTACGTGTCGCCGGCCGCCGGCGACCATCCGATGAAAGACTGAGACCATGAAGATAGCCTATCTGATCCTGGCGCACGACCAGCCGGCCCAGTTCGGCCGGCTGCTGGCCGCGCTCGATGCCCCCGGCGTCAGCTGTTTTGTCCACATCGACGGCAAGTCCGACGAGCAGCCGTTTCGCGCCGCCGCCGGCGCGCTGGCGCCGCGCTTCGTCGGCGAACGGGTGCGCGTCAACTGGGGCGGCTATTCGCAGGTGGAAGCCATGCTGCGCCTGCTGCGCCTGGCGCACGCCCACGGCCCGCACGACTATTACCTGTTCCTCAGCGGGCGCGACTATCCGCTGCGGGACAACCAGCAGATCCACGGCTATCTGAGCCAACACCAGGGGCAGAGCTTCATGAATTTCTACCCCCTGGTCGACGGCACCGATTTCGTCGCCAAGGTGCGCAACTACTGCTACTACGACCTGTATGCGCATTTGCCCGGCCGCTGGCTGCGGCGGGTGGCCAATCGCCTGGTGCGCACGGTCAGCGCCTGGTTGCCGGAGCGCCGTTTCATCGACGGCATGACGCCGTACCGCGGCTCGACCTCGTGGTGCCTGACGCAGCCGGTGGTGGACTATCTGATCGGCTACATCGACAGCCCGGCCAGCGCCCCTTATGTGGCCTTCTTCCGTTCGGTGAACTGCGCCGATGAAATCTTTTTCCAGACGCTGGTGCTCAATTCGCCGCTGCGCCATACCTTGCGCAACTACGAGGCCGACGTGCTGCGGCGCCGCCCGGGCGAGATGGTCAATGAAAACAAGGTGTCGCTGCACTATATCGACTGGACCCCGGGACGCGGGGATCCGGCCATACTCGACGAGCGCGACTGGCCGGCGCTGCAGCAGACCGATAAATTGTTCGCGCGCAAATTCGACGCTGCGGTGTCGGCCGCGCTGCTGGCCCGCATCGACAGCGCGCGGCAAGCGCCGGCCAGCCAGCAGGGGCAGGGATGAAGGGCCAGCGTTTCCTGTTTTTGGACGGCATGCGCGGCCTGGCGGCCTTGTTCGTGCTGGTGCGCCACACCCGCATGTTCTGGGACTTCAGCTTCTACCGCAGCTACCTGGCGGTGGACTTGTTTTTCCTGTTGAGCGGATTCGTGATCGCCCACGCCTACGACGCCAAGCTGCAGTCCCGCACGCTGTCGGTGCCGCGCTTCATGGAGGTGCGCATGATACGGCTGTATCCGGTGTTCCTGATGTCGCTGGTGCTGGCCGCCGTGGTCATGGGGGCCAAGCTGTTCATCAAGCAGCCGGGCGGCCTGCCCGAGGCACTGCAATTGATGGCGCTGGTGGCGGCCACCGCCCTGTTCTTGCCGCTGCGGCTGGCGGACAACCCCGGGCTGTTCCCCTTGAATGGCCCGTACTGGTCGCTGTTCTTCGAGGTGTTGGTCAATTGGCTGTACGCGCTCATCAGGCCGGTACTGAGCAGCCGCGTGCTCAGCGCCGTGGTGCTGGCGGCGTTTCTGCTGCTGGCCGGCGAGGCGGCGTGGCGCGGCAGTTTCGACCTGGGCTTCAGCTGGAGCGCCGAATCGTGGGTGGTGGGCTCGGCGCGCTCGGTGTTCGGCATCTTTGCCGGATTGTGGCTGCACCGGCATGGCGCGGCGCTGGCCGCGCGCTGGCGCGTCTCGCCCTGGCTGGCGCTGGGCGCGGTGGCCCTGATGCTGGGCGCTCCCGACCTTGGCGGCTTGAACGGCGTGGTCGACCTGCTGGCGCTGGCGCTGGTGTTCCCGGCTTGCGTGCTGGTCGCCGCCCGCGGCCAGGGCGGCCGCGGCGCCACCGTGCTGGCCATGCTGGGCGCGGCCAGCTATCCGATGTATGTGTTGCACCAGCCGCTGGCGCAAGTGCTGTCGCACCCGCTGGCGCATCTGCCCAAGCCGTTCGGCGGCCTGGTGTTTCTGGCCTTGCTGCTCGGCGTCTCGGCCTTTATTGAACTGCGGGTCGACACGCCGGTGCGGCGCTGGCTGAGCGGCCGCCGCAGCCGAGCCGGCCTGGCCGCCCGCTAGCGCGGCGCGCGCCGGCGTGGTCGAAATGACTGGTTTGACACTTGTGCCAGCCATTTCCCGCCGCGCGCGGCCGGCGGCGGGCTGGAGCGCAACAGAATGAAGTTTCTTTGAGGAAAAGTATGTTGTCAACGCATTTTTGACTACGGCAACTGTGTATAATAAGCGTTGCCCCTAGTTGTGCCAGCGCGCCGACAGGGTGACGCGACAACTTCCTTGAAATTCATTCGCTATGCCACGGAGGCTAAAAGTGAACCTTCCAAAACGTTTTACTTCCCCTGTATTACTGGCGGTCGCCCTCACCAGCACTCCGGCATTGCAAGCGGCCGACTGGGCTCAGGCGCTGACGCCGCTGGAAATCAAGACACTGCCGACCGATTTAAACGTTCAACCGCAGAATCCGCCGACCTATTCGTGGTCGCGCCACAGCACCAATCCGCCTTCCTATGTGATCGAAGTACGCGACAGCAAGGGCGTGGTTTACGCCACCTACACGTCCTTCCGTAACTGGTATCTGCCGTCGAAGGCGATGCCCGCCGACACCTATACCTGGCACGTGCGGCCGTCGACGTCGACCATCTGGTCGGTCGACCGCAAGTTTGTGATCAACACCCAGTCCACCGCCTACGAGGTTGGCGAGAACACCGAGCTGCGCGCCCGCGTGATCGCGCGCGCCCGTCCGCGGGCGCTGCAGAGCGGCATGCCGCTGTACGCCAACTGGACCGCGGCCATGCTCGCCGACCGCGGCGCCGCCGTGGTGCAGCTGAAAAAAGAAGTCGACTGGAATATCACCGCGTTGCCGGTGATTACCGACGCCACCTGGGGCCTCAACACGACCACGCTGGTGACGGCGGCCCAGGCGGCCCAGGTGGCCGATATCCGCAAGCAGCTGGGCACCCGCAAGCGTCAGCTGGAATCGGCGTCGCTGCTGTACCGCCTGACCGGCGAGGCCAAGTACCTGACCGAAGCGCTGCGCCGCGGCGACGAGATGGCGGGCTTCAATCCGCTGGGACCGACCAACTACGCCCAGCAGGACCAGGCGCCGTATGCGATTGCATCGACCCTGATCCATGCCTATGACGCGCTGTACGATGCGCTGAGCGCCACCCGCCGCGCCGCATGGCTGAAGTCGGTGGCGGCCTATGGCAACCAGATTTACGCCGACTTGTCCAAGGACAACGGACGCATCGACCAATATCCGTTCGACTCCCACGGCATCAGCAACACCGCCGGCCTGGCGGTGTTGTCGACGCTGGGCCTGGGCGATGTGCCCGATGCCAACGCCTGGTTCGATTTCTCGTTCCGCTCCTATGTCAGCTCGCTGAGCGTGTGGAGCGGCCCGGAGGGCGGCTTCGCCAACGGCAGCGCCTATGCGGAATACGCGGTCGACCTGTACATGCAGGTGTACCAGCCGGCGCTGCAGGCGATGGGGCTGGACCTGTACGCCAAGCCGTGGTCGCGCGGCTTCATGAACTTCTTCACCTATTTTGTGCCGCCTGGCCAGAAGTCGCATGTGTTTGGCGACAGCCATGAAGTGATGCCGTCGGCGCAGATCATGAAGGCCTATGCGGTCAACTTCGCCACGCCGGCCGCGGCATGGTACGCCAACAGCATTCCCGGCGCCTTCGACGCGTTGACGCTGTTGCGCGCGCCGTATCCCTTGCCGTCGGCCAAGGTCTCCGCGTCCGCCGCGGTCGCCCCGACGGTCAATTCGATCATGTTGCCAAGCATCGGCTGGGCCGCGCTGCATAGCAGCCTGGCCGACCCGGCGCGCACCTCGGTGTACTTCAAGTCCAGCCCGTATGGCTCGTACAACCACAGCCATGGCGACCAGAATAGTCTGGTGGTGATGAGCGCCGGACAGCCGATGCTGGCCGAGGGCGGCTGGTATGACTACTATGGCTCGCCGATGTGGTTGTCGTGGTACCGCGCGACCAAGTCCCACAACGCCTTGACCTATGACGGCGGCCAGGGGCAGGTGGTCAACGGCGACAATATGGTCTCGCTGACCAACAACGGCAAGATCACCGCGTTTTCCACCACGGCCAGCATGGACTATGTCGAGGGCGATGCGACCCCGGCCTACGGCGGCGCCCTGACTTCGGCGGTGCGCAAGGTATGGTACTTGCGCAGCATCGACGCCATCGTGGTGCAGGACAAGTTCAAATCGCCGGCGGCGCACACCTTCGAATGGAATTTCCATGCGTTCGCGCCGCTGGTGGCCGACACCACGGTGGCCGGCATCCCGGCGCAGTCGATCAGCTACCAGGGCCGCAAGCTGTGCGTGCGTCCCGTCAGCGGCACCGGCATCAAGTTCACCCAGCCCAACGTCGTGCTGCAGATGGCGGGGCGGGCGGAAACCCAGGGGGTCTACAGCCTGACCGCGCCGGCCACCTCCGGCGAGTTCCTGATGGTGCTCGACGTCGGCTGCAAACACCCGACGGTGACGCTGACCACCGGCGTGTCGCGCACGCTGACGGTCGGCGGCGTGGCGATCACGGTGCCGAACTGATCGATCCCGGTTACGGGCGCAGCAGGCGCCTGTAACCATCGGCTATCCTGGCCGACAGCACGCGATAGCTGCGCTGCTGCTCGATATAGTCGATGCCGGCGGCGGCGCGCGCGCGCGCCGCCGCCGGATCGGCCAGTATCGCCAGCAGCGCTTCGGCCAACGCCGGGGCGTTGCTGGTGGTGAGCCAGCCGGCGTCGCTGTCGCGCAGCACCTGGACCTGGTCCGGCGTATCGTTGCCGACCGCCGGCACCCCCATCGCCAGGTACTCCAGCAGCTTGGTGGGCGAGCTGATGTCGAATAACTTCCCCCTTGGTATGTACGAGACCGCGGCCTGGCTGCCGGCCAGCAGCGCCAGCGCCTGCGGCGGCGCCAGCCAGCCGGTGATGGTGAGCTGGTCGGCGACGCCGATTTTGCGCGCATGGGCCTGCAGTTCGTCCAGGTCGCCCGGGGTCGGCGAACTGCCGATCAGCAACAGCCGGGCGTCCGGCCGGCGCGCCGCCACCAGCGCGAAGGCGTCGAGCAAGAGCGGCAGGTGGCGCGAGCGGTCCAGCGTGCCCAGGTAGGCGATCACCGGCGCGTCCCGCAGCGCCGGCAGGCGCTGCGGCACGATCTGCCCGGGCCGCAGCGTCTCGGTGTCGACCCCCATCGGCGCGGCGGTCAGCTTGGCGCCGTCGATGCCGCGCGCGATCATGTATTGCTTCATCGCCTCGCTTTGCACGAACACATGGTCGGCGCACGGCAGCAGCACCTTGTAAAACCAGACTTTCTCAATCAGGCCCTTGGCCAGCGTCAGATAGTAGTGCGCGCTGGGCCGGACGGCCAGCTCCGCGCGCGAGCGCTCGATGCGGCCGTCGCACATCAGGAACGAGGCCCAGTAGACGAATGGAATGCCGCGCAAGCGGGCGATGGCCAGCGTGAGCAGGCCGATCGACACCATGTCGCGCACCTGGATCAGGTCGCAGTCGCGGCGGTTCGCCGCCCAGGCCTGGCCCAGGCATAAACGGAAAAACCCCAGTTCACGGCGCCAGCGCGGCCCGGTCGCGGCGGAGCGCGCCACGGCGGCGAAGCCGTCGGCCGCCGCCGGGGCGGCCGCCGCGCTCTTGCCGACGATATGGCAGTCGATGCCCAGGCGCGGCAGGTATTTGCCGAACAGGACGGCGACATCGGGGCGGTAGGAGGGCAGTGGCTCGGGAACTAACTGCAGAAGGCGGATGCGGCGCGGTGTGCTCAATGGTGTGCCCGGTGTGGTAAAGTGGAATGTGTCGTAAGATGGTTTTCAGTCAAGTATACTTGAATTGGCGCCGCGGCTGGGGTCGCGCACGATAGGATTGATTTCTTGACATTAATGTTGTCTTCGCAGATACTTTATGCCGCGTTGGCGAAGGGTATCGCTGGTTCATGTTTTCCGCTACATAGTTAAGGCAATATTTATGCTGACCGTATTCCGCTTCGCGGCTTGGTTGCAACGAGGCGGTGTGCCTCTGCTGCCGCGTTTTCTTTACGCCCTCAATCGGGTGCTGTTTGCCGTGGTGCTGCCGCCGACGGTCAGGCTGGGCAAGGATGTCCGCCTCGCGTATAGCGGCCTGGGCATCGTCGTGCATGCCCGCGCGGTGATCGGCGACCGGGTCCGGCTGGCGCAGAATGTGACCATCGGCGGGCGTTCCGGCCACCACGCGGTGCCGGTGATCGAGGACGACGTCGAGATCGGCGCCGGCGCCTGCGTGCTGGGGCCGGTGACCATAGGCCGCGGCGCGCGCATCGGCGCCAATGCGGTGGTGCTGCACGACATCCCCGCCGGCATGGTGGCGGTCGGCGTGCCGGCGCGGGTGCGTCCGGCGCCGCAAGCCGGCGCCATGCCCCCTTGATGTCCTTGCCCATGCTTGCCTCGTCCCCGCTGGCGGCCGCGCCGGCCGCCACCGCCGTCCCCGGTCGCGCCTTTTATCTGCCCTCGCTCGACGGCCTGCGCGCCTGCGCCGCGCTGCTGGTGTTCTTCAGCCATGCCGGCTGGGGCCACCTGATCCCCGGCGGCTTTGGCGTGACCGTGTTTTTTTTCCTCAGCGGATACCTGATCACCACCTTGTTGCGGCGTGAAGTCGAGCAGCACGGCCGCATCTCGTTCCGCAGCTTCTACCTGCGCCGGGTCTACCGCATCTTCCCGCCCATGTATCTGCTGCTGTTCCTGCTGCTTGGGCTGTGCCTGGCCGGCGTGCTGCAGAACGACATGAGCTGGGGCGGGGTGGCGGCGCTGCTGACGCAGTCGACCAATTACTATTTGCTCAGTGTCGAGCACAGCGGCCTGTTGCCGTTTACCGGCACCTATTGGTCGCTGGCGATCGAGGAACACTTTTATCTGTTGTTCCCCGCGCTGTTCGCGGCCTGCGCGGCGCGCTGGCCGCACCGCCGCACCGCCGCCTTGCTCGCGCTGGTGTGCGTGGCCGTGCTGGCCTGGCGTTGTGTGCTCATCTATTGGCTGCAGGCGGCGGACGAGCGCACCTACCTGGCCACCGACACCCGCCTCGACAGCCTGTTGTTCGGCTGCGTGATGGGGCTGTGGCGCAATCCCGCGCTCGACGCGCGGCCGCTGGCGCCCCGGCCGTGGCAACACGCGTTGCTGCTGGGCGGCGCGATCGCGCTGCTGCTGGGCTGCTTCGTGGTGCGCGATCCGGCGTTCCGCGCCACCTGGCGCTATACGCTGCAAGGGCTGGCGCTGTTTCCGGTGTTCTGGTACGCGGTGCGCCATCCGCAATGGCCGCTGTTCCGGCCGCTGAACTGGCGCGCCGTGCGCTGGGTCGGCGAGATCTCGTATGTGTTTTATCTGTCGCATTTGCTCTGGCTGGCGGTGGCCTGGCACCTGTGGCCGGACAACCGGGCCGGCGGCGCGGCGCTGGCGTTGGGGTTGACGCTGGTGTTTTCGTGGGCCGTGCACCTGGTCGTCGAGCGTCCCTTCGCCCGGCTGCGCAAGCAACTCCACCATTGAACCCGGCGGCCCACGGCCTTACGCCACCTTCACGGATATTTGCATGAAAAAGATTGTAATGCTCGGCACCCGATTCGACACCATGGGCGGCATCTCCGCCGTCGTCAATGTGTACCGCGCGGCCGGACTGTTCCGGCGCTACCCGATAGTCTACCTGCCGACCCATTGCGACGGCGGCGCCGGCGCCAAGCTGGCGCTGCTGGCGCAGACCTGGCTGCGCTTCATCGCCATGCTGCTCACCGGCCGCATCGGCCTGCTGCACGTGCACGTCTCGCGCCGCGCCAGCTTCTGGCGCAAGGCCTTGTTCTTCCTGCCGGCCTTCCTGTTCCGGGTGCCGGCCGTGCTGCACCTGCACAGCGGCGCGTTCCACGATTTCTACGAGCGCGAGTGCGGCCGCGGCGGGCGCTGGCTGGTGCGTTTCATTTTCGACCGCGCGGCCCAGGTGATCGTGCTGTCGCACACCTGGCGCCAGTGGGCCGCCACCGTCACGCGCAATCCCAACATCAGCGCGATCTACAATCCGGTGCTGCTGCCGGCCGCGCCGACCGACTGGAGCGCCCGCGTGGCCGGGCAGACGCTGTTTTTCGGCCGCCTGGGGCAGAACAAGGGCTGCTACGACCTGCTGCAGGCGGCCAGCCAGATGGTCGGACGCCAGCCGCAGCTGACGCTGCGCATGGGCGGCGACGGCGAGCTGGCGCAGGTCGGCGCGCGCGCCGCGGCGCTGCAGATCGGCGCCCATGTCGAGCTGCTCGGCTGGGTGCGCGGCGCCGACAAGGAGCGCGCGCTGGCCAGCGCGGTGCTGTATGTGCTGCCGTCGTACAGCGAGGGCTTGCCGATGAGCGTGCTGGAGGCGATGGCGGCCGGCCTGCCGGTGCTGACCACGCCGGTGGGCGGCATCCCGGAGGCGGTGACGGACGGCGTCGAGGGCTTCCTGATCGAGCCCGGCGACGTGGCGGCGCTGGCGCAGCGCTGGGAACGCCTGCTGGACGATCCCGCATTGGCGCGCAGCATGGGCGCGGCGGCGCGGCGCAAGATTGAAACCACTTTTTCTGCCGAGGCGATCTTGCCCAAGGTCGAACACATTTATCGCAACATGGGGTATGTACCGGTATGACCACACTGGCCTGGAAGTTGAATCGCGTCAAACTGATGGGCGCGTCGGAGGTGGCCTGGCGCGTGCTCCAGATCGCGCAAAAAAAGGCGGCCAAGCTGGGGCTGGGCCTGCGGCCGACGCCGCCGGCGCCGGCGCCGGCCGCCGCCCGCTCGTTCCTGGCGGCCGGCGTGCAGCCGGCCGACCGGCCGGCGCTGTGCGCGGCGGCCGACGCCATCCTGGCCGGCCGCTGGAATGTGTTCGCGCTGCGCGGCGTCGAGCTGGGCTTCCCGCCGCAATGGAACCGCGACCCCAAGACCGGCACGCTGGCGCCTATGGGGCTGGGCAAGGCCATCGACTACCGCAGCGAACGGGTGGTGGGCGACATCAAATACCTGTGGGAACCCAGCCGTCACCTGGAACTGGTGACGCTGGCGCAGGCCTGGCACGTCAGCGGCGAGCAGCGCTACGCCGACGGCGCGCGCGCGCTGCTGCAATCGTGGTTCGACCAGTGCCCCTATCCGCAGGGCGTGCATTGGACCAGTTCGCTTGAACTGGCGGTGCGCCTGCTGAACTGGGCCTTCGCCTGGGAACTGCTGGGCGGCGCCGCCTCGCCGCTGTTTGCCGGCGCCGACGGCCAGCGCTTCCAGCGCCGGTGGCTCGACAGCGTCTACCAGCACTGCCACTTCATCCAGGGCTATTTCTCGCGCCATTCGTCGGCCAACAACCACCTGTTCGGCGAATATATGGGCTTGTTCGTCGCCAGCCTGGTGTGGCCGTGCTGGCCCGACTCCGCGCGCTGGCAGGCCCTGTCCCGGCGCGGCCTGGAAGTCGAGGCGCTCAAGCAAAACACGGCCGACGGCGTCAACCGGGAACAGGCGGTCTACTACCAGCACGAAGTGATGGACATGATGTTGCTGTGCCATCTGGTCGGGCAGGCGCACGGGGTGGCGTTCGCGCCGGCCTACCTGCAACGGCTGGAAAAGCTGGCCGACTTCCTGGCCGCGCTGCTGGACGCCGGCGGCCACATGCCGATGACCGGCGACGCCGACGACGCCCAGATGGTCAGGCTGGCGCATGAGGCTGGCTGGTCGCCATACCGCTCGCTGCTGGCCAGCTGCGCGCTGCTGTTCGGCCGCGCCGACTTCAAGCGCAAGGCCGGCGCGCTGGACGACAAGACCCGCTGGCTGTTCGGCCACGCCGGCCAGCAGCGCTGGGACAGCCTGGCGCCGGCCGGCGCCGAACGGCCGGTGATGGCCTTCCCGGAAGGCGGCTACTACCTGCTGGGCCAGAACTTCGGCGGCGCCGACGAGGTGCGGCTGGTGGCCGACTGCGCGCCGCTCGGCTATCTGTCGATCGCCGCCCACGGCCACGCCGACGCGCTGGCGTTCACGCTGTCGCTGGGCGGCGAGGAATTCCTGATCGATCCCGGCACCTACGCCTACCACACGCAAAAATCCTGGCGCGACTACTTCCGCAGTACCGCGGCGCACAACACGGTGTGCGTCGACCAGCGCGACCAGTCCGAAATCGGCGGCAACTTCATGTGGCTGCGCAAGGCCAACGCGCGCCTGATCGCGCACCAGCCGGACGGCGCGCTGCAGCGCTTTGAAGGGGAGCACGACGGCTACCAGTGCCTGGCCGATCCGGTCACGCATCGCCGTGTCGTCGAGTTCGATACGAACAGAAATACCCTCGTTGTCAAAGACATATTACAATGTCGGGGTTCGCATCATGTTGCACTGCACTGGCAACTGGCGGAGGGTTGCCGTACTGAATTAAACGACGGCGTGGCGCGGGTGCTGGGCCGGCGCAGCGAGTTGCAGCTGCGCTGCGGCTTCGGCGGCGGCGCCGAATTGTTGCGCGGCAGCGACAGGCCGATCGGCGGCTGGATTTCCCGCCGCTTCGACGAAAAAACCGCTATCGACACGCTGCGATGGCAGGGTACCGTAGAGGGTACGACAGAAATAGTGACTGAGCTGCGGCTGCTGGTGAACACCACGCCGGACGCGGTTCAGGTAGTAAATTAACGGTGGCATCGACAAATCATTGAGGAGTGTATTTTGAAAATCAGTATCTTTGGCCTGGGTTATGTGGGCGCAGTTTCCGCCGGTTGTCTCGCCACCGACGGCCATGAAGTGGTCGGCGTCGATCCCAACCGCACCAAGGTCGACCTGATCAACCAGGGCACCACGCCGATTATCGAAAAAGACATCGGCGAAATGATCGCCGCCACCGTCAAGTCCGGCCACCTGCGCGCCACGGTCGACGTGCATGACGCCGTCATGAACACCGACATGTCGCTGATCTGCGTCGGCACGCCGTCGCAGCTGAACGGCAACCTCGACCTGAGCCACGTGCGCAAGGTGTGCGAGCAGATCGGCGCCGCGATCAAGGAAAAGACCAGCTTCCACGTGGTGGTGGCGCGCAGCACCATGCTGCCGGGCTCGATGAGCAGCGTGGTCATCCCGACCCTGGAGGCGGCGTCCGGCAAGAAGGCCGGCGTCGACTTCGGCGTCTGCAACAACCCGGAATTCCTGCGCGAAGGCACCGCCGTCTACGATTACTACCATCCGCCGAAGACCGTGATCGGCGAGAGCGACGAGAAGGCCGGCGCCATGCTGGTGCAGCTGTACGAGAAAATGGACGCGCCGCTGGTGCGCACCAACGTCGAGACGGCCGAGATGGTCAAGTACACCGACAACACCTGGCACGCCGTCAAGGTGGCGTTCGCCAACGAGATCGGCAACATCTGCAAGGCGGTCGGCATCGACGGCCACAAGGTGATGGAGATCTTCTGCCAGGACACCAAGCTGAACCTGTCGTCCTACTACATGAAGCCGGGCTTCGCCTTCGGCGGCTCCTGCCTGCCGAAAGACGTGCGCGCGCTGACCTACAAGGCGCGCAGCCTGGACCTGGACCTGCCGCTGCTGAACTCGGTGCTGCCGTCGAACCAGAAGCAGGTCGAAAAAGGCTTGAAGATGATCATGGACAAGGGCGCGCGCAAGGTCGGCATCCTCGGCTTCTCGTTCAAGGCCGGCACCGACGACCTGCGCGAATCGCCGCTGGTGGACGTCATCGAGCACCTGCTGGGCAAGGGCTACGAACTCAAGCTGTACGACAAGAACGTCAACCTGGCCGCGCTGACCGGCGCCAACCAGGACTACATCCTGAACCACATCCCGCACATCTCCAAGCTGATGGTCGACTCGATGGACGAAGTGCTGGCCTTTGCCGACACCATCGTCATCGGCAACGGCGCGGCCGAATTCAAGACCGTGCCGGGCCAGCTGAAGCCGGGCCAGAACCTGGTCGACCTGGTGCGCATCAGCGCCGAACAAAGCGGGGGGCAGTACGATGGCATCTGCTGGTAAGCGCCGCGTCCTGATCCTGGTCGAGAACCTGCCGTCGCCGTTCGACCGGCGGGTCTGGCAGGAGGCCACCACGCTGCACGCCAACGGCTACCTGGTGTCCATCATCTGCCCGACCGGCAAAGGCTACGAAAGCCGCTACGAGGAAATCGAGGGCATCCACATCCACCGCTACAGCCTGCCGCTGGAGGCGGAGGGCGCCAAGGGCTATCTGGTCGAGTATTCGCTGGCGCTGTTCCACACCTTCCGCCTGGCGTGGAAGGTGCATTTCGCGCGCGGCTTCGACGTCATCCACGCCTGCAATCCGCCCGACCTGCTGTTCCTGATCGGCGGCTTCTTCAAGCTGTTGATGGGCAAGAAGTTCCTGTTCGACCACCACGACATCAACCCGGAGCTGTACGAGGCCAAGTTCGGCCGCCGCGACTTCTTCTACAAGCTGATGGTGCTGTTCGAGCGCTGGTCGTTCAAGACCGCCGACGTCTCGATCGCCACCAACGAGTCGTATAAAAAAATCGCCATCGAGCGCGGCGGCATGCCGGCCGACAAGTGCTACGTGGTGCGCAGCGGACCCAAGCTGGACCGCCTGCGCGTGCTGCCGCCGGTGCCCGAGCTCAAGCGCGGCCGCCGGTTCCTGGTCGGCTACGTCGGCGTGATGGGCGCGCAGGAAGGCATCGACCTGCTGCTGCAGGCGGCGCAATACCTGATCCAGACCATGGGCCGCACCGATGTGCAGTTCGGCCTGGTCGGCGGCGGCACCTCGCTGGAGCAGATGAAGCAGATGGCGGCCGACATGGGCATCGCCGACTACGTCACCTTCACCGGCCGCGTGCCGGACCAGCAGCTGCTGGAAATGCTCAACACCGCCGACGTCTGCGTCAACCCGGACGTCGCCAACGACATGAACGACAAGTCCACCATGAACAAGATCATGGAGTACATGGCGCTGGGCAAGCCGATCGTGCAGTTCGACCTGGTCGAAGGCAAGGTGTCGGCGCAGCAAGCCTCGCTGTACGCGCTGAAGAACGACCCGGTCGACATGGCGCGCAAGATCGTCGAGCTGCTGGACGATCCGGCGCAGCGCGAACGCATGGGCGCCTACGGCCGCAACCGCGTGGTCAACGAACTGGAATGGGAATACGAGGCGCCGAAACTGCTGGCCGCCTACGAGCGCCTGTACTCGGCCAACGCGCCGTTGCCGGGTGCTGTCTCCACGCTGCGGAAAGAGGGAAAATGAAGATATTAGTGACTGGCGGTATGGGCTACATCGGCTCGCATACCGTGGTGGAATTGCTGGCGGCCGGCCATGAAGTGGTGGCGCTGGACAACCTGTCGAACGCCCAGGCCTCGGTGCAGCAGCGGGTCGAGCGCATCGCCGGCAAGCCGTTCACCTTCGTCGACGCCGACGTGCGCGACCGCGCCGCGGTGGAGGCGGTGTTTGCCGCGCACCGGATCGATTCGGTGATCCACTTCGCCGGCCTGAAGGCGGTCGGCGAATCGGTCGAGCAGCCGCTGCGCTACTACGACAACAACGTCACCGGCAGCCTGGTGCTGTTCGAGTGCATGGCCAAGGCCGGCGTCAAGTCGCTGGTGTTCAGCTCCTCGGCCACGGTGTACGGCGACCCGGCCTCGGTGCCCATCCTCGAGCACTTCCCGCTGTCGGCCACCAATCCCTACGGCCGCAGCAAGCTGATGATCGAAGAGATGCTGCGCGACCTGTACAAGGCCGATCCGGGCTGGAGCATCGCGCTGCTGCGCTACTTCAACCCGGTGGGCGCCCACGAAAGCGGCCTGATCGGCGAAGAGCCGAACGGCATCCCCAACAACCTGGTGCCCTACATCGCCCAGGTGGCGGACGGCCGCCGCGAGCGCCTGTCGGTGTACGGCGGCGACTATCCGACCCCGGACGGCACCGGCCTGCGCGACTACATCCATGTGGTCGACCTGGCGCTGGGCCACCTGGCCACGCTGGCCAAGCTGGCGACCGGCGCCGGCATCTTCACCTACAATCTGGGCACCGGCCGCGGCAACAGCGTGCTGGAGATGGTGCGCGCGTTTGAAGCGGCCAGCGGCCGTCCGGTGCCTTACCAGGTGGTGGCGCGCCGGGCCGGCGACATCGCCGCCTGTTACGCCGACGCCAGCCTGGCCGAGCGCGAGCTGGGCTGGAAGGCCCGGCGCAACGTCGAACAGATGTGCGTCGATTCGTGGCGCTGGCAGACCACTGCAACTGAATAGGGACTTCGCATGAAAGCAATGATACTTGCAGCAGGCAAGGGCACGCGCGTGCGCCCGTTGACGTACGATCTGCCCAAACCCATGATTCCCATCCTGGGCAAGCCGGTGATGGCGTACCTGATCGAGCACCTGCACAAGTATGGCGTGACCGAGATCATGGTCAACGTCAGCTATCTGCATGAGAAGATCGAAGAGTATTTCGGCGAGGGCCACCAGTACGACGTCCAGATCGGCTACTCCTTCGAGGGCTACACCACCGACGACGGCGAAGTCGTGCCGCAGCCGCTGGGCTCGGCCGGCGGCATGAAGAAGATCCAGGAGTTCGGCGGCTTCTTCGACGACACCACCATCGTGCTGTGCGGCGACGCGCTGATCGACCTCGACATCAAGTCGGCGCTGTTCGAGCACCGCCGCAAGGGCGCGCTGGCCTCGGTCATCACCAAGGAAGTGCCGTGGGATAAGGTCTCCAGCTATGGCGTGGTGGTCACCGACAGCAACGGCCGCATCACCGAGTTCCAGGAAAAGCCCAGCCAGCAGGACGCCAAGTCCAACTTCGTCAGCACCGGCATCTACATCTTCGAGCCGGAGGTGATCGACCTGATCCCGTCCGGCCAGACCTTCGACATCGGTTCCCAGTTGTTCCCGCTGCTGGCCGAGAAGGGCATGCCGTTCTACGCCCAGACCCGCAACTACAACTGGATCGACATCGGCAGCGTCACCGATTACTGGGAAACCTGCCAGAGCGTGCTGATGGGCGAGGTGGCCCACCTGCACATGCCCGGCATCCAGATCAACGACGGCCTGTGGGTCGGCCTCAACACCAGCATCGACTGGGAGGGCACCACCATCGAGGGGCCGGTCTACATCGGCTCCGGCACCCGCATCGAGGCCGGCGTGCACATCGTCGGCCCGACCTGGATCGGCCATGGCAGCCACATCTGCGCCGGCGCCAAGGTGGTGCGCAGCGTGCTGTTCGAGTACACCCGGGTGTTACCGAATGTTTCATTAAATGAAATGATCGTGTTTAAGGACTATAGTGTCGACCGCGCCGGCGAGATGAAGCACGTGTCCGAGACCGATCCCGACTCGTGGGCCAATGCCCGCGACCGCCGCAGCAAGCGCCGCACCGAACACAATAATGAATTAACAGATAAGAGAATCAGAGCATGAAAATCTACCCAGTGATCCTGTCGGGCGGTTCCGGCACCCGTTTGTGGCCATTGTCGCGCGCCGTGCTGCCCAAGCAGCTGCTGCCGCTGGTATCGGACCGCACCATGTTGCAGGACACCGCGCTGCGCCTGCACGGCCGGCCGCAGATGATGGCGCCGCTGGTGGTGTGCGGCAACGAGCACCGCTTCCTGGTCGCCGAGCAGATGCGCGAGATCGGCATCGCGCCGCTGGGCATCCTGCTGGAACCGGTCGGCCGCAACACCGCGCCGGCCGTGGCCGCCGCCGCCCACTACCTGCGCGCCATCGACGCCGACGCCGTGATGCTGGTGCTGCCGGCCGACCACGTGATTGAAAACGTCGACGCCTTCTACGCCGCCATCGAACACGCCGCGGCCATGGTGGACGGCGGCGCGCTGGCCACCTTCGGCATCGTGCCGACCGCGCCGGAAACCGGCTACGGCTACATCCAGAGCGGCAAGCCGGCCGCCGCCGCCCAGTGCTACAGCGTCGACCGCTTCGTCGAGAAGCCGGACCGCGCCACCGCCGAAGGCTTCGTCGCCGCCGGCAATTACTACTGGAACAGCGGCATGTTCCTGTTCCGCGCCGACAGCTACCTGAAGGAATTGCAGGAGTACGCGCCGGCCATCGCCAACGCCACCGAGTCGGCCGTCAACAAGGATTACCGCGACCTCGATTTCTGCCGCCTGGACGAAGCCTCGTTCACGTCCTGCCCGTCCGACTCGATCGACTACGCGGTGATGGAGCACACCCGCCACGCCATCGTGGTGCCGGCCGACATAGGCTGGAGCGACGTCGGCTCGTGGTCGGCGCTGTGGGAAGTGCAGCAGCAGGACGCCCGGGGCAACGCCACCCGCGGCGACGTCTACCTGGACGACGTCAGCGGCTCGCTGGTGCGCGCCGAGAGCCGCATCGTGGCGGTGGTCGGCGTCAAGGACGTGGTCGTGGTGGAAACCAACGACGCCGTGCTGGTCTGCCACAAGGACCAGGTGCAGCGCGTCAAGAACATCGTCGAGCACCTGAAGACCAAGCAGCGCACCGAGCACCTGCACCACACCAAGGTCTACCGTCCGTGGGGCTGCTATGAAGGCATCGACATCGGCGAGCGCTTCCAGGTCAAGCGCATCACCGTCAACCCGGGCGGCAAGCTGTCGCTGCAGATGCACCATCACCGCGCCGAACACTGGATCGTGGTCAGCGGCACCGCCCGCGTGACCTGCGGCGACCAGGTGACCTTGCTGACCGAGAACGAATCGACCTACATCCCGATCGGCACCACGCACCGCCTGGAAAATCCGGGCAAGCTGCCGCTGCACCTGATCGAAGTCCAGTCCGGCAGCTACCTGGGCGAGGACGACATCGTGCGCCTGGAAGACGTCTACCAGCGCGCCTGATGCGCTATCGCGGCGGCCCCTGCTGAAAAGCGCGGCCGCCGTTTTCTCGTCTTGGCGTAGGTAGCTTCCTACGTCGTCCGCAACACCGTCCTCCTTCCCCGTTTTTCCCTCTCGGCGCCGGCGCCGGCGCGCCGTGTCCGCCTGGCGGGCGCGACTGCGCGCGATTGGCGCCCGCCGCTTGCCGTCGCAGACGCCAATGCTAGGATAAATCCGCAGTATTCATTCATCCATCGGCGGCCGCGCGGGCCGCGGCCGCCTTACTTGAGGGAGGTGATCCATGAAGCGTAAACAAACGGTGATGGCGGCGCTGGTGCTGGCCGCCGCCGCCGGCCTGCCGCTGGCGCGGGCGGCCGATATCAGCCAGGGCGTGCAGACCCTGGACCTCAGCAGCGGCAGCGCGGCGTTCAAGCATGAATTTGGCGCCGGCAACGCCGGCAACACCTTCAGCGACCGCTACAACTTCAGCGCCAGCGGCGGCCAGCTGGTGGGCGCCCTGGTCAGCAGCCTGGACCTGCCGGGACTGGGCGGCGCCGGCTTCGACAGCTTCAAGCTGTACAACTCGGCCGGCTTCGTGCTCGATGGCAGCAAGCAGTCGGCGCCGGGCGCGCCGGCCGAAGTGTGGACCGTGAGCGCCCCTAACCTGTTGGCCGACAACTACTACCTGCTGGTCAGCGGCACCGTGCGCAACGCCGCCGCCGGTAACTACGTGGGTTCGGTGGCCATCAGTCCGGTGCCCGAGCCGGCCACCTACGGCATGCTGCTGGGCGGCGCCGGCATCATCGGCTGGCTGGCGCGGCGTCGCAAAGCCTGACAATGGCGCTATAATTCCAACGGAAGCCGCCGCTTCCGTTTTTTTTTGCCACCTCCAACAGCGATCGACTCACTTGCGACTTCCCCATCTTATCCTGGCCGCCATGCTGGCCCTGTGCGGCGCCGCCCGCGCGCAAAACGTCCCGGTCGCCGGCCTCGGCGCCGCCCAACTGGCGGTGGTCATCAACGACGACGAACCCAACAGTGTTGAAATCGGCGAGTACTACCGCAAGGCGCGCGCCATCCCGGCCGCCAACATGGTGCACGTGCGCATTCCGCACCGGCCGCGCAAGCTCGACGCCGAACAGTTCGAGGCGCTGAAGGCGCAGATCGACGCCAGGCTGGGCCCGGACATCCAGGCCGTGCTGATGGTGTGGACCGCGCCGTATGCGGTCGAGTGCAATTCGCTGACGGCGGCCTACACGCTGGGCCTGGACAGCGGCCTGTGCGCCAAGAGCTGCGCCCCGAGCAAGCCCAGCAGCTACTACAACTCGCCCTCGGCCAAGCCCTACACCAATTACCAGATGCGCCTGTCCATGCTGCTGCCGATCGAGTCGGTGGAAGCGTCGAAGGCGCTGATCGACCGCGGCGTGCTGGCCGGCTTCGCCATGCCGACCGCCACCGCGTATTTCCTCAACACCAGCGACGCCGCGCGCAGCAGCCGGGCGCGCTTCTTCCCGCGCTCGATGAGCGTGCCGTCGAAGAAGCTGACCATCAAGACCTTGCAGGCCGACAGTATCGAGGAGGTCGACGGCATCATCGCCTACGAGACCGGGCTGGCCCATGTGCCCAAGCTGAACACGCTGAAGTTCGTGCCGGGCGCGCTGGCCGACCACCTGACCTCGTTCGGCGGCGACCTGCTGGCCGAGGGCGGGCAGATGAGCATCCTGCGCTGGCTGGACGCCGGCGCCACGGCCAGCTACGGCACCGTCAGCGAGCCATGCAACCACTGGCAAAAATTCCCCAATTCGACGGTGCTGCTGTCGCACTACCTGCGCGGCGGCAGCGCCATCGAGGCCTACTGGAAAAGCGTGGCCTGGCCGGCCCAGGGCGTGTTCGTCGGCGAACCGCTGGCCGCTCCCTACCGCCACTGAGGCCGGCGGCGGGGCAGGGCTGGTGCGGGGAAAGGCTTAGTCCGAACGGACTAAAGGTATGTCATCAAGGCGTCAATCCGGACGTCTAATATGCAAAATGCAATGTTTGAAATCATTTTGTTAAGACCGCCGCGCCGACCTTTTCTCTCCACCAGGATCCACTCATGAAAAAAACTCCCCACACGCCGAACGCCCAGGCTGCCTCCACGCCGGGCCGGCGCACCATCATCGCCGCAGCCCTGATGGCGGGCCTGTCGGCATCGGCCCACGCCGATTCGCCGGTCGTGATCAGCCAGGTGTACGGCGGCGGCGGCAACTCCGGCGCCACCATCAAGAACGATTTCATCGAACTGTTCAACCGCGGCACGCAGCCGGTCAACCTGACCGGCTGGAGCGTGCAGTACGCCAGCGCCGCCGGCGCCTCGTGGCAGGTGACCAAGATCAGCGGCACGCCGGTGCTGCAGCCGGGCCAGTACTACCTGGTGCAGGAAGCGGCCGGCACCGGCGCCGGTTCCCTGCTGACCCCGGACAGCACCGGCACCATCCCGATGAGCGGCACCGCCGGCAAGGTCGCGCTGGTGAACGACAGCAATGCCTTGGCGGGCGCCGCGCCGTCCGGCGCCACCCTGGTGGACCTGCTGGGCTTTAACGCCGGCTTCTTCGAAGGCAGCAACGGCCCCGGCCTGAGCAACACCACCGCCGCGCTGCGCGCCAACGGCGGCTGCACCGACACCGACAACAACGGCAGCGACTTCGCCACCGGCGCGCCGACCCCGCGCAACACCGCCAGCCCGCTGCATTCGTGCAGCGCGCCGCCGGCGCCGCCTATCGTCGCCAGCTGCCCGGCCAACCTGGCGATGGCGGTCGGCTACGCCGGCGTCGCCGACCTGAGCGCGGCCGATGCCGACGGCATCGTCAACAACGCCGTCATCACCTCGACCGGCGTGCCTGGCATCAGCCTGGTGAACTTCCTGGCCGCCTCGGCCGCCGGCGCCAACGCCACCGTCAGCCTGAACGTGGCCGCCAGCGTGCCGCAGGGCAGCTACCCGGTGGTGGTGCGCTTCGATAACGACCAGTCGCAGCAGGCCAGCTGCACCATCAACGTCAGCGTGGCGCTGCCGGCCGCCGTCACCCACACGATTCCGCAAATCCAGGGTCCGGGCGAGACCAGCCCATACGCCGGCACCGTGCAGACCACCGAAGGCGTGGTCACGGCCAAGGTCGGCTCCGGCTTCTTCATCCAGGACGCGGCCGGCGACGGCAATCCGCTGACCTCGGACGGCATCTTCGTCTACACCACCGCCGCCAACACCGGCACCGTGCAGGTCGGCGACCAGGTGCGCATCACCGGCACCGTCAGCGACTACGCGCCGGTGGCCGGCGGCCACGCCTACACCGAGCTGCAAACCATCACCGCCATCGTCAAGACCGGCAGCGGCATCGCCGTCACCCCGACCAACATCGTGCTGCCATACGCCAACCTGGGCCAGGTCGAAGGCATGCTGGTGCGCTTCACCAACGCGCTGACCGTGTCGCAGCTGGAGTTCCTGGGCGACCGCGGCGAAGTGACGCTGTCGTCCGGCCGCCTGGAAGCGCCGACCAACCACTACCGCGCCGGCTCGGATGAAGCCAAGGCGCTGGCGATCGCCAACGCCGGCAACCAGATCGTGCTGGACGACGGCGTCTTCGTCACCCCGACCACCATCCCTTACCTGGGCGCGGACGGCTCGCTGCGCGCCGGCGACACCGTCTCCGGCCTGACCGGCGTGGTCGACTTCGGCGCCAAGGGCGGCGGCGGCGCCGGCTTCAAGCTGCAGCCGACCGTGGCCCCGCTGTTCTCGCAGGACAATCCGCGCAGCGCGCCGCCAGCCCTGGTGGCCGGCAACATCAAGGTCGCCAGCGCCAACGTGCTGAACTACTTCACCACCTTCACCAACGGCAGCGACGTCGAAGGCCGCACCGGCCAGGGTTGCTCGCTGGGCGCCAGCATCAGCAAGTCCAACTGCCGCGGCGCCGACAACCTGAACGAGTTCTACCGCCAGACCGCCAAGATCGTCGGCGAACTGAAGACCATCGACGCCGACGTCTTCGGCCTGATGGAAATCCAGAACAGCGGCGAATACACGGTCGGCTACCTGGTCAAGGCGCTCAACGAAGCGATCTCGCCGGGCACCGGCTTCCAGACCTACGCGGTGGTGCCGAAACCGGCCGCCACCGGCACCGACGCCATCCGCGTCGCCATGATCTACAAGCCGGCCACGCTGACCATGGTGGGCGGCGCGCTGTCCGACGCCGACAGCGTCAACAACCGTCCGCCGATGGCGCAGACCTTCGTCGCCGCCAACGGCGCCAAGTTCTCGCTGATCGTCAACCACCTGAAATCGAAGGGCAGCTGCCCGACCGGTTCCGGCGCCGACGCCGACAACGGCGACGGCCAGAGCTGCTGGAACGCCACCCGCGTCAACCAGGCCAACCGCCTGGTCAATGTGTTCGCGCCGCAGGTGGCGGCCGCCGCCGGCGACGCCAAGGTGCTGATGATCGGCGACTTCAACTCCTACGGCATGGAAGATCCGATCAAGGCCATCACCGACAAGGGCTACGTCAACCAGCTGGAGCGCTTCGTGCGCGCCGGCGGCGGCATGCCTTACTCCTTCGTCTTCAACGGCGAGGCGGGCTACCTGGACCACGCGCTGACCAACGCGGCGATGAGCGCCTCGGTGGTGGACGCCGCCGAATGGCATAACAACGCCGACGAGCCGACCGTGGTCGACTACAACACCGACGGCAAGCCGGAAGACAAGTACACCGCCGCACCGTACCGCGCCTCCGACCACGACCCGGTCGTCATCAGCCTGAACCTGGCCGCGCCGTACAGCGACGTCAGCGCCAGCGTCAAGGCCAGCGGCACCGGCCTGGTGTTCAACCGCGCCACCGGCAAGTACACGTCGACGTACTCGGTCACCAACACCGGCGGCGCCGCGCTGAACGGCCCGTTCCAGGTCGAGTTCGACGGCCTGCCAGCCGGCATCACGCTGAGCAACGCCACTGGCAGCCACGCCGGCGCGCCTTACATCACCGTCAACGCCGCCACCCTGGCGCCGGGCGCCACCGTCTCGTTCGCGCTGAGCTTCAGCAAGACCGGCACGGCCAACATCAGCTACACCACCAAAGTCTACAGCGGCACTTTCTAAGGATATGACCATGTTCAAACCAAACTACTCCCTCACCCTGCGCCATGCCGCGCTGGCGCTGGCCATAGGTATTGCCTGCGCCAGCGCCGGCCTGGCCTCGGCCCAGACCATGCATGTGGAACTGAACACGGCGTCGCTGGGCAGCAGCGGCTTCCTGGACCTGCAGTTCAATCCGGAACAGGTGCCGGCCAGCTTCGCCAGCGCCACCATCAGCCACCTGTCCGGCTTCGGCGACCTGAGCGGCGTCAGCCTGCTGGGCGACGTGCACGCCAACAGCGGCGGCTTCGTGTTCGGCAACACCAGCGACTACAACGACCTGTTCCAGGCCATGTCCTTCGGCGGCAAGGTCAGCTTCGACGTCACCTTCGGCGGCCTGTCCGATCCATCGCCGGTCGCGTTCCAGAGCAAGTTTGCCGTGTCGCTGTACGGCGCCGACGGCACGACGCCGCTGGGCAACTTCAAGCCGCAAGACAGCAGCCTGATGTCGATCACCTGGCAGCCGACCGCCGGCGCCGGCGCGGTATCGTCGGACATCACCGACCACGCGATCGGCAGCATCAGCGCGGTGCCGGAACCATCGGCCTGGGCCATGCTGGGCGCCGGCCTGGCGCTGGTGGGTTTCGCGCGCCGCCGCAAGCTCGCCGCCTGAGCTACGCTCTTGCAAAAAAACGACATGTGCGCTTGCGACGCTCAAGATCGTCGCAATGCCACATGTTGTTTTTTCGTTTAGACGGTGCCTTCTAAATGGCAAGTCATGCAGGCGGGCACTAGATCTCCATAGGATATATATCGCCAAACTCTAAATCACCGTTGGAAATCATATTAGTAATGCCAGATTGCTTGTTGCATAGTTCTTCCTTTACACGGATTTGCCATGCGACCCGCCCATATCCTTGTCATTGAAAACGAGCCTGCGATCCAGGAACTCATCGCCCTCAACCTGAGCATGGCCGGGCACGAGGTGCGCCGCGCGCGCGACGCCGAAAGCGCGCTGCTGATGCTGGAAGACAGCCTGCCGGCGATGGTCATGCTGGACTGGAACCTGCCAGGCCAGTCCGGCCTGTCGCTGATACGCCGCTTGCGCGCGCAGCCGCGCACGCGCGACTTGCCGATCATCATGGTGACCGCCCGCTGCGGCGAGCCGGACAAGATCATGGCGCTGGAAAGCGGCGCCGACGACTACATGACCAAGCCCTTCAGCCCGCGCGAGATGGTGGCCCGCGTGCACGCGCTGCTGCGCCGCCTGCAGCCGCCGGCCCAGCCGCAACCGGCGGACGCGGTGCAGATGGCCGGCCTGCGGCTCGATCCGCACACGCTGCGCGTGACGGCCGGCGCCCGCGAGCTGGCCATGGGCCGGGTCGAGTTCAAGCTGCTGAACTTCCTGATGAACCACCCGGAGCGGGTCCACACCCGCGCCCAGCTGCTCGACCAGGTGTGGGGCAACGCCGTCTACCTGGACGAGCGCACCGTCGACGCCCACGTCGGCCGCCTGCGCAGCGCGCTGCAGCCCAGCGGCCACCAGGAGCACATCGAAACCGTGCGCGGCAGCGGCTACCGCTTCGTCGCCTGGGAGCAGGGCGCCAGGACGGTGCGCGAGACAGCCAGGGTCTGACGATGGAGCAACTGGTCATCTTGAGCAAGCTGGAGCAGGAATACCTGCTGCACGCGATCGAGGCGGTGCTGCCGGTGCGGCAGGCGCGCCAGCTGTGCCTGTGGACGCAGGGCCCGTTGCAGGCGCTGCTGCCGCACCGCATCATGGTCTGCCTGCAATTCGGCGCGCAGGACGAGCTGCAGCACGTCGAATGCATGCACAGCACGGTGCTGGACGCCGGCCTGCTGGCCCGCCTGGCCGACAAGACCGACGGCCTGGCTGTGCGGCTGGCGCGCCACTGCCGCGATGGCCTGCGGTTGCCGGCCATGCTGGACGCCACCGCCGCCGCCTCTGGACTGGCGGATGCGCCGCGCCAGCCGCTGGCGCCGTTCCTGGACGAGCTGCGCGCGCTGGGCCTGGACAACCTGCTGCTGCACGGCACCGAGCGCCTGCCGGGCGGTTCGACCTTCTTCGTGCTGTTCGGCCTGCCGTACCGGCCGCGCCCGCGCCACGCCTATTTCTTCGAACTGCTGCTGCCGCATCTGCACCTGGCGCTGCAACGGGCCGGCCAGCAGCAGCGCCAGGCCCGCGCCGGCGCGCTGGCGCGGCCGGTCAGCGCGCGCGAGATGGAAATCCTGCACTGGGTGCGCGAGGGCAAAAGCAACGAGGAAATCGGCCTGATCCTCGGCATCAGCGGCCTGACGGTGAAGAACCACCTGCAGCGGACCTACCGCCTGCTGGGCGTGTCCAACCGGGCGCATGCGATCGCGCGCGGCATGGCCTTGCACTTGTTCGAACAGCCGCCGGCGCCGCTGGCGCGCGCCGCCTGAGCAAAAAAAAGCGCCGGGCCTCGCGGCCCGGCGCCATTCACCGCATCGACAGCTTACTGGGCGCCGACGCCGCGTGCGATCCGGTCTGGCTGCGCCAATGGCACCGGATTGTTGGTTTCCACTTTCAGCACCGTGGTGGCGGCGACGCCACCGTCCAGACCGAGGTACTGGATGCCGCCGTAGTAGCGGGTGCCGGCCGCCAGGCCGGACCAGCTGGCGCTGACCGACGCCGTGCTGGCCGCGTACACCTGGCTCGGCACGGCGACACGCAATGCGCCACCGGTGTCGCCGCGGGTCACCACGGCCGACGACAGCTTGAAGTCGGTCGCGCCGCCGTTGGCGGCGGCGTAGCCGATCACGCACACGCTGTAGCTGCCGGCGTCCGGCGAGGTCAGGATCACCGACTCGTTGGCGCCGCCGTGTCCGCTGTAGCCGACGATGTTTCCGCCGTTCAGCACTGCCAGGTCGAGATCGTCGCTGCCGTTGCCGGAGCTGGTGTCGGCATTGAACAGTTCGAACGCCGCCACCACCGTGTTGGCGGCGATGCTGACCGGCGCCACGCTGGTGCCGGCGGCGCCGCTGTTGCAGGCGGCCTTCACCTGATCGAGCGTGTCGACTGAACCGGTGGCCGCCTCGGCCACCGTCATGGTGGCGCTCTTGGTGACTGCCTTCATGCCGCCGCTGGCGGCGTTCATGCGGCCCGAGAAGCCGGTGCCGACGGTCAGCGAGGCGTTGCCGCTGACCTTGGTGCTGGCCAGCAGCGCCGGCGCGGTGACCGGCTTGCCGCTGCGGGCCGTGACCGGGATGCGCACGATGTGGCTGCCATCGGTCCAGGTCAGCGAACCGTACTGCCAGACGTTGTCGGCGGCGTTGGTGCGGGTCAGCTTGACGGTGAAGCTGCCGGTCGCGCCCGGCGCCAGGCTCAGCGACGACGGCGCTACCACCGCCGTGTAGCCGCTGATGCTGGCGCTGGCGTTGTAGGTCGCCTGCGCCGTGCCGACGTTGGTGACGCTGCGGCTGACGGTGACGCTGCCCAGCACATTGCCCAGCGTGATAGACGGCAGGTTCAGGTTGTAGCCGGCCAGGGTGCCGCTGCTGCACTGGCTGGTGACGCCGGCGCCGCACAGGTATTTCTTGTAGTCGGTCGCGCCGGCGTCGTACACCAGGCCCGGATCGGTGGCGCCGCTCGGGTTGTAGGAATTGCCGTCGGCCGGACGCAGCATGGTGCCGAACGGATTGATGTGGCCCGCGCCCTGTGCCCATGGCAGGATGCCCTGCTGGGTGCCAGCCAGGCCGTCGCTGAAGGTCGGCGTGGCGGTGGTCATCAGCGCCGACTTGATCGCCGCCGGCGACCAGCCCGGATGCTGCTGGCGCAACAGCGCGGCCACGCCGGCCACGTGCGGCGCGGCCATCGAGGTGCCCTGGTACAGCGCCCAGGCGGCCTGCGGCGGCAGCGTGCCGGAGTTGAGCGAGGCTTGCTGCGCTGGCGTCAGTTCCGGCGTCACGCCGGCCAGGATGTCGACGCCGGGCGCCGCCATGTCAGGCTTGAGCACGTTGCCGTCGCTGAGGTTGGGACCGCGCGACGAGAAGTTGGCGATCACCGGCGCCGGCGACGAGCCGACCGCGTTGACGAAGTGGGTCAGCGCGGCGGTGCTGTTGGCCAGCTGGGCGTAGGTTTTGACCAGCGCGCCATCGGCGGCCGAAAGGTGGACCGTCGGCACCGAGTGCACTTCGGCCACCAGGCCGGCGCCATTGTCGACCATCACCATACCGACGCCGCCGGCTTCCTTGACGGCCAGGCTCTTGTCGATGCGGGCGTTGGTGCCGCGCACGCAGGTGACGATCTTGCCGGCCACCTTCGCATGGTCGAGCACGGCCACGCCGCCGTTCGAGCCGGCGCTGTAGCACAGCTTGACGAGGTTGGCGTCGGCGCCGGCCACGGCGGCGTCTTCCGACCGGATGATCGGGGTGCCGGCCGGCAGCGCGTCGATGTTGAGCGAGGCGCCGCTGTAGGTGGCGCCGCTGCCCAGCTTGACGTCAGCCTTGAGGAAGCGGTTGTGGCTGGCGGCGGCGATGGTCGACAGCCACGGTCCGATGTGGTTGACCGTTTGCGCCGGGCCGTCGTTGCCGGCCGAGGCCGAAACGAACACGCCGGCGTTGGTGGCGCGCAGGAAGGCCTGCTCGACCGCGTCGTTCGGCGTGGTGCCGCCGCTGATCGAATAGTTGATGACGTGGACGCCATCCTGCACGGCGCGGTCGATCGCGGCCACGCTGTCGTCGGTCCAGCAGCTGTTCTTGCCGCCGGTGGCGTCGCTGGCGTCGTTGTAGCTCCAGCACACCTTGTACATGGCGATGCGGGCGCGCGGCGCCATGCCCGACACGGCGCCCATCGGGATGCCGTTCAGGACCGAGGGCACGCCGTTGTTGCCGCCTGCCGTGCTCGACGTGTGGGTGCCGTGGCCGCCATGGCCGACGGTGCCGCCGATCGAGTCGCGCGGCGAGACGAATTCGGTCCAGTGCAGCGATTTGCCGGTGGCGTCGAAGCCGCTCTTGAAGTAGCGCGCGCCGATCAGCTTGTTGTTGCAGGCGGCCACGGTGAAGCCCTCGCCGGTCTGGCAGGTGCCGTTCCAGTTGGCCGGCGCGCTGTAGGCGATGCTGCCGCCCTGGTCGAAGGTCGGCGCGCCGTTGCTGTCGACGCGGTCCGCGTAGGATGGGTTTTCCGGCCAGATGCCGCCGTCGACCACGCCGATGACGATGTTCTCGCCCGCGTGTTCCTTGCCGCCCAGCTGCGCCCACAGGCCGTTCGGGCCGTCCAGGCCGAGGAAGGTCGGGGTGTAGTTGGTCAGCAGGTGGTTTTCCGTGTTGGCGGTGATGGTCGACACGGCGCTGTTCGCTTGCAGGGTGCGCACTTCATTGTCGGTCAGCATGGCCGAGAAGCCGTTCAGCACCACCTTGTAGTCGTGGTTGATCGGCGCGTTCGGCACCAGCGCCTTGACGTCGGCCTGCTTCTGGTCCAGGTAGTCCATGTACAGCTGCACCGTTTGCGCGGTCATCTGCAGGCGCGAGCCGGGCGCCGGCTGGGTGGCGGCCAGGCCGGCCACTTCGCCGTTGTAGGCCGCGACCGGCTTGTCGGCCAGTTGCACGATGTAGGAACGGCGGGTGTCGTCGGCGTGGGCCAGCGACGCGGCGCCGGCCAGCAACAGCGCGACGGCTGCGGCGACAGGATTGAGTTTCATCATTGTTTTCATCCTTGAACGTGAGGGGGCTTCAGGCTTTGCGGCGGCGGGCGGCGGCTGCCAGGCCGAGCAGGCCGGCGCCGAGCATCATCCAGCTCGACGGTTCGGGCACGGCGCCCACGGCCGAGGTGACGATGTTGTCGATCGCGAACTGGCCGCGGTCGCTGTTGAAGGCGGTGCAGGAGCCGCCGGCGTTGCAGGCGTAGCCGTAGACATAGAACTCGGAGAACAGCGTGGTGCTGAAGCCGCCGCTGGTGGTGTAATTGGCGAACTCGAAGCCGTTGGGACCCGGGGCGCCGAGGTTGAAGGTGGCGGTCTGGGTGCCGGACGCGCCGTTGGCCTGAATCTTCAGCAAGCCGGTCACGCTGGGATTGGTCGGGTCGACCGGTCCCAGGAAGGCGGCCTGGAACGACTTGATCATGAAGCTCTGATGGTCCTGGTCGCGGGTGGCGTACATCACGCTGTCGTTGACGGCGGCCAGGTAGGGGGTGTTGGTGATCGGGCACTGCAGGCTCAGCGCGCACTGGTTGGCGCCGTCGTCGACGATCATGCCGACGTAGTCGCCGGGCTGGGCAAAGCCGGAGTTGGAGAAGTTTTCAATGTAAAAGCCATTGTTCACGTACGACGTTTCACCGTTGTACATCGCCGCGCCGGTGAGGTTGTTGAAGTCGATGGTGGTGGTGGCATGGGCGGCTGGCAGGATAGCCAGCGCCAGCGAACCGGCCAGTGCCGCTTTGATACAGCGGGACAGCGCGCGGTGCAGCGGTGACTGCACGGCGGTAGAGACGAAATCATCTTGCATAGAAAAACCCCTTTGATGTTTTAATTTGTTGATAACACCCACAACCCCTGACTGCTCATTGATCAGGTTGCTGTCGAGTATAGGCATAATTACAATTGGAGTAGGCAATTGGTTAACGATTTTTATACTTGTTAAAGGCCGTTTTTCCGCGCTTAGTTTTGTTTTGACAATGACAGTTTGATGACGGGATTCTTGCAGTTTCATTTCGGAAACGTGATGAAAGAACCACATATTGCCAGAAAGAAAAAGATGAAAGACTTGCTATTTTCGTGCCGTGGTGTCGACTTTCAAGAAAAGATTGTCCGGTATGCAAACCGCATGGTAGCCTCTGACTTCGTGCCGGTAGGCGTGGCGAATTAAGGAGTCGTTCGGATGGAAGTTGCAAAGAAACACCGTCAGACCGCAGCCCACAAGGCTGGCGGCTTTACCCTGCTGGAATTGCTGGTCGTTATCGTGATCATCGGTTTGCTGGCGGCGTATGTCGGTCCCAAGTATTTCGCCCAGCTGGGCAAGTCGGAAGTCACCATCGCCAAGGCGCAGATCGAGGCGTTTGAAAAGTCGCTCGACACCTACCGCCTGGACGTCGGCCGCTACCCGACCACCGACGAAGGCCTGGCCGCGTTGCTGGTCGCGCCGGCCACCGCGGGCGCCAAGTGGAACGGACCGTACCTGAAGAAGGGCGTGCCGCCGGATCCGTGGGGCCATCCTTACCAGTACAAGGCGCCGGGCAGCAAGTCTGAATTTGACATCACATCGCTGGGCCGCGACGGTCAGCCCGGCGGTACCGGCGAAGACGCCGACATCACTTCACAATAAGTCTCGCCGTCACGGAAAGTAGTTTTCGCCATGCAGTTCGATGTCCGCACCTTGTCGGCCGATATGGCCATCTCCCATTTGGTGATCGATGGCCGTGATGAGGCCGACGCGCGCCGCCAGGTGGAGGCGCGCGGCCTGTACGTCAGCGCCATCGCGCCGGCGCGGGGCGGGCTCGGCCTGCGCGGCGGCAAGGCGCGCGGCAAGGGCCTCTCGCTGGTGCTGTTCAGCCAGGAGCTGCTGGCGCTGCTGACCGCCGGCCTCGGCATCGTCGAAGGCCTGGAGGCGCTGCTGGAAAAGGAAACCAGCCCCGTCACGCGCAGCGTGCTGGAGCGCCTGCTGGCCGGCCTGCGCGAAGGCCAGCGCTTTTCCGCCGTGCTGGCCGAGCAGCCCGAACTGTTCCCGCCGCTGTACATCGGCATCGTCAAGGCCGCCGAGGGCACCTCGGACCTGCCGCGTTCCCTGTCCCGTTTCATCGACTACCAGCAGCGCATCGACCTGGTGCGCGGCAAGCTGGTGTCGGCCGCGATCTATCCGTGCATCCTGCTGCTGGTCGGCGGCGGCGTCAGCCTTTTTTTGATTGGCTACGTGGTGCCGCGCTTCGCCGAGGTCTACCAGGGCGCCGGCCGCAACCTGCCGTGGCTGTCGCAGCAGATGCTGAACTGGGGCCAGTTCGCCGGCGCCCACACCACGCTGCTGCTGGGCGGCATCGCCGCCGTGCTGGCCGCGCTGGTCTTGGGCGCGCGCCAGCTGATGGGCAACGGCGGCTTCGCCCGCCTGATGGGGCGCTTGCCCGGCATCGGCGAGCGGGTGCGCATCTACGAATTGTCGCGGCTGTACCTGACGCTGGGCATGCTCAGCGAAGGCGGCATCACCATCGTGCACGCGATCGAAACCGTGCAGGGCATGGTCTCGGCCGGCATCCGCCAGAACCTGCAAACGGCGCGCGCCGACATCGAATCGGGCCTGCCGCTGTCGACCGCCTTCGAGGCCAGCCAGCTGACCACGCCGATCTCGCTGCGCATGCTGCGGGTGGGCGAGCGCACCGGCGACATGGGGCCGATGCTGACCCAATCCGCGGCCTTCTACGACGGCGAAATCAGCCGCTGGATAGAACGCTTTACCCGAACCTTTGAACCGCTGCTGATGGCCGCGATCGGCCTGGTGGTCGGCGCCATCGTGGTGCTGCTGTATATGCCGATTTTCGATCTGGCCGGAGACATGTCATGACGGCCCAGGCCACCCCACACATCGCGCCGGTGCCGGCGCTGGCGCCTGTTCTGGATATGGCCCTGGTAGCGCGCGCGCGCCACCTGCGCCAGCAATCGAAGCGCACGCTGGTCGAGGAACTGGTCGCGCTGACCGACCTGGAGCCGCGCCTGGTGGTGCAGGCGCTGGCGCAGCCGTTCGGCATGGCCGTGCTGGAGACCGTCGACATGCTGGGCTACACGCCGGCCTTCGAGCTGCTGCCGCTGTCGCAGGCCCTGGCGCGCCATTGCGTGCTGCTGCGCGGGCATGACGGCGTGGTGGTCGGCGTGATCGCCGATCCCTTCGACCTGGACCTGCAAACCTGGCTGGGCACGCAGGCGCGCGCCACGCCGCACGCGCCGCTGCACACCCGTCTCGCGCTGCAGGCCGACATCTCCGCCTACCTGTCGAAACAGGAGGAGTCCGCGCGCGCCACCGACACGCTGCTGCCCGGCGCCAGCGAAGGCCGGCGCGACGGCAAGACCGCCGCCGTGCTGTCGTTCGCCTCGGTGTCGGAAGCGGCCAGTCCCGCCGTCCGCCTGGTCAACTCGACCCTGTACGATGCCTTGAAAGCCGGCGCCTCCGACATCCACCTGGAAAGCACGGCCGGCGGCCTGGCCGTCAAATACCGCGTGGACGGCGTGCTCGATCACGCCACCTCGGTCAACGGCATCGACGTGGCCGAGCAGATCATCTCGCGCCTGAAGGTGCTGGCGGAGCTGGACATCGCCGAACGCCGCGTGCCGCAGGACGGCAGCTTCCGGGTCGAAGCCAACTCGCGCGAGATCGACCTGCGCGTCTCCATCATGCCGAGCATCCACGGCGAGGACGCGGTGATCCGTATTCTCGACAAGCGCGCCATGATCGAGGCCTACGGTTCGCTGACCTTGGAGGCGCTGGGCTTCGACGCGCCGTCGCTGGCCACCTTGCGCGTGCTGGCGCAGGAGGCCTACGGCATGCTGCTGGTGACCGGGCCGACCGGCTCCGGCAAGACCACCACGCTGTACGCGGCGCTGACCGAGATCCACAACGGCCGCGAGAAAATCATCACCATCGAGGACCCGGTCGAGTACCAGCTGCCGGGCATCCTGCAGATCCCGGTCAACGAGAAGAAGGGCCTGACCTTCGCCAAGGGCCTGCGCTCGATCCTGCGGCACGATCCGGACAAGATCATGGTCGGCGAGATCCGCGACCGCGAGACGGCGGAAATCGCCGTGCAGTCCGCGCTGACGGGCCACCTGGTGCTGACCACCGTCCACGCCAACAACGTGTTCGACGTGTTCGGCCGCTTCACCCACATGGGCATCGATCCGTATGCGTTCGTGTCGGCCCTGAACGGCATCTGGGCGCAGCGCCTGGTGCGCATCAACTGCCCGCACTGCGCGGCGCAGTACACGCCGGACGATCACGAACTGGCCAGCGTGGGCCTGGCCCGCGCCGACGTCTACGATTACCGCTTCATGCAGGGCAAGGGCTGCGGCGATTGCCGCGGCACCGGCTACAAGGGCCGCCGTTCGATCGCCGAGATCCTGACGCTGAACGACGAGATCCGCGAGCTGATCGTCGACAAGCGGCCGATCCGCCAGATCAAGCAGGCCGCCTACGAGAACGGCACGCGCAGCCTGCGGCTGGCGGCCCTGGAACTGGTCAAACGGGGCGGCACCACGCTGTCCGAAATCAAACGAGTAACCTTGCATGCGTAGAGCAATTGGACAATCACTGCGCATCGGCGTCTCCGGTTTTGCCGTCAGCCTGCTGCGCACCAGCCGCTGGCGCGGCGAGCCGGTGACGGTGCTGGCCGAACATGCGTTCGCGCCGTCGGGCGAGCATCCGTTCGACGCCATCGCCAACGCCTTGCGCGCGCTGCTGGGCGAGCAGCTCGGCGATAAAAGCGTGGCCGGCTGGCCGGTCAGCATCGTGCTGGCCGACGACCTGACGCGCTTGTGGCGCGTCACGCCGCCGCCGGAAGCGGCGCGCCTGGCCGACATCGAAGCGGCGGCGGGCTTCCGCTTCCAGGCGCTGTACGGCGAAACACCCGCGGCCTGGCAGATTGCGGGCGACTGGAACGCCACGCAGCCGTTCTTCGCCGCCGCCGTGCCGCGCGCCTTGCTGGCCGTGCTGCGGCTGGTGGCGCAGGAATTCAAGCTGCAGGTGGTCGGCATCGAGCCGCATTTCATCAGCGCCTACAACCGCTGGCGGCGCGGCGTGAAGCCGGGCGCCTGGTTCGGCCTGGTGCACGATCACCTGCTGACGCTGGCCGCCATCGAAGCCGACGGCTCCGGCATCCGGGCGATCCGCGTCTTGCCGATGCCGGCCGGGCAGGGCGCCGATCAATACTGGCTGGGCCAGACGCTGAAGCGCGAAGCGCTGCTGCTGGACATGCCCGAGCCGGAGCTGCTGCAAGTGTGCGGCGCCGCGCCGGCCGTGTGGAGCAAGCCGGTGAGCAATCCCGCGCACATCGCCTGCGCCGTGTTGGACCAGGTGCAGCAGGCGTCCAGCGGCGGCCTGTCGACGATGGCGCTGCTGGCGCGCGGCGGGAGCGTCGCATGAAGAATATGCGCATCGATTTCGCGCCGCGCAGCCTGCGCCGCACCTTGTTCCACACGCATCCGGCGGTGCTGGCGCTGGCCGGCGCCGGACTGCTGCTGTGCGCGGCCGCTGCTTTCGGTGGCTGGAAGCTGGTCGAGCAGAAGCGCCTGCGCGAGCACGAGCTGCGCCATCTGCAGGAACGCGCGGCGGCCATCTCGGCGCGGCCGGTGGAAGTGGCGCAGGTGGCGATACCGGAAGGGCAGGCCGCCTTCGTCAACGGCGCCATCCTGCAACTGAACCTTCCCTGGCGCGAGCTGCAAGACGCCGTGGCCGCCGCCACGCCGCGCAGCGTCGCGCTGGTGGCGATGGAGCCGGACCCGCGCAAGCAGGTGCTGAAGATCACCGCCGAAACCAAAAACAGCGACGACATGGTGGGCTACGTGGCGGAGTTGAAGCAGCAGGAGCTGTTCAGCGGCGTGATCCTGACCCGTCATGAAATCAACGAGCAGGATCCCAACCGGCCCTTGCGCTTCCAGCTGGAGGCGACATGGATAGCCCGATGACGAGTGTGAAAGACAAGGTGAAAGACAAGGTGAATGTAGCCGCCATCGTGCTGCGCGCGCGGCTGGCGTTGACGCGCCTGGGCGCGCCGGCCTGCATCGCCATCGCGCTGTGCTTGGCCGGCGCCGCCGCGTGGGCGTGGCTGCTGCCGCAACGCGCGGCGCAGGCACAGCTGATGGCGCGTCCCTTGCCGACGCCGGCCTCGCTGGTGACGGCGCCGCCGCCACCGTCGGCCAACCAGAACCTGGCCGGCTTCTATGAAGTGCTGGGCGAGAAACGCTACGCCGAACAGCAGGTCAAGGTGCTGTTCGACCTGGCGGCCAAGAACAACCTGTCGCTGAGCCAGGGCGAGTACAAGGCCGCCTACGACAAGGCAAGCCGCGTCAGCACCTACCAGATCCTGTTGCCGGTGAAGGGGCCGTATCAATCGATCTGGCAGTTCGCCATGCAGGGCCTGCGCGACATGCCGTTTGCCTCGCTGGACGAAGTCGGCTTCCGCCGCGAAGCCATCGCCGAACCCACGGTGGAGGCGCGTTTGCGCTTCACCCTGTACTTGAAGGACGGCGAGCCATGAAGCCTTATCAAATCGCGATGGGTATCGCGCTGGCCGTCGCCGGTGGCCTGGTGCTGTTCGGCGATAACTCGCCGTCGGGCGACATCGCCGAGCCGGTGGCGCGCAGCCGTTCCGCGCCGGCCACCGCGCCGGCCGCCATGGCGGCCGCCCCCGCGCCACGCGCCGGCAAGGACGCCAAACCGCAGGCCGAGGTGGCGATCCTGCGCCTGACGCCGCGCGCCATGCTGGTGGGCGAATCCGGCGAGGCCACCTTCGCATCGGGCGAGGGCGTGTTCCAGGGCCAGAACTGGAATCCGCCGCCGCCACCGCCGCCGCCCGCATCGAATGCGCCACCACCGGCGCCGGTGGCGCCGCCGATGCCGTTCACGGTGATCGGCAAGGCCGTCGCCGACGGCGCCTGGGAAGTCTACCTGGCGCGCGGCGACAAGACTTACGTCGTAAAAAATCAAACCGTCATCGACGGCACCTACCGCGTCGAGAGAATCGCGCCGCCGCTGATGTCCGTGACCTATCTGCCTTTGAATCAGGTACAACAGATCAATATTGGAGTCCTCGACTGATGGCTAGTCATCTGAAGAATTTGGGCCGCCGCGCCGCGCTGCCTGCCATGCTGGCGATCGCCCTGAGCGGTTGCGCCGGACAAATGGCTTATCGCGATGGCCGCGACCTGATCGCCAAGGACCAGCTGGAAGCGGGCCTGCTCAAGTACCAGGAGGCCGTGAAGGCCGAACCGGGCAACGCCCAGTACCGCTCGGCCTATCTGCTGGCGCGCGAACGCGCCACGCAGCGTTTCCTCGACCTGGCCGAGCGCCAGCAGTCGGAAGGCAAGCTGGATCTGGCGGAGCAGGGCTACCGCCGCGTGCAGGCGCTGGACCCGCTCAACGAGCGCGCCCGCGCCGGCCTGCGCTCACTGGAGCGCGACGACCGCCAGGCCAAGCTGATGGCCGCCGCTGCCGAACATGTCAACAGGGGTGAGTACGAACTGGCCAAACAAAAGCTCAACGCACTGTTGACCGAAACTCCGGCCAATGAGAAAGCGCGCCTGATGCTGCGCGAGGTCAGCGACAAGATCGCGCCGCCGGTGGCGGAAGCCGGCCTGGCAAAAACCTACAAGCAGCCGATCTCGATCGAGTTCCGCGACGCGCCGCTGAAGCAGGTATTCGAGGTGATTTCGCGCCGTTCGGGCCTGAACTTCGTGTTCGACAAGGACGTCAAGACCGACCAGCGCACCACCGTGCTGCTGAAGAACAGCACCGTCGAATCGGCGATCTACTTCCTGCTGCTGACCAATCAGCTGGAGCAGCAGGTGATGGATGCGAACACCATCCTGATCTATCCGAACGTGGCGGCCAAGCTGAAGGAATACCAGGAGATGACGGTCAAGACCTTCTTCCTGGCCAATGCCGAAGCCAAGCTGGTGGCCAACACCTTGAAGACCATCCTCAAATCGCGCGACGTGGTGGTCGATGAAAAACTCAACCTGCTGATCGTGCGCGACAGCCCGGAAGCGATCCGCCTGGCCGAGAAGCTGGTGGCCTTGCAGGATGCGCCGGAAGCGGAAGTGATGCTGGAGGTGGAGATCCTGGAAGTGAAGAAGAGCAGCGTGATGGACCTGGGCGTGGTGTGGCCGACCGGGATCGGCTTGACGCCGTTGTCGACGTCGGGCGGCACCGGCATCACCATCCGCGACCTGAATAACCTGAACCAGCGCACCATCGGTGTGACCGGCATTTCGGCCGGCATCAACGCCAACAAGAACGACCAGGATTCCAACCTGCTGGCCAATCCGCGCATCCGCGTGCGCAACAAGGAAAAAGCCAAGATCGTCATCGGCGACAAGCTGCCGGTGGTGACCACCACCGTGTCGTCGGGCGTCGGCGGCTTTGCCAGCGATTCGATCACCTACGTCGATGTCGGCCTGACGCTCAACGTCGAGCCGACCGTCTACCTGAATAACGAGGTGGCGATCCGCGTGCAGCTGGAAGTCAGCAACCTGACCAACACCATCACCACCAAGAACGGCGGCACCGCCTACCAGATCGGCACGCGCCAGGCTTCCACCATGTTGCAGCTCAAGGATGGCGAGAACCAGGTGCTGGCGGGCCTGATCAACAATGAAGAACGCGGCACCGCCAACCACGTGCCGGGCGCGGGCGACCTGCCCATCGTCGGCCGCCTGTTCGGCAGCAAGCGTGACGACAGCCAGAAGACCGAGATCGTGCTGTCGATCACGCCGCACCTGATCCGCAACGTGCAGCGGCCGGAAGCGGCGGCGTCGGAATTCTCGGCCGGCACGGAGGCCAGCTTCCGCCGCCGTCCGGACCTGAGCGCGCGCCCTGGCGTGGCGATGCCGCCGTCGCCAGGCGCCTTGCCGCCGCCGGCGGGGGCACTGACTGCGCCGGTGCGTCCGCCGCTGCCGGTGCAAGCGATGCCGATCTCGCAGGGCCAGCCGGCGCCGCTGCCGCCTAGCCAGGGACAACAGCCGCAGCCCGTGCTGCCGCCGCCCGAACCGGAGCCGCAGCAGCAGCAACAGCCGCAGCAACAGCCGGTGCAGCAGTAAGCGCATGATGAAACGCGGCCGCGGGTTCACGCTGATCGAGCTGCTGGTGACGCTGGCCATCCTCGGCCTGCTCAGCGCACTGGTGGTGCCGACCGCGCAGGTGGTGGTGCAGCGTCGCCAGGAGCAGGAGTTGCGCGAGGCGCTGCACCAGATCCGCGCCGCGCTGGATGCCTACAAGCTGGCCTACGACCAGGGCCGGGTCGCCAAGACGCTGGCCTCGACCGGCTATCCGAAGACGCTGGAGCTGCTGGTGGAGGGCGTGCCGGATTTGCAGAACCCCAAGCACATCAAGATGTATTTCCTGCGCCGGGTGCCGCGCGATCCGTTCAATCCGGACGCCACGCTGAGCGAGTCGCAAACCTGGGGCAAGCGCAGCTACGCCAGCGATGCCGACCAGCCGAAGGAGGGCGAGGATGTCTACGACGTCTACAGCTTGAGCGACAAGACCGGCCTGAACGGCGTACCCTATAAAAAATGGTAACTATGAAAACCAAAGGATTCACGCTGATCGAGCTGCTGGTGGTGCTGGGCATCGTGGCGCTGATGCTGACGCTGGCCGTGCCGCGCTACTTCCCCAGCATCGACAAGTCGAAGGAGGTCGTGCTGGCCGATAACCTGCGCAATGTGCGGCAGGTGCTGGACCAATACTACGGCGACACCGGCCGCTATCCCGACTCGCTGGAACAGCTGGTGGAAAAGAAGTACCTGCGCGCGATGCCGGTCGATCCGATCACCGACAGCGATACCACCTGGGTCATCGTACCGCCGGAAGACAGCGGCAAGGGCGGCGTCTACAACATCAAGAGCGGCGCCCCCGGCAACGACCGCAGCGGCAAACCCTACTCCGACTGGTGATGAGTGCGCGACGCCGGAGCCGCAGCGGCGGCTTTACCTATCTGAGCCTGGTCATCCTGCTGGCGATCATCGGGCTGGTGACGGCGTCGGCGCTGAAGCTGGGCTCGGTGATACAACGGAGCCGGGCGGAGCAGGAGTTGCTCGATATCGGCGCCGCCTTCAGCGACGCCCTGAAAAGCTACGCCGACGCGACGCCCGCCGGGCAGCCGCCGCAGCCGCCTTCGCTGAAGGAATTATTGAAAGATCCGCGCTTCCCCGGCACCCGCCGGCATCTGCGTAAATTGTTCGTCGATCCCATGACGGGCAAAGCGGAGTGGGGCATCGTCTATCTCGGCGACAAGGTCGGCGTGCTGGCGGTGTACAGCCTGTCATCGGCCAAACCGGTGAAGATAGGGAACTTCCCCGCGCGCTATTCTGGATTTGAAAGTAAGAGTCATATTTCTGACTGGAAGTTTGCGATGGCGTTGTCGGGGCCGGAACCAAGCTTGATGACCGGGCCACCGCCGCAGGTTTCCGCGAAGGCAGTGGAGCAACAACAACAACCGCTCGTGCCGCCGGCGCCGGCTGCGCCTAGTCCTCCCGAGCCGCCGCCACCGCCCGCCGAAATGCCGCCTGCGCCGCCGCCAGAAGAGCCGCAGCCTTCCAAAGAGCCGGAGGCGCACGAGCCGCCGCCAGTGCCGGTGCCGCAAGAATAATGGGGGCTCGGCAAGTAGTCGGTGCAACTGTGTCAAACATACAACAAAGTATTATTGCACCTGCACCCGGACCCTCTGGATACGTGCCGCAGAGGCAATAGTGGTGGGTAAACGTTGCGTTGCTTGCATAAGGCAAGCGCAAAATTTGTTGCGCTGCAATGCAATTTTTACACTATGAAATAAGTTGCACAAGAGAAAACTAAAATAGAAAATTTACAATGACAAACGGTGCTGTTATGCTATTATTTGTTCCGTAGCACTTCTACACTCCTATTAACACTACGGTGGTTGGCGAAAGCGCAGCCACAATTCGTTTGATTAAGGAAAATCACATGAAATTGAAATCTTTCGTTGCTGGCGCCTTGCTGGCCGCCGCTTCGGTTAGCGCATTTGCTGGTGACCAAGGCATCGTTGTTATCGCTGACGGCAATTCGCACAACTTCGACGCAGTCGTAGGCGATGGCGTCCTGTCGGGCGGTCACGACCTGATCACCCTGCTGGGCCTGGGCGCTGGCAGCTACAACATCGGCCTGACCGTTTCCGGTCAGAAGCTGAGCTTCAATGCTGTTACCTCGAACCTGAACGGCACCACCGGCTCGGCATTCGCTGTCGGCGGCCTGAAGTTCTTCGGCGTTGAGTACACCGGCGTTGGTCCATTCACTCTGGATCTGGCTGGCACCGCTCAAGCCGGCGCAAGCTACACCGGCACCTACACCGTGACCGCCGTACCAGAACCAGAAACCTACGGCATGCTGCTGGGCGGCCTGGCACTGATGGGTGTTGTTGCTCGTCGCAAAGCAAAAAAAGCAGCCTAAGTTTTAGCTGTGATATTAAAAAACCCGCCTAGGCGGGTTTTTTTCGTTTAGCGGGCCGTGCGCTTGACGTCGCGCAGCCGGAAGCCCATCGCGAACAGCGCGGCGAAGTACACCGCCCCGCACAGGCCAATCAACAGCAGCAGCGCGCCGATCCGCAGCAGCGTGTGATGCTGCATGCCCAGCCAGTCCACCTGCTGCCCGCCGAACCACGCGGCCGCTCCCATCAGTACGCACGCCACGGCCAGTTTGGCGCAGAACAGCGGCCAGCCCGGTTTGGGGTTGTAGATGCCGCGCTTGCGCAGGCCGGCATACAGGAAACTGGCGTTGATGCAGGCGCCCAGGCCGATCGACAGCGCCAGGCCGGATACCTTCAGGTAGGGCACGAAGATCCAGTTCATCAGCTGCGTCGCGATCAGCACGCCGATGGCGATCCTGACCGGGGTGCGGATATCCTGGCGCGCGTAGAACGCCGGCGCCAGCGTCTTGACCAGGATGATGCCCAGCAGGCCGGCGCTGTAGGCGATCAGCGGATAGGACGACTGCGTGGCCGCCTCGTCGGTGAATTTACCGTAGTGGAACAGGGTGGCGATCAGCGGCTTGGCCAGCGCGGCCATGCCCACCGCCGCCGGCAGCGCCAGCAGGAAGGTCAGGCGCAAGCCCCAGTCCAGCAGGTCGGAATACTCCTGGCTATCGCCGTCGGCCTTGGCCTTGGACAGGCTGGGCAGCAAAATCGTGCCCAGCGCCACGCCCAGCAGCGCCGTCGGGAATTCCATCAGGCGGTCGGCGTAGGACAGCCAGGAAATGCTGCCCTCGGCCAGGCGCGAGGCGATGCTGGTGTTGATCATCAGGCTGATCTGCGCGGCCGAGACGGCGAACACGGCCGGACCCATCTTCTTCAGCACGCGCCGCACGCCCGGATCGCCGAGGCCGGCGGCCGGATTCCACGACAGGCGCGGCAGCATGCCGATCTTGATCAGCGCCGGGATCTGTATCGCCACCTGCAGGATGCCGCCGACGAACACCGCGATCGCCATCGCGTAGATCGGCTGCTCCAGGTGCGCTTGCAGGAACAGCGAGGCGGCGATGAAGGACACGTTCAGCAGCACCGGCGTGAAGGCCGGGATCTTGAACTCGCGCCAGGTGTTGAGCACGCCCCCGGCCATCGCCACGAAGGCCATGAAGCTAATATAAGGGAACATCAGCCGGGTCATCCAGACGGCGGCGTCGAAGGCGCCCGGTTGCTTGTCCAGGCCGGTGGCGATGAGGTACACAAACCACGGCGCGCCTATAATGCCGAGCGCGCTGACGAACAAGGTCGACCACACCAGCGTATTGGCCACATGGTCGGCCAGCGTCTTGCTGGCTTCCTGGCCGTGCTGGTTCTTGTACTCGGAGAGTATCGGCACGAACGCTTGCGAGAAGGCCCCCTCGGCAAACAGGCGGCGCAGCAGGTTGGGAATGCGGAACGCGACGATGAAAGCGTCCGTGTAGGCGCCGGCGCCGAAGGCCCGGGCAAACAAGGTTTCACGCAATAATCCGGTTACGCGGGACAGCATGGTCATGCTGGAGATGGCGGCTAGAGTTTTAAGCAAGTTCATGGGCAGTGATTATAGTTGCTCCTGACAGAAAACATCGCTATAATCGCAGGCTGTACAGAATTCTGTTACGCAGACACTAATGTTTGGCAGGCAGTAGTTTGACTCACATGGTTCGGCAGACGCACTGAACGCACCTGTTTGGCAAACAATAATGTTTGCAAACGCACCTTTACCCTGTTTTAGGAAATTCCATGGCAAATACCGCACAAGCGCGCAAACGCGCTCGTCAAGCAGTCAAGCAAAACGCTCACAACTCGTCCCAGCGTTCGACCCTGCGCACCGCTATCAAAGCAGTACGCAAAGCGATCCAAGGCGGCGACAAAGCTGCTGCGACGGCAATCTTCCAATCGTCCGTGTCGACCATCGACAGCATCGCGGACAAGAAGATCATCCACAAAAACAAGGCAGCTCGCCATAAGAGCCGTCTGGCAGCTGCCCTGAAGGCACTGTCCGCTTAATTCCCCTCGCTGGGATGTAGAAGGCGTTTCAAAATGAGTGTGGCTAGGCGCGGCGACGAAGACAGTGCGCCTGCACGGCAAGGAGCTGCAACGACGCCACAGTCATTTTGAAGCGCCTTCTTAAAGCAAGAACCCGCCTGGCCTCTGGTTAGCGCGGGTTTTTTCGCATGTGCGGACGAAAAAAGGACGTAAAAAAGCCGGCCCGAGGCCGGCTTGCTGGTGTCGCAGCGCTTACTTGGCTGGCATCGAGGCCGAGGCCGAAGCTTCTGCCGATGCTTTCTTGTGTTTGGCTTTCTTGGCTTTCGGTGCCGATGCAGCAGCGGAGGCGGAGGCCGATGCGGAAGGGGCCGATGCCATCGGGGCCGAAGCCGCGGCCGAAGCGGATGCCGACGCCGATGGGGCGGCGGCGAAAGCGGAAGCGGCAAACAGGGAGGCAACCAGGGCAGCGATGATCTTGGACATGATGAGTTCCTTTGGCAGTTGATTAAACCAGCTGAGAAAAACGAAGATTCATATGAATCTATCTCATTAACGCCGCCCGAAAATTTCCAGTTGACACAAAAAAGCGTGAAAAGCAGAATTTTATTTGCTGCAACGCATCAATCTAGCCGGCCAGGTCCTTGGCCGACACCTCCATCCACTCGCCCGGCATCAAGGGGTGGGTCGCCAGCGAAATGGCGCCGATGGCGCTGCGCACCAGCCGCAAGGTTGGCAGGCCGGCCGCCGCCGTCATGCGCCGCACCTGGCGGTTCTTGCCTTCCTGTAGTGTGATCGCCAGCCAGCTGGTCGGATGCTCGGCCCGGCTGCGGATCGGCGGGTTGCGCGGCCACAGCCACGCCGGCTCGGCGATCTGCATCGCCTTGCACGGCTTGGTGACGAAGTCGCCCAGGTCCAGCGGCGCCTGCAATTTAGCCAGGCTGTCGGCGTCCGGCACGCCGTCGACCTGCACCAGGTAAATCTTGGCTTCCTTGTGATCCGGATGGGCGATGGTGTGTTGCAGCTTGCCGTCGTCGGTCAGCAGCATCAAGCCTTCGCTGTCGGCGTCGAGGCGGCCGGCGGGGTAGATGTTGGGGATCTTCAGGTGGTCGGCCAGGGTGGCGCGGCCGTCCTGCGGCGAGAACTGGCACAGCACCTGGAAAGGTTTGTTAAATAGAATGAGGGACATACTTCTCTTAAGATGATTTTGGTGTAGGCTTGACGGCCGGTGTAGGAAAACCGTGGCGCCCACTAAAATACTGGTGCATAATGTAAAACAGTGTCTTATGTCTTATAGAAGACTTGGGATAAGTGTACTAAACCGGCAACAAATTCATGCCACTTCGGAGAACACGATGTATCAGCATATCAAAGTACCTGCCGACGGCCAAAAAATCACCGTCAACGCCGATTTTTCCCTGAATGTACCAGATAACCCGATCATTCCCTACATCGAGGGTGACGGCACCGGCGTGGATATCACCCCGGTCATGATCAAGGTGATCGATGCGGCAGTGGCCAAGACCTACGGCGGCAAGCGCAAGATCAGCTGGATGGAAATCTTCGCCGGCGAAAAATCGACCAGCGTGTACGGCCCCGACGTGTGGCTGCCGGAAGAAACCCTGACCGTGCTGAAGGACTACGTGGTCTCGATCAAGGGCCCGCTGACCACGCCGGTCGGCGGCGGCATCCGTTCGCTGAACGTGGCCCTGCGCCAGCAGCTGGACCTGTACGTCTGCCTGCGCCCGGTGCGCTACTTCACCGGCGTGCCGTCGCCGGTCAAAGAGCCGGAGAAGACCAATATGGTCATCTTCCGCGAGAACTCGGAAGACATCTACGCCGGTATCGAATACCAGCAAGGTTCGGAAGGCGCCAAGAAGCTGCTGGACTTCCTGGTCAAGGAAATGGGCGTGACCAAGATCCGCTTCCCGGAAACCTCGGGCCTGGGCATCAAGCCGGTGTCGATCGAAGGCACGCAGCGCCTGGTGCGCAAGGCGATCCAGTACGCCATCGACAACGACAAGCCGTCGGTGACCATCGTCCACAAGGGCAACATCATGAAGTACACCGAGGGTGGCTTCCGTGACTGGGCCTACGAACTGGCGCAGAAAGAATTCGGCGCCGAGCTGATCGACGGCGGCCCATGGTGCAAGTTCAAGAATCCGAAGACCGGCCGCGACATCATCATCAAGGATTCGATCGCCGACGCCTTCCTGCAGCAGATCCTGCTGCGTCCTATCGAGTACAGCGTGATCGCCACCCTGAACCTGAACGGCGATTACATCTCCGACGCGCTGGCGGCGCAGGTGGGCGGCATCGGCATCGCGCCGGGCGCCAACCTGTCGGACTCGGTGGCGATGTTCGAAGCCACCCACGGCACCGCGCCTAAGTACGCCGGCAAGGACTATGTGAACCCGGGTTCGCTGATCCTGTCCGCCGAAATGATGCTGCGCCACATGGGCTGGGTTGAAGCGGCCGACCTGATCATCAAGGCCATGGAGAAAGCCATCGATTCGAAAAAGGTCACCTACGACTTCGCCCGCCTGATGGAAGGCGCTACCCAGGTGTCGTGCTCCGGCTTCGGCGACGTGATGATCGAACAGATGTAAGCCAGCCACTGGCATCCATCAGCCCCGCTTCCGCGAAGGAGTGGGGCTTTTTTTTGACAGGAATTACGATGACGCCTTCCGACGCGCCGCCGGCGCCCACCCTCTGGCAAGCCTTCCGCTTCTGGCTCAAGCTGGGCTGCATCAGCTTTGGCGGACCGGCGGGCCAGATCGCCATCATGCACCAGGAGCTGGTCGAGCGCCGGCGCTGGATTTCCGAGCGCCGCTTCCTGCATGCGCTGAACTACTGCATGCTGCTGCCCGGCCCGGAGGCGCAACAGCTGGCCACCTACATCGGCTGGCTGCTGCATCGCACGCGCGGCGGCATCATCGCCGGCGCCTTGTTCGTGCTGCCGTCGCTGCTGTTGCTGGTGCTGCTGTCGTGGGTGTACATGGCGTTCGGCCAGCAGCCGCTGGTGGCGGGCCTGTTCTACGGCATCAAGCCGGCGGTGACGGCGATCGTGCTGCAGGCCGCGCACCGGATCGGCACGCGCGCCTTGCGCAACGGCTGGTTGTGGGCCATCGCCGGCGCCGCGTTCGTGGCGATCTTCGCCTTGCAGCTGCCGTTCCCGCTGATCGTCGCCGGCGCCGCGCTGGCCGGCTTTGCCGGCGGCCGCTTCTTGCCGCAGGCGTTCAAGACCGGCGGGCATGGCGCCGCCAAGGCTAGCTATGGGGCCGCCGTCATCGACGACGCCACGCCGCCACCGCCGCACGCCCGCTTCCGCTGGAGCCGGTTGGCGCTGGTGTGCGGCTGCGGCGCGCTGCTGTGGCTGGCACCAATGGCGCTGCTGGTGCTGACCGCCGGCTGGCAGCACACCTACACCCAGATGGCCTGGTTCTTCACCAAGGCCGCCTTGCTGACCTTTGGCGGCGCCTACGCGGTGCTGCCGTATGTGTACCAGGGCGCGGTGGTCAACTTCGGCTGGCTGACCCCGCCGCAGATGATGGACGGCCTGGCGTTGGGCGAAACCACGCCGGGCCCGCTGATCATGGTGGTGGCGTTTGTCGGCTTTGTCGGTGGCTGGGGGCAGGCGCCGTTCGGCGCGGCGCAACTGCCGCTGGCGGGCGCCGTGGCGGCGGTGCTGGTGACCTGGTTCACCTTCCTGCCGTCGTTTGTATTCATCCTGGCCGGCGGCCCGCTGGTCGAGGCCACGCGCGACGATATCAGCTACACCGCGCCGCTGACCGGCATCACGGCGGCCGTGGTCGGCGTCATTCTCAACCTGGCGCTGTTCTTTGCATGGCATGTCATCTGGCCGGCGGGCCTGGCCGGTTCGCCCGACTGGGCGGCGGCGTTGATCGCGGTGGGGGCGGCGGTGGCGCTGCTGCGCTACGGCCAGAAGGTACCGCGTGTGATAGCGGTCTGCGCCGGGGGGGGGCTGCTGCTCAAGCTGCTTGTGCCGGCACTCTGATTGATGGCCAGCGCCGCTGGCGCTGGCCATCAACGAAGCTTAACCGCCGCAGGCGTCCTCGCAGGCGGTGAGCTCATCGTTGCATTGGTCGGCTGGCTGGCCGGAGTTCACGCACGCCTTATATTCGACCACGCAGTAGTGGATGCAGCTGGCCATGGCCGGGGCCGATGCAGCGCCGATGCCGATTGCGAACAAAAACAGTTTCAGCTTCTTATTCATGTGAACTCCTCCAACGGGTGATGGGCGTTGAATGATGCGCGAAACCATGCCGCCCCTATACACGGCTTCCATTTGGAACGGGGCTCAGCGGGCGGACGGTCGCGGCAATTGTTCGAGCGCGGCCTCGATGACGGACTGCTTGAAACCGGTGATGCGGCGGTTGCCGATCAAGATCACCGGCACGGCGGTCTCGCCGAAGCTGCGGTAGTCCTGCTGGCCTTTGCCGGTGTGGCTGACGTCGACGTCGGCAAAGGGAATGTGGTGTTCGTTCAGGTAGGCGCGGGTCTGCTGGCAGTAGGGGCAGGTCTTGGTGCCGTACAGCACCACCTTGGTGGCGGGGTCAGGGTAGTAGGCCTGGAAGTCGCCTTCGACGTAGGCCGGCGTCAGCCACTGCGGCACCTTGGATGCCACCCGGCCCACACCCAGGCCCAGCCCGAGTATTGCCGCATAGATCAGGACGGTTTTGATTCTTTTGATGTGCATGCTATTCATGTGGCCCTTGGTAAGAGACGAACGGCGGCTCAGGTATATGCCTGATAGACACTATTACCTTAACGAATAAGATTATGCATTTTTCAATTTTGGCAATTCTATTGAATTGTCACAAGGATATGAGGGAGGCGTCGGTTGTCGGAGTTCTGCAACAGTCGCACTGGGGTAGGGACGAAAAAAAACCCCGCGTTGCGAGGTTTTTCACATCTGCTGCTTAAAAAATTAAGCCGATTGGATGTTGGAAGCTTGCTTGCCTTTAGGGCCTTGCGTGACTTCGAATTGAACTTTTTGACCTTCTTTGAGGGTCTTGAAACCGTTCATGTTGATTGCGGAGAAGTGAGCGAACAAATCCTCGCCGCCGTCATCTGGAGTGATGAAGCCAAAACCTTTGGAATCATTGAACCACTTAACTGTACCTGTTGCCATAAAAAGAACTTTCAAAATTAAAACGGATCACACGAGCCATAAAAGCAAGAAGCTTCTTGCCCCCTCCTCACGCCTCACTTCTTATCACCTTGTACATTTCTGCACGCAGCCGATAACGCATTGTTAGCGGACCAAATTCTAAAGTCAAGCAGATTTGTATGCATTTTGCTACTTTTAAGCCAATTGGTGAAAAAGCAACTCTTGATTTTGGCGAATGGGCCGCCATCTGCGTCAAGTTCAGAAAACGCGTAAGATGGAAAACAATTGAATGTGTATAGTGAAATGCACATTGCATCAACCTCGAAAGCATTAGAATATAAGCGTATGGCAACCAAGCATGACACCGAAACCCTCTTGGAGCGGCAAACGCTGAAACCGCCACCTCTGTACCAGGTGGCGTTGCTCAATGATGACTACACGCCGATGGAGTTTGTGGTCGCCATCATCCAGGAGTATTTCAATAAAGACCGTGAAACGGCCACGCAGATAATGCTCAGTGTTCATCGCTACGGCAAAGGAGTGTGCGGCGTGTTCTCAAAAGATATAGCCTGTACCAAAGTGGAGTTCGTTTTAACGCATGCACGCAAGGCGGGGCATCCCCTGCAATGCGTGATGGAGGAAGTATGATTGCGCAGGAATTAGAAGTAAGTTTGCACATGGCGTTTGTCGAAGCTCGGCAGGCACGGCACGAATTCATCACGGTGGAGCACTTGCTGCTGGCCTTGCTTGACAATCCTTCGGCTGCCGAAGTGTTGCGTGCTTGCGCCGTCAACATTGAAGACCTGCGTAAAACGCTGACCAACTTCATCGGCGACAACACGCCGACCGTGCCCGGCACGGGCGAAGTGGACACCCAGCCCACGCTCGGCTTCCAGCGCGTGATCCAGCGCGCCATCATGCACGTGCAGTCCGCCTCCAACGGCAAGAAGGAAGTCACCGGCGCCAACGTGCTGGTGGCCATCTTCGGCGAGAAGGATTCGCACGCGGTCTACTATCTGCACCAGCAGGGCGTGACCCGCCTGGACGTGGTCAACTTCATTTCGCACGGCGTGCGCAAGGACCAGCAGACCGACGCCGCCAAGGCTTCGGAAGGCGTGGAAGAGGGCGCGCCGGGCGGCGAAGGCCAGACCAAGGAAAGCCCGCTCGACCAGTTCACGCAAAACCTGAACAAGGCCGCCGCCGAAGGCAAGATCGATCCGCTGATCGGCCGCGAGGACGAAGTGGATCGCGTGATCCAGATCCTGTGCCGCCGCCGCAAGAACAATCCGCTGCTGGTGGGCGAAGCCGGCGTGGGCAAGACCGCCATCGCCGAAGGCCTGGCCTACCGCATCACCCAGAACGACGTGCCGGAAATCCTGTCGAATGCCGTCGTGTATTCGCTGGACATGGGCGCGCTGCTGGCCGGCACCAAGTACCGCGGCGATTTCGAGCAGCGCCTGAAGGCCGTCCTCAAGCAGTTGAAGGACAACCCGAACGGCATCCTGTTCATCGACGAGATCCACACCATCATCGGCGCCGGCTCGGCCTCGGGCGGCACGCTGGACGCGTCCAACCTGCTCAAGCCAGCCCTGGCCAACGGCCAGCTGAAGTGCATCGGCGCGACCACCTACACCGAGTTCCGCGGCGTGTTTGAAAAAGACCACGCGCTGAGCCGCCGCTTCCAGAAAGTGGACGTCAACGAGCCTACCGTCGAGCAGACCGTGCAGATCCTGCGCGGCCTGAAGTCGCGCTTCGAAGAACACCACGGCGTCAAGTACTCGTCGTCGGCGCTGTCGACCGCGGCGGAACTGGCGGCCCGTTTCATCAACGACCGCCACCTGCCGGACAAGGCCATCGACGTCATCGACGAAGCCGGTGCGGCCCAGCGCATCCTGCCGAAGTCGAAGCAGAAGAAAACCATCGGCAAGACCGAGATCGAGGACATCATCGCCAAGATCGCGCGCATCCCGCCGCAGACCGTCAACCAGGACGACCGCAGCAAGCTGCAGACCATCGACCGCGACCTGCGCAACGTGGTGTTCGGCCAGGATCCTGCGATCGAAGCGCTGGCATCGGCGATCAAGATGGCGCGTGCCGGCCTGGGCAAGACCGACAAGCCGATCGGCTCCTTCCTGTTCTCCGGTCCTACCGGCGTCGGCAAGACCGAGGTGGCGAAGCAGCTGGCCTTCATCCTGGGCATCGAGCTGATTCGTTTCGACATGTCCGAGTACATGGAGCGTCACGCCGTGTCGCGCCTGATCGGCGCGCCGCCGGGCTACGTTGGTTTCGACCAGGGTGGCCTGCTGACCGAAGCCATCACCAAGAAACCGCACGCGGTGCTGCTGCTGGACGAGATTGAAAAAGCCCATCCGGACATTTTCAACATCCTGCTGCAGGTGATGGACCACGGTACGCTGACCGACAACAACGGACGCAAGGCCGACTTCCGCAACGTGATCATCATCATGACCACCAACGCGGGCGCCGAGAGCTTGCAGAAGACCTCGATCGGCTTCACGAATTCCAAGCAGGCAGGCGACGAGATGGCCGACATCAAGCGCATGTTCACACCGGAGTTCCGCAACCGTATCGACGCCACCATCAGCTTCCGCGCGCTGGACGAGGACATCATCCTGCGCGTGGTCGACAAGTTCCTGATGCAGCTGGAAGAGCAGCTGCACGAGAAGAAAGTCGAATCGATCTTCAGCGAGAAACTGCGCAAGTTCCTGGCGAAGAAAGGTTTCGATCCGCTGATGGGCGCACGTCCGATGGCGCGCTTGATTCAGGACATGATCCGCAAGGCGCTGGCCGACGAGCTGCTGTTCGGCCGCCTGGTCACCGGCGGCCGCGTGACGGTCGACCTGGACGACAAGGACCAGGTCAAGCTGGAGTTCCCGGAACCGCCGGACGCCGCACCGACGACGCCACCGGAAACCGTCGAAGTCGAATAAGCCGTCCAGGCTTCATAAAAAACCGCCCACGCAAGTGGCGCGGTTTTTTTTTACCCCGCAGCGCCAAGCGGGGTCAGACCCCGTACGGGGTCTGACCCCTAAGCCGCGCGGCATGCGTATCACTAAAAGCACGCGGGGTTAGAAGCTTTTTTCTTTTAGACCTAAAGCTGTGCCAGAATTGTCGTTCCATTTGACAAACATTGAAACTGTCCCATGATCCTGACTTCTCTGCGCCTTCGTCCCCTCGCCCTGATGTTCCTGTCCGCCGGCCTGCTGTCCGGCACCGCCTCCGCCGCCGACGCCTACTATCGATACCCGGCCATCCGTGGCGACGCCGTGGTCTTCACCGCCGAGGGCGACCTGTGGAAGACCGGCGCCCACGGCGGCGCCGCGCAGCGCCTGACCACCCACCCGGCCGCCGAAATCAACGCCGCCATCTCGCACGACGGCAAATGGATCGCCTTCTCGGCCTCCTACGAAGGCGGGCAGGAAGCCTACGTGATGCCGGTGGCGGGCGGCCTGCCCAAGCGCATCACCTTTGAAAACAGCGCCGTGAATGTGCTGGGCTGGACCGCGCAGGGCGAAGTGCTGGTGACCACGCTCGATAGCAAAGGCCCGTCGCGCAACAACGTCATCGCCGCCGTCAAGCCGGGCGACCTGCAGCGCCGCGTATTCGCCGTGGCCGACGCCAACGACGCGGTGCTCGACGATGCCGGCAAGACGCTGTACTTCACCCGCAACGGCCTGGCCCTGACCAACGACAACGTCAAGCGCTATCGCGGCGGCGCGCATGCGCAACTGTGGCGCTACGACCTGGCCGGCGCCACGGAAGCCACGCCGCTGCTGGCCTCCGACGCCGGCAACAACAAGCGGCCCATGTGGTGGCAGGGCCGCGTCTACTTCATCAGCGACCGTGGCGGCTCCGACAACCTGTGGTCGATGGCGGCCGACGGCGGCGATCCGCGCCAACTGACCAACCACACCGACTGGGACGTGCGCAACGCCGCGCTGGGCGACGGCCGCATCGTCTACCAGCTGGGCGCCGACCTGCACGTGCTGGACCTGGCCGCAGCGAAGGATGAACAGCTGGCCATCAGCCTGGTCTCCGACTTCGACCAGCAGCGCGCGCGCCAGATCCGCTCGCCGCTGGAGAACCTGACCAACGTGCAAATCTCCGGCAAGGACGAACGTCTGGTGCTGACCGCGCGCGGCCGCGTCAGCGTGGCCGGAACCGGCTCGCAGCGCCGTGTCGAGATCGCGGTGCCGGAAGGCGCGCGCGCCCGCGACGCGGTGTTCAGCCACGACGACAAATGGGTCTACGCCATCGTCGACAGCACCGGCGAAAACGAAATCTGGAAATTCGCCGCCGACGGTTCCGGCAAGGGCGAGCAGCTGACCAAGGATGGCAACAACCACCGCTGGCAGCTGTACCCGTCGCCGGACGGCCGCTGGCTGGCCCACACCGACAAGAAGGGCCGCCTGTGGATGCTGGACCTGGCCACCAAGGCCAATACCGTCATCGACGACGGCAGCAAGGTCGGCTCGGACCGGCACGAGGAAATCCTGTGGTCCGGCGACAGCAAGAACCTGGTACTGGTGCGCGCCGCCAGCACCGAGCAGCGCGACCAGATCGGCCTGTACAACCTCGAAGCCAAGCAGCTGGCCTTCGTCACCGGCGACCGCTACAACTCACGCTCACCGGCGTTTTCGCCGGATGGTAAATGGCTGTACTTCCTCTCGGCCCGCAACTTCCAGCTGGCGAATGGCTCGCCTTGGGGCGACCGCAATATGGGACCGGTGTTCGACAAGCGCACCGGCGTGTACGCGCTGGCGCTCCAGCCGGGCAACCGCTTCCCGTTCAAGCCGGACGATGAGCTGAACAAGCCGGGCGACAAGCCGGCCGAAGGCGCGGCCGAGAAAGCCGTCGAGCAGGCCGCCGAGAAGGCGGTGGAAAAAGCCGTGGCCAAGGCCGTGCCGGAGAAAAAATCCGGCAAGGCGCTGCCGGCCATCGTCTACGCCGGCCTGGCGGACCGCCTGTTCGAAGTGCCGCTGGCGGCGGGTAACTACCGCAACCTGCAAATCGACGACAAGCGCCTGTACTTCCTCGACGCCGACGGCAGCGACGGCAAGGCCAACCTGAAAACGCTGGCGATCGCCGCCAACGGTCCGCAGCCGGAAGTCTTCGCCGGGGGCGTGCGCGAATACGATCTGGCCTTCGACAAGAAGCACCTGTACTACCGCAGTTTCGCCGCCAGCGGCGCCGGCGACATGCTGGTGGTGGAGGCGGGCGCCAAGGCGCCGGCGGACGTCTCCAAGGCCAAGGTCAAGGTGGACGACTGGACCTTCACCTCCAACCCGCGCCTGGAATGGACGCAGATGTTCAACGACGCCTGGCGCATGCACCGCGACTTCCTGTACGACGCCAAGATGCGCGGCGTGAACTGGACCGGCGTGCGCGCCAAGTACGCGCCGCTGGTCGAGCGCGTGACCGACCGCGCGGAGCTGAACGACGTGCTGGGCATGATGGTCAGCGAAGTGGGCGCGCTGCACTCGCAGATCGCACCGGGCGAGTTGCGCCGGCCAACGCCGGAAGGTTCGCCGGCCGGCCTGGGAGCGCTGCTCACGCGCAGTGCCGACGGCTACCGCGTCGACCACATCTACCGCAGCGAACCGGAGCTGCCGTCCGAGCGCGGCCCGTTGCTGCAACCGGACGTGGACGTGAAGGAGGGCGACGTCATCACCGCCGTCAACGGCAAACCGGTGCTGGAAGCGCGCGACATCGCCGACCTGCTGCTGAACCAGGCCGACAAGCAGATGCTGCTGCAAGTGAAGCGTAAAGAGGGTGGCGCACGTTCGGTGATCGTCACGCCGGTCAATATGGCGAAGCAGGCCGGCCTGCGCTACAGCGACTGGGAGCAGAGCCGCGCGCGCCAGGTGGAAGCAACATCCAAGGGCCGCATCGGCTACCTGCACCTGCGCGCCATGGGCCCGCGCGACATCGCCTCGTTCGCGCGCGACTTCTACGCCAACGTCAACCGCGAAGGCCTGATCATCGACGTGCGCCGCAACAACGGCGGCAACATCGACAGCTGGGTGATCGAGAAGCTGCTGCGCAAGGCCTGGGCCTTCTGGTCGTCGCCGGGCGCGCTGCCTGCGCCGAACATGCAGAACACCTTCCGCGGCCATCTGGTGGTGCTGGTGGACGAGTACACGTATTCGGACGGCGAGACCTTCGCGGCCGGCGTCAAGGCGCTGGGACTGGCGCCGCTGGTCGGCAAGCGCACGGCGGGCGCCGGCGTCTGGCTCAGCGATAACAACCGCCTGAGCGACAACGGCATGGCACGCGTGGCCGAAAACGGCCAGTTCAACACGGCCGACGGCCAGTGGCTGATCGAAGGCGTGGGCGTGTCGCCGGATGTGGAAGTGGACAACCCGCCGCACGCCACCTATCAAGGCCAGGACCGCCAGCTGGAAGTGGCGCTGGACCTGCTGGACAAGAAGCTGAAGGCGCAGCCGATCAAGGCCTATCAGCCGCAAGCCATCCCTGCGCTCAAATAACGTCTTTCCCGCGAAAGCGGGAATCTATGCTGAGCCAATACGCACGCGTCCTATGGATTCCCGCCTACGCGGGAATGACGGGGCCACGAGGAGACAAAATGAAGCACATGCTATCCACCACAGCCATCGCCGCTGCGTTCACGATCAGCCACGGCGCGCTGGCGCTGCCCAGCACCAGCGACACACGCATGCTGACCGAGCCGGCGTTGTCGGTGCAGCACCTGGCCTTTATCTACGCGGGCGACGTCTGGCTGGCGAACCGCGACGGCTCGTCGCCGCGCCGCCTGACTTCCGATCCGGGCGAGAAATCGAACCCGGTGTTTGCGCCGGACGGCAGATCGATCGCCTACAGCGCGCAGGTCGACGGCAATACCGATGTCTACCTGCTGCCGGTGGAAGGCGGCGTGCCGAAACGGCTGACCTACCATCCCGGCGCGGACGTCGCGCAAGGCTTCACGCCCGACGGCAAGGCGGTGATGTTCACGTCCCCGCGCGCGGCGTTCAACAACCGTTATCGCAAGCTGTTCACGGTGCCGGTTGCCGGCGGCGTGGAGACCGAGCTGGAAGTGCCGAACGCCGCCCGTGCAGGCTGGTCGCCCGACGGCAAGCAGATCGCCTACAACCCGTTCTCGCCGGCCTTCATGCAGTGGAAGCACTATCGCGGCGGCACCAACTCCATCCTGTGGCTGTTCAACCGCGCCGACAAATCGGTGCAGCAGATCCCGCAGCCGGCCACGCACTCGAACGATGTCGATCCGGTGTGGATAGGCGACACCGTCTACTTCCGCTCGGACCGCGACGGAGAATTCAATCTGTACGCCTACGACGTCAAGACCAAGGCCGTGCGCGCATTGACCCGGCATACCGACTTCCCGGTGCTGAACATTACGGCCAATGGCGGCGGCATCGTCTACGAGCAGGCCGGTTATCTGCATGCGCTGGACCTGGCCAGCGGACAGTCGCGCAAGCTGACCATCGGCGTCAACAGCGACCTGGGTGCGTCGCGCCCGCGCTGGGTCAGCGGCGCCAAGTACATTCGCGGTGCTTCCATCTCGCCTTCGGGCGCGCGCGTGGCGTATGAGTTCCGTGGCGAGATCGTCACCATCCCGGCCGACAAGGGCGACGTGCGCAACTTGACGCAAACGCCTGCCGCGCATGAGCGCTCGCCTGCCTGGTCGCCGGACGGCCGCTCCGTCGCCTACTTCTCCGACGAATCGGGAGAGTACGCGCTGCACATCCGCGCCCAGGACGGCAAGGGCGAACCGCGCAAATTCAAACTCACCGGCGCCGGCTTCTACGACAACGCGGTCTGGTCGCCCGACAGCAAAAAGATCGCCTACACCGACAATGCGTGGACGTTGTATGTGATGGACATCGCCTCGGGTACGACCAGGAAGATCGCCAGCGAACCGCTGTATGGCGTGAACAAGACGCTGCGCGCCGCATGGGCGCCAGACTCGCGCTGGATCGCCTACGCGCTCAATTCGATGACCTACACCCGCAGCGCCTACATCTACTCGCTGGAGCAGAACAAGTCGTGGCCGGTGACGGATGGCTTGTCCGACGTCGTCGATCCGGTGTTCGACAAGAGCGGCAAGTATCTGTACTTCTTCGCCTCAACCAACGCCGGGCCTAGCAACAACTGGTTCTCTCAGCAGAACGAAGACAACCGCGTGACCCGCACCGTCTGGATGGCCGTGCTGCGGCGCGACCTGCCGTCGCCATTGATCAAGGAGAGCGACGAGGAGAAGAGCGCTGCTTCATCAGCACCGGCCACCGCCAAGGAAGCGGCCAAGCCGGAAGCGGCCAAGGTCGATCCGAAGACAGGCCGCGACGATCCCAAAGTGACGGTCGCGTCGGTGGCGCCGATCTCGATCGACTTCGACGGCATCGAAACCCGCATCGTCGACCTGCCTATTCCTGCTGCCGCGTTGTCCGAGTTGGGGACGGGCGAAGCAGGGCAGATCTTCTTCCTGCGCGAGAACGACGGCAAGAAAGCCATCCAGCGTTTCGACCTGAAAGACCGCAAGGCCGAAACCCTGCTGGCCGAAGCCGACGAGTACGAAGTCTCCTCCGACGGCAAGAAGATCCTGTACCGGGCCAAGGAAGCCTGGGCCATGGGCAGCGCCACCGCCAAGACGCTGACGCCGGGCGAAGGCAAGATCAAGGTCGAAGCGATCGAGGTGCACGCCGAACCGCGCGCCGAGTGGGCGCAGATCTTCAACGAAGCCTGGCGCATCAACCGCGACTTCTTCTACGACCCCGGCATGCACGGCGCCGACTGGAACAAGATGCGCGCCAAGTACGCGCAGTTCCTGCCCGAGCTGTCCAGCCGTGGCGACCTGAATCGCCTGATCCAGTGGCTGTGCAGCGAGATCGGCGTGGGCCACCATCGCGGTGGAGGAGGCGACTTCTTCACCGACGCCAAGGCGGTGCCGGGCGGCCTGCTGGGCGCGGACTACGAGGTCAGCGACGGCCACTATCGCTTCAAGAAAGTCTACGGCGGCTTGAACTGGAACCCTGCGCTGCGCGCGCCGCTGACCGAGCCTGGCCTGAACGTCAAGGCCGGCGAATACCTGCTGGCGGTGGAAGGGCGTCCGCTGCTGGCGCCGACGAACCTGTACAGCGCCTTCGAGAACACCGCCAACAAGGCCATCGACATCACTGTCGGCCCGAACGCGGACGGCAGCAAATCGCGCACCATCACCGTGGTGCCGGTGGCGACCGAGGATGCCTTGCGCAACCGCGACTGGATCGAAGGGAATATCCGTAAAGTGAACGCGGCCACTGGCGGCAAGGTCGCGTATGTGTATGTGCCGAACACCGCGACCTTGGGCCATACCTACTTCAAGCGCTACTTCTTCCCGCAGGCCGACAAGGACGCCGTCATCATCGACGAGCGTTTCAATGGCGGCGGCAGCGTGGCCGATTACTACCTGGAGATTTTGCAGAAGAAGGAAATCGCCTGGTGGACCATGCGCTACGGCGCCGACATGAAAACCCCGTCGGCCTCGATCCAGGGACCGCGCGCGATGCTGATCGACGAAACCGCCGGCTCGGGCGGCGACCTGCTGCCGTGGATGTTCCGAAAAAACCAAATGGGTCCGTTGATCGGCAAGCGCACCTGGGGTGGCCTGGTCGGCATCCTTGGCTTCCCGACGTTGATGGACGGTGGCGGCATCACCGCGCCCAACCTGGCCTTCTGGACGCGTGACGGCGGCTGGGGCGTGGAAAACGAAGGCGTCGCGCCGGATATCGAGATCGACCAGAATCCGGCCGACGTCATCGCCGGCCGCGATCCTCAGCTGGAAAAGGCGATAGAGGTCATCAAGGCCGAACTGGCGAAGAACCCGCCGGTGCGGCCGGTGCATCCGGCCTTCCCGATCAAGGCCAAGTAAGGCGAAGTGTTCGGAAGTGAACAGCCATAACGTTCACTTCCGAACATTGGCCGCTCGAATGCGGCCGCAGAAGCGCCTGAACCACCGTGGCATGGATGTTGCAAACGCTATGGGTTTTCCCACCACGGATTTTCAATCACATGAAGCTAAGAGACTTTCGCATCGGCTGGCGCGCGCTGGTACAGGAGCCGGCCTACACGCTGGCGGTGGTGCTGGGGCTGGGCGTCGGCCTGGCCGCGTGCTTGCTGCTGCTTGGCTTTGTGCGCTACTCGATGGAGTACGACGCCCATTTTCCGGATGTGGACAGGGTCTATGTCGTCAAGCAGCACTTCAACGTCGATCCAGCTTCGCCCTTGCAGGAAGTGGTACCGATGTTCCTGCGAGAGCCTGCGCTGAAGACGCCAGGCGTCATCGGCGCCGCGGTCTACATCCCGGCGCGGCCGGAGATCACGCCGCTGACTGTGCGGATCAACCGCAGCATCTTCGCGGTGCGCGGGTTGACCGTCATGCCCGGTTTTGCCGAGATGCTTGGACTGCGCGCGGTGCAGGGAAACCTGGCGGATGCGCTGGACAAGCCCGATCGTTTTGTCGTCACCGAGGCCGGCGCGCTGCGCTTGTTCGGCACTGTCAATGCGGTGGGCCGCACGATGCTGGCGGAAGGGAACACCGTGCAGGTAGGCGCCGTGGTGCCTACGCCGCCGGCCAATACGACGATACCGTTCGAGCTGCTTTTCGGCGTCAACTCGGTGGTGGCGGGGGCGGATATCCGCCATGAGATGATGACCGGCGAGCATGGCTGGATGGGCAAGATGCTGTTGCGCGTAAAGCCAGGGGCCTCGCTGCCGGCGATCATCGACAGTTTGCAGAGGGTGGTGGACACGGCGCCGAGCATGCAGAACTTCTCGCCGGAGATGCGCGCCCGCCTGGGCAAGCGCAAGGCGATAGAGCTCACCATGTCGCCGCTGCGCGACGCCTACTTCGACTACAAGATGCAGAACAGTTTCGTGTCGGCGCCCGGCGACCGCGCCAACCCTGTGCTGGTCGCCGGTCTGGCGGCGCTTGCACTGCTGATCCTGACTATGGCGGCGATCAACTACGTCAACCTGAGCATGGTGCGCGTGCTGCGGCGCCAGCGCGAGGTGGCGATGCGCAAGGTGCTCGGCGCCGGCGTGGGGCAGCTCATGCTGCTGTTCCTGTTCGAATCGCTGCTGGTGGCGATGACGGCCACTGCGCTTGGGCTGATGCTGGCGTGGCTGGCGCTGCCGGTCTTCTCGCAGCTGGTCAATCGCCAGCTGGACGGCTTGTTCTCATTGCAGAATATCGTCGCCGCGTTTGGCCTGGGCGGCGTGCTGGGTGTGCTGACGGCGATCTACCCGGCATGGGTCGCGCTGCGCGTGCATCCGACGCAGGTGCTGGCCGGCCGTCCCGACACGGAATCCCGCGCCAGCATGCAATGGCGGCGCGCGTTGACGGTGTTGCAGGTGTCGGTCGCGATGGGTTTCGCCAGTGTGACGATCGCCGTGGCGTGGCAGACCCATTATGCAATGCGCGCCTCGCCCGGCTTCGATCCGATGCCGTTCGTGATTGTCGATATGCCGGAACGGGTCAAGGACAGCGAGAAGGCGCGGCGTTTTTACTCGACACTGGCGGCGCAGCCTGGCGTGGCCGGTGTGGCGATAACGGAAGATCCGGTGGGCCGGCTCGATTGGGCTTGGACCCATGACATGACGCGTCCCGGTGGGCAGAGCGCGGGGATGGAAATGAAATCGGTCAGCGCGAATTTCTTCGAGCTTTACGGCATCGCGCCGCTGGCCGGGCGCTTGTTCCAGGCTGCTGTGGACAAGGAGGATGACCGGGTGCCGGTGGTGCTGAACGCGGTCGCGGCGCGCGAGCTGGGTTTTGCCAGCGCCGAGGAGGCAATTGGTCAGACCTTGCTGTTCAAGGGGTTTGAAAATAAGGTGATCTCCAAACGCATCGTCGGCATCGCTCCTGATTTGAGATTCCATTCGCTGCGCGATAAACCTATCGCGACCGCCTACGAGCTGTGGACTGCGGGGACGGTGTTGAGCGTGCGCGCATCTGCCGATCCGGCGTCCGTCGAGCGCAGCGTGCAGGCGTTGTGGCCCAGCTTTTTTCCTGACGCTCTCCCCAAGATCGTCCGCGCCAGCGATGTACTGGCTGCCAATTATGCCGACGATGCGCGCCTGGCCAAGCTGATGTCGGTCGCCACAGGGATCGCGCTGGCGATCGCCGCCTTCGGCACGTATGTGCTGTCGGCGAACACGGTGCAGCGGCGCGCCAGGGAGATCGTCATGCGCAAGCTGCACGGCGCGCGCAGCGCCGACATCGGCCTGCTGGTGGTACGGGAAATCGGCGCGCTGGTGCTGGCGGCGGCGGTGATCGCCTTGCCGATCGCGGTGATCGCGATTCGCCGCTACCTGTCGCGCTATGTCGAACACGCGCCGATAGGCTACTGGACCTTGCTGTTCGCCCTGACGCTGACGCTGGTCATCGCGTTGATCGCCATCGCCCGCCACACCTGGATCGCCATGCGCATGGTGCCGGCCGAAGCGCTACGAACCTGAACGAACGCCGGGGTCAAGTCTGACATTCGGACACGGGCTCAACCCTAGCCTGCGCTACGGTTGAGCCCGTGTCCGAATGTCAGACTTGATCCCGGATTTTTAGAGGCTGGCGAGGCTTTTGAATTGGGCGGCGCGGCGGCGGGAGACTTCTACTTCGAGGTCGTCGCGCAGCAGCAGATCGAGGCCGCCGGCGTCGTTGGGCGTGACCTGGTCGACGTAGTCCAGGTTGACGATGTGGCGGCGGCTGGCGCGGAAGAAGCGTTGCGGATCCAGCCGCTCTTCCAGCTGGTTCAAGGAGCGCAGCATCAGCGGCTTGTGGTCGTCGAAGTACACGCGCGTGTAGTTGCCGTCCGATTCGAACAGCCGCACATCCTGCAAGCCGACAAACCAGCATCGCTCGCCATCCTTGATGAACAGCTTCTTGGCCGCCGTCGGCGCCACGGCCGGTATGCCAGCCGCCGCGTAGGCCAGCGCGCGGCTGTGGCGCAATGAACAGCGCTGCAATGCCGCCGCCATGCGCGCGGCCTGGATCGGCTTCTGCAGATAGTCCAACGCATTGACTTCGAACGCCTGCAAGGCATACTGGTCGAAGGCCGTGGTGAAGATCACCTCCGGCGCTTCCTCCAGCGCGGCCAGCATGTCGAAGCCGCTACCGCCAGGCATCTGCACGTCGAGGAACACCAGGTCCGGCTTGAGCGCGGTGATCTGCTGGATGCCATCGGCCGCGTTGACGGCCTCGCCGACGATTTCCACTTCAGGGTGCGCCGCCAGCAAACGGCGCAGCTCTGCGCGCGCCAGGCGCTCGTCGTCGATCAGCAATGCGCGCATCAGGCGGCCTCCGGTAAAGTCATCGTGGCGCGTACCCAGCCACTGTTTTCAGTCAGATCCAGGCTGGCGTTGGCTCCCAACGCCAGCGCCAGGCGCTTGCGGGTGTTGACCAGGCCAACCTTGGTGGAATTTGCAAACGGCAGGATCGCGCCCAGGTTGGCGATCTCGATATGGATCTTGCCATCGTCCAGGCGCTGCGCGCGGATACGGATCTCGCTGCCGGTGGGGCTGGTCTCGACACCGTACTTGACGGCGTTTTCCACCAGCGTCTGCAAGGCCATCGGCGGTATGCGCACCTGCTCCAGTCCCAGTCCGATTTCCACGCTGACCCGCATGCGTTCCTCGAAGCGGATTTTTTCAATCGCCAGATAGGCCTGCACGGCTTCGATTTCAGCCGCCAGCGGCACCGTGTCGTGCTGGCCCGATTGCAGCGCGTAGCGCATCACGCTGGCCAACTGGTCGATCATCTGCGCCGCTGAGTCCTGGTCTTCGTAAATCAGGGCGCGCACGCTGTTCATGCTGTTGAAGAAAAAATGCGGATTGACCTGCGCCTGCAAGGCGCGCAGCTCGGCGTCCTTGGCGCTGATCTCCAGCCGCAGCGCCTCCTGCTCGAAGCGGTTGGCGCGGCGCAGCGACAGCACCGCCATGTAGAAGGTGTTCCACACCAGGTAAACTCCCCACCAGAACATCAGCGCGCCCGGCACCCAGTACACGCCGTGCACTTCGCCGAATGGTTTGATGACCATATAGCCGATTGTCTGCACGCCGGTATGGATAACGCCCAACACCAGGACCGCGACCATGACCATCTTCCAGCTGACGCGCACCCCGTTGCGGATCTGGCGCTTGAGCAGCCGGTGCCAGGTGTCCGAAATGACCAGCCCCGCCGCCACGCCCCAGAATGAGATAGCGATCATGCGGGAGGTGTGGCTGTCGCCCGGCGTCATGGCAATCAGCAGCAGCGGCAGGAACAGCCAGCCTGCCAGCTGGAACAGCCAGTACCAGTTCAGGCGCGCGAGCAGTGGGCGGTCGTTGGTCATGATGGGCTTATTTTAAAAAGTTATCGATGCGATCATACATCCAAGCCGGATCGTCGTACATGATGAAGTGGCGGGCGTTGTCGGCCAGCTCCACTTTGACGTTGGGCAGCTGCTGGTACTGGCTTTTGTACATCTGCTCGAACATCGGCTTGGTGCCGTAGTCCTTGTAGGCGATCCACGCGCCCAGCACCAGCGTTGGCGACTTGATGCGGGCCACTTCCGTGCGCAGGTCTTCACTCATCATCTCGGTCATGGCGTTGATGACCGTGGCGTGGTCGGACAGCTTGCCCCAGCCGGCGGCGCGGTCGATGTCTTCCTGTTTTGTGATCATGGAGCGCAGCGTCTTGATCTGGTTGACGCGGTAGGATTCGGCATCCATGGATTCCATCCGGGCGCGCATGCCGGCGGCCATTTCCTTCATCTGCGGAGCGGTAATGCTGGGCATCTGGATCGCGGCCAGCGCCGGCAGCGTGTCGACGATGACCAGGCGGCCGACTTGTTCAGGATGGTCGGCGGCCAGCTTCAGGCCGAGGAAGCCACCCAGGCTATGGCCGATGACGATGGGACGGTCGAATTTATTGGCGGCGATGTAGTCGCTCAGTTGCTGCTCCACGGCCGGCAGCAGCGGGCCTTCGATGGCGGGCACGCCGGCGAATCCGGCCAGCGTGACGACGTGGCACTGGCGGCTGCCGCAGTAGTGGGCGACCGTGCCGTTCCACACTTCGCCGGACGAGGCCAGGCCGGGTATCAGGATCACTGGCTCGCCCTTGCCGGTCACTTCGACCTTGAAGGCTGGATGGGCGGCGGCTGCGGTGGCGCCGGCGGCGACGGCCGGTGCGGCGGCGTAAGCCAGCGCCAGGCTGGCGGCGATGGTGGCGATACGTTGGGTGAGCGAGCGTGGCATGGTGACCTCCTTGGTTGTGACGTTGTGTCAAATAAGTGAGGCCATGCTATCGAACCGGCATTGCGCCGGCGACGACTACTGGATGAACGGTTTTTTTGAAAGGATGAGCGGTAGGCGGGCAGTACCGCCTGTCTAGCCGGTTTCGGCGCGCAGCTTGCGCCACAGGGTAGTGCGGCTGATGCCGAGGTAGTCGGCGGCGGCGTCGCGGCGGCCGCCAAAGCGGGCCAGCACGTCGGTCACGCTTTCGGCGGATGCGCGGGGCGCCGCGAGCGCCAGTGGCGGCGCGCCGGAGCTGAAGCCGATGGCCTGCGTGCCGGCGCTGTGCAGCGTGGCGGTGTTCGTCGTCAGTTCTGGCGCCACGCTCAGGACGAAGGCCGGCGTCAAGGCCTGCAATGGTTCGGCGGCCAGGAATAGCGCCAGGCGCTCGGTCAGGTTGCGCAGTTCGCGCACATTGCCGGGCCAGTCGTAGCGCTGCAGCAGCGGCGCGCAGGTCGCCATCTCGGCGTGCAGGTTGGGGTGCGGGCGCGCGCCCAGCGAGGCCAGTGCGTTCTTCAGCGACCATTCGGCCAGCGTCATCACGTCTTCCTGCCGCGCACGCAGCGGCGGCAGCGACAGGCGCAGCACCGCCAGCCGGTAGAACAGGTCGGCGCGGAAGCGGCCTTCGCGCACGCGCTGCTCCAGATCGCAGTGGGTGGCGCTGATGATGCGCACGTTGACGGCGATCGGCCGCGTGCCGCCCACCCGCACCACTTCACGTTCCTCCAGCACGCGCAGCAAGCGGGTTTGCAGCGTCAGCGGCATTTCGCCTATCTCGTCGAGGAACAGCGTGCCGCGATTGGCCGCTTCGAACAGGCCCGCGTGGCCGCCGCGCCGCGCGCCGGTGAAGGCGCCTTCCTCGTGGCCGAACAGTTCGGACTCCAGCAGCGATTCCGCAATCGCGCCGCAATTGACGGCGACGAAAGGCCTGTTCTGGCCCAGCGTGCGCGGACTCTCGCGATGGATGGCCTGCGCCACCAGTTCCTTGCCGCAGCCGGTTTCGCCTTGTATCAGCACGGTCGCCGGGGATTTCGCATACAGCACCACGGACTGGCGCAGCGCCTCCATCGCGTCGGAGTCGCCGCGCAGGTCGTTGATGCCGTGCTTGGCGCGCAGCGTGTCCGCCACCACGGCGCCGCGCGTGCGGCTGCGGTTCGATTCGAGTTGTGTCAGCCGCGCCATCTCCAGCGCGTCGTCGAAGGCGTGACGGATCGAGGCGGCCGAGTAGACGAACACGCCGGTCAGTCCCGCTTCCTCGGCCAGGTCGGTAATCAGGCCGGCGCCGACGATGGCCTTGATGCCGGCCGCTTTCAGGTCGTTGATCTGGGCGCGCGCGTCTTCCTCCGTCGCGTAGGTGCGCTGTTCGACGTCGAAGCCGAAGGTACCGGCGAATTCGGCCAGCTCCGGCAAGCGCTCCTGGTAGGTGACGATGCCGATGCGCTCCGACACCCGGCGCGCCCGCGCCAGTGCCTGCATCACGTCGAAGCCGCTGAACTTGGCGATCACCACCGGCACCGATAGCCGGCCTTTCAGATAGGCCGCGTTGGAACCGGCGGCGATGACGGCGTCGCATCGCTCGGTGGCCATGCGCTCGCGGATGTGGCGCGCCGCTTCGTCGAAGCCAAGGTTGATCGGCTCGATGGTGGCCAGGTCGTCGTATTCCAGCGTGATGTCGCGGAACAGGTCATACAGGCGCGAGACGGACACCGTCCAGATGACCGGTTTGTCGTTGATGTCGAAGGGCAGGGGAGTGGAATGGCGCATGTTTCAATTGTAGTTCATCTGTTTCGTTGTTTCAAATTGAAACGCTAGTGAAACGCTTGAAATACGTAAGTTATTGATTTATATAGGGTAGTAATCTGGCACGCCCCTTGCAATAGATACCCCAACTTCACTGCAACATTGAAAGGTCACAACATGAGTCAATACTCCGCAGGCGCCGCTTTCCGCAAAGCCGTCCAAGAAGAATCCCCATTGCAGGTAGTCGGCGCGATCAACGCCAATCACGCCCTGCTGGCCAAGCGCGCCGGCTTCAAGGCGATCTACCTGTCGGGTGGCGGCGTGGCGGCGGGTTCGCTCGGCCTGCCGGACCTGGGCATCTCCAGCCTGGACGACGTGCTGACCGACGTGCGCCGCATCACCGACGTGTGCGACCTGCCGCTGCTGGTCGACGTCGACACCGGCTTCGGCGCCTCCGCCTTCAACGTGGCGCGCACCGTCAAGTCGATGATCAAGTTCGGCGCCGCAGCGATGCACATCGAAGACCAGGTCGGCGCCAAGCGCTGTGGCCACCGTCCGGGCAAGGAGATCGTCTCCAAGCAGGAGATGGTTGACCGCATCGCCGCCGCCGTCGATGCGCGCACCGATGAAAACTTCGTCATCATGGCCCGCACCGATGCGCTGGCCGTCGAAGGCCTGGACGCCGCGATCGAACGCGCCGTCGCCTGCGTGGAAGCCGGCGCGGACATGATCTTCCCGGAAGCGATGATCAGCCTCGATATGTACAAAAAATTCGCCGCCGCCGTCAAGGTGCCGGTGCTGGCCAACATCACCGAATTCGGCTCGACGCCGTTGTTCACCGTGGACGAACTGCGTAGCGCCGATGTGGGCCTGGTGCTGTATCCACTGTCCGCCTTCCGCGCGATGAACAAGGCTGCGGAAAACGTCTACGGCGCGATCCGCCGTGACGGCACGCAGCAAAACGTGGTCGACACCATGCAAACCCGCGCCGAACTGTATGAGCGCATCAACTACCACAGCTTCGAGCAAAAGCTGGATGCCTTGTTCGCCGCACAGAAAAAATAATTGACCACCGCCGTCGTTCCCGCGCAGGCGGGAACCCATAGAACACGTGCATTCACGCTCAGCATGGATTCCCGCCTACGCGGGAATGACGGTATCACTGGAGACTTAGAATGACCGAAGCTACTTTCAAACCAAAAAAATCCGTCGCCCTGTCCGGCGTCACCGCTGGCAATACCGCACTGTGCTCCGTCGGCAAAACCGGCAACGACCTGCACTACCGTGGCTACGACATCCTGGACGTCGCCAGCACCTGCGAGTTCGAGGAAATCGCCTACCTGCTGGTACACGGCAAACTGCCGACCGCCGCCGAACTGAAAGGCTACAAGACCAAACTGCGTTCGCTGCGCGGCCTTCCAGCATCGCTGAAAGCGGCGCTGGAAGCACTGCCAGCATCGGCACACCCGATGGACGTGATGCGCACCGGCGTCTCGGTACTCGGCTGCACGCTGCCGGAAAAGGACGACCATAACGTGCCGGGCGCGCGCGACATCGCCGACCGCCTGATGGCTTCCTTCGGCTCGATGCTGCTGTACTGGTACCACTTCAGCCACAACGGCAAGCGCATCGACGTGGAAACCGACGACGACTCCATCGGCGGCCATTTCCTGCACCTGCTGCACGGCGAGAAGCCATCCGAAAGCTGGGTCCAGGCGATGCATACGTCGCTGATCCTGTACGCGGAACACGAGTTCAACGCCTCCACCTTCACCAGCCGCGTCATCGCCGGCACGGGTTCGGACATCCACTCCGCCATCACCGGCGCGATCGGCGCGCTGCGCGGCCCTAAACACGGCGGCGCCAACGAATTCGCCTTCGAGATCCAGAAGCGCTACGAAAACGCAGACGAAGCCGAAGCGGATATCCGCAACCGCGTCGCCAACAAGGAAGTCGTGATCGGTTTCGGCCATCCGGTGTACACCATCTCCGACCCGCGCAACGTCGTCATCAAGGAAGTGGCGCGCAAGCTGTCGCAGGAAGCCGGCTCGATGAAGATGTTCGACATCGCCGAACGCCTGGAAACCGTCATGTGGGACATCAAGAAGATGTTCCCGAACCTGGACTGGTTCTCGGCCGTGTCGTACCACATGATGGGCGTGCCGACCGCGATGTTCACGCCGCTGTTCGTCATCTCGCGCACGTCCGGCTGGGCCGCGCACATCATCGAGCAGCGCATCGACAACAAGATCATTCGTCCAAGCGCGAACTACGTCGGTCCTGAAGACCTGAAGTTCGTCCCGATCAAGGACCGCAAATAATGAACACCCAATTCCGCAAACCCCTGCCGGGCACCAAGCTCGATTACTTCGACGCGCGCGCCGCTGTCGACGCGATCCAGCCGGGCGCTTGGGCCAAGCTGCCGTACACCTCGCGCGTACTGGCTGAAAACCTGGTGCGCCGCTGCGATCCGGCGACGCTCAACGCCTCGCTGTCGCAGCTGATCGAGCGCAAGCGCGATCTGGACTTCCCATGGTTCCCTGCGCGCGTGGTGTGCCACGACATTCTCGGCCAGACCGCGCTGGTCGACCTGGCCGGCCTGCGCGACGCCATCGCGCTGCAAGGCGGCGATCCCGCGCTGGTCAATCCGGTGGTGCCGACCCAGCTGGTGGTCGACCATTCGCTGGCGGTGGAGTGCGGCGGCTTCGATCCCGATGCCTTCGACAAGAACCGCGCCATCGAAGACCGCCGCAACGAAGACCGTTTCGACTTCATCAACTGGACCAAGAAGGCGTTCAAGAACGTCGACGTGATCCCGCCGGGTAACGGCATCCTGCACCAGATCAATCTGGAACGCATGTCGCCGGTGATACAGTCGGTGGACGGCGTGGCTTTCCCGGATACGCTGGTCGGCACCGACTCGCACACCCCGATGGTCGATGCGCTGGGCGTGATCGCCATCGGCGTCGGTGGCCTGGAAGCGGAGAGCGTGATGCTGGGCCGCGCATCGTGGATGCGCCTGCCGGACATCATCGGTGTCGAATTGACGGGCAAGCCGCAAGCCGGCATCACCGCCACCGACACCGTGCTGGCGCTGACCGAATTCCTGCGCAAGCAGAAGGTCGTATCGTCGTACCTGGAGTTCTTCGGCGAGGGCGCCTCGCACCTGACGCTGGGCGACCGTGCCACCATCTCCAACATGGCGCCGGAATACGGCTCCACCGCCGCGATGTTCTACATCGACGAGCAAACCATCAAATACCTCAAGCTGACCGGCCGCGATGATGAACTGGTCAAGCTGGTGGAGACCTACGCGAAGGAAACCGGCCTGTGGGGCGAAGCCCTGAAGACCGCCGAATACGAGCGCGTGCTGAAGTTCGACCTGTCGTCGGTGGTGCGCACCATCGCCGGCCCGTCGAATCCGCACAACCGCGTGCCGACCTCCGAGCTGGCCGCGCGCGGCATCAGCGGCGTGGTGGAGAACGAGCCTGGCCTGATGCCCGACGGCGCCGTCATCATCGCCGCCATCACCAGCTGCACCAACACCAACAACCCGCGCAACATGGTCGCAGCAGGCCTGCTGGCCCGCAACGCCAACGCGCGCGGCCTGACCCGCAAGCCGTGGGTGAAAAGCTCGCTGGCGCCCGGCTCCAAGACCGTGACGCTGTACCTGGAAGAAGCGGGCCTGATGCCTGAGCTGGAACAGCTGGGCTTCGGCGTGGTCGCCTACGCCTGCACCACCTGCAACGGCATGTCCGGCGCGCTCGATCCGGTGATCCAGAAGGAAGTGATCGACCGCGACCTGTACGCCACCGCTGTGTTGTCGGGTAACCGCAACTTCGATGGCCGTATCCACCCGTACGCCAAGCAGGCCTTCCTGGCTTCGCCGCCGCTGGTGGTGGCCTACGCCATCGCCGGCACGATCCGTTTCGATATCGAGAAGGACGTGCTGGGCATCGACAGCAACGGCCAGCCGGTCACGCTGAAGGATATCTGGCCGACCGACGAAGAGATCGATGCGCTGGTCGCGTCCAGCGTCAAGCCGGCGCAGTTCAACAAGGTCTACATCCCGATGTTCGCCAAGCAGGAAGACGACGGCATCAAAGTGAAGCCGCTGTACGACTGGCGTCCGCAGACCACCTACATCCGCCGTCCGCCGTACTGGGAAGGCGCGCTGGCTGGCGCTCGTCCGCTGAAGGGCATGCTGCCGCTGGCGGTCTTGGGCGATAACATCACCACCGATCACCTGTCGCCGTCGAACGCGATCATGCTCAATAGCGCCGCCGGCGAGTACCTGGCGAAAATGGGCCTGCCGGAAGAGGACTTCAATTCCTACGCCACCCACCGTGGCGACCACCTGACCGCGCAACGCGCCACCTTCGCCAATCCGACGTTGAAGAACGAAATGGTGCGCGATGCCGACGGCAAGGTCAAAGCCGGTTCGCTGGCGCGCGTGGAGCCGGAAGGCAAAGTCACCCGCATGTGGGAAGCCATCGAGACCTACATGGAGCGCAAGCAGTCGCTGATCGTGATCGCCGGCGCCGATTACGGCCAGGGCTCGTCGCGCGACTGGGCGGCCAAGGGCGTGCGCCTGGCGGGCGTTGAAGCGATCGTGGCCGAAGGCTTCGAGCGCATCCACCGCACGAATCTGGTTGGCATGGGCGTGCTGCCGCTGGAGTTCCAGCCTGGCGTGAACCGCCTGACGCTGGCGCTGGACGGCACCGAAAGCTACGACGTGATCGGCGAGCGCACCCCGCGTTCGACGCTGACGCTGGTGGTCAACCGCCGCAACGGCGAGCGCGTGGAAGTGCCGGTGATCTGCCGTCTCGATACGGCGGAAGAAGTGTCGATCTACGAAGCGGGCGGCGTGCTGCAGCGCTTCGCCCAGGACTTTCTTGAATCGGCCAAAGCGGCTTAACCCATGTCATTCCCGCGCAGGCGGGAATCCATACTCAGCATGGACTCCCGCTTTCGCGGGAGTGACGGTAACGGATGAATGTCATGGCACATAAACCTCAAATCAAGATCCCCGCCACGTATATGCGTGGCGGCACCAGCAAGGGCGTGTTCTTCCGCTTGCAGGATCTGCCGGCAGCCGCACAACAGCCGGGCGCCGCGCGCGACGCCTTGCTGTTGCGCGTGATCGGCAGTCCGGACCCATACGGCAAGCAGATCGACGGCATGGGTGGCGCCACCTCCAGCACCAGCAAATCGGTGATCCTGTCCAAAAGCAGCAAGCCGGATCACGATGTCGACTACCTGTTCGGCCAGGTCTCCATCGACAAGGCCTTCGTCGACTGGAGCGGCAACTGCGGTAACCTGTCCGCTGCGGTTGGCGCCTTCGCCATCAGCGGCGGCCTGGTGGACGCCGGCCGCATTCCGCGCGACGGCATGGCTGTGGTGCGCGTATGGCAGGCCAATATCGGCAAGACCATCATCGCCCACGTGCCGATCACCAACGGCGAAGTACAGGAAACCGGCGACTTTGAACTCGACGGCGTCACCTTCCCCGCGGCCGAAGTCCAATTGGAATTCATGGACCCGGCGGCGGAAGAAGAGGGCGCGGGCGGCTCCATGTTCCCGACCGGTCAACTGGTCGACGAGCTGGAAGTACCCGGCGTCGGCACCATGAAGGCGACCATGATCAACGCCGGCATCCCGACCATCTTCGTCAACGCGGAAGATATCGGTTACCTCGGCACCGAGCTGCAGGACGCCATCAACAGCGATCCGAAAGCGCTGGCACGTTTCGAACTGATACGCGCGCACGGTGCGCTGCGCATGGGGCTCATCAACCACATCGACGACGCGGCCACGCGCCAGCACACGCCTAAGGTGGCCTTCGTGGCCAAGCCGGCGCCGTACACCTCGTCCAGCGGCAAGCAGGTCGCCGCCACCGACGTCGACCTGCTGGTGCGGGCCATGTCGATGGGTAAGCTGCACCACGCGATGATGGGCACGGCGGCGGTGGCTATCGGCACCGCTGCGGCGATACCGGGCACGCTGGTGAACCTGGCGGCGGGCGGCGGCGCGCGCGATGCGGTGCGCTTCGGCCACCCATCCGGCACGCTGCGGGTGGGCGCGGAAGCGACGCAGAAAAACGGCGAGTGGAGCGTGACCAAGGCGGTCATGAGCCGCAGCGCCCGCGTGTTGATGGAAGGTTGGGTACGCATCCCCGGCGACACGTTCTAAGCTGAACACACCATAACGGAGGAGACATGAATTACGCTGATTTTTATCAGCGCTCTATCGTCACGCCTGAACAATTCTGGCAGGACGAATCAGCGCTCATCGACTGGAACGCCCCATGCACGAAAGTGCTGGATTACTCCCATCCTCCGTTCGCCAAGTGGTTCGTCGGCGGGCAGACCAACCTGTGCCACAACGCCGTGGACCGCTGGTGTGCCAGCCAGGGCGATCAGCCCGCGCTGATCGCCATCTCCACCGAAACCAATACAGAGCGCAGCTACTCGTTCAACGAACTGCGCACCGAGGTTGAACGTTGCGCCGCGATGATGCTGGCGCTGGGCGTCGGCCGTGGCGACCGCGTGCTGATCTACATGCCGATGATCGCCGAGGCGGCGTTCGCAATGCTGGCCTGCGCCCGCATCGGCGCGATTCATTCCGTGGTATTCGGCGGCTTTGCCGCCAACAGCCTGGCCAGCCGCATCGACGATGCACGGCCGGTGCTGATCATCTCCGCCGATGCCGGCTCGCGCAACGGCAAGGCCATCCCTTATAAACATTTGCTGGACGAGGCGATCGAGCTGTCGTCCGCCAAGCCGGCCAAGGTGCTGCTGGTGGACCGCATGTTGGCGCCGATGGCGCTGGTGGCAGGCCGCGACGAGGACTGGGCCACTCTGCGTGCCGCCCACATGGACGCGCGCGTGCCCGTGACCTGGCTGGAATCGAATGAACCGTCCTACATCCTCTACACCTCCGGTACCACCGGCAAGCCGAAAGGCGTGCAGCGCGACGTCGGCGGTTATGCTGTGGCGCTGGCGTCATCGATGAAGTACAACTTCTGCGGCAAGGCTGGCGAGACCTTCTTCGCCACGTCCGATATCGGCTGGGTGGTCGGTCACTCCTACATCGTCTACGGCCCGCTGATCGCCGGCATGGCAACCATCATGTACGAAGGCTTGCCGATCTGCCCGGATGCTGGCATCTGGTGGAGCATCGTCGAGAAGTACAAGGTCACGCGCATGTTCTCGGCGCCGACAGCGATCCGCGTGCTGCGCAAGCAGCCGCCGGAGTTCATGCGCAAGTATGATCTGTCGTCGCTGCGCGCCTTGTACCTGGCGGGCGAACCGCTCGACGAAACCACTTCGCAATGGATACACGATGAACTGGGCGTACCCATCATCGACAACTACTGGCAGACCGAAACCGGTTGGCCCATCCTGTCGATCGCCAAGGGCGTCGAAGACAATCCGACGCGCCTGGGCAGCCCCGGCGTGGCGATGTACGGCTACAAGGTCAAGCTGCTCAACGAATCGACCGGCGAGGAATGCGCCGCCAACGAGAAGGGCGTGGTGGTGATCGACGGCCCGCTGCCGCCAGGTTGCATGCAGACCGTGTACGGCGACGACCAGCGATTTGTCGATACCTACTGGTCCACCTTCGATGGGCAGCAGGTGTATTCGACCTTCGACTGGGGCGTGCGCGATGAAGACGGCTACTACTTCATCCTCGGCCGCACCGATGATGTGATCAACGTCGCCGGCCATCGTCTCGGCACGCGCGAAATCGAGGAATCGATTTCCAGCCACGCCAACGTTTCAGAGGTGGCGGTGGTGGGCGTGGAGGACAAGCTCAAAGGGCAGGTGGCGGTTGCCTTCGTCATCGTCAAGGACGCAACGCGTACCGCCAACGAAGAGGGCTGTGCGGCGCAGGAGCGCGAAATTCTCGGCGTGGTCGATCATCAACTGGGCGCTGTCGCGCGGCCGTCGCGCGTGTATTTCGTGCCGCAGTTGCCGAAGACCCGCTCCGGAAAATTGTTGCGCCGTTCGATCCAGGCCATCTGCGAAGGACGCAATCCTGGCGACCTGACGGCGATCGAAGATCCGGCTTCGCTCCAGCAGATACAACGGGTTCTGCAAGCCGGTGTGGCGAAATAGTGTGCGCGTAAGGGACCGGTAAGTCTCGCTGTCTATTGTGGATACAAACAACACAGGAGACACGTAATGCATGACGATCTGGTTCAAAAAATAAAACGGGACCCCAACTACCATCAGCTGGTCAGGGTCCGTTCCCGTTTCGGTTGGACGCTGACGGCGGCAATGATGCTGGTTTATTACGGCTACATCCTGCTGATCGCTTTCGACAAGGAACTGCTGGCGTCGAAAACCGGCGCCGGTGTGATGACCTGGGGGATGCCGCTCGGCCTCTTTGTCATCGTGTTCACGGTGCTGGTCACCGGACTGTATGTGCGCCGCGCGAACAAGCAGTTCGACGACCTGACCCACGCGATCCAAGAACGGGTGCGGGCATGAGCGCCGCCCAACGCATGCTGCGCGGGCTTGCCGCGTTGACGCTGCTGGGCGCCAGCGGCGCGGTGCTGGCGGCCGGAGTCGATCTGGGGCAAGCGGTCAAGCAGCCGACCAACTGGACCGCGATCACCATGTTCGGCGCCTTTGTCATCTTCACGCTGTTCGTCACCAAGTGGGCCGCCGCCAAGACCAAATCGGCATCGGACTTCTACACCGCCGGCGGCGGCATCACCGGCTTCCAGAACGGCCTGGCCATCGCCGGCGACTACATGTCGGCGGCGTCCTTCCTCGGCATCTCCGCAGCGGTCTTCCTTAATGGTTACGATGGCCTGATCTACGCTATCGGCTTCCTGGTCGGCTGGCCGGTGATCACCTTCCTGATGGCTGAGCGCCTGCGCAACCTGGGCCGCTTTACCTTTGCCGACGTTGCCGCCTACCGCTTCAAGCAGGCGCCGATCCGTATCTTCTCCGCCTCCGGCACGCTGGTGGTGGTGGCCTTCTACCTGATCGCGCAGATGGTCGGCGCGGGGCAGTTGATCAAACTGCTGTTCGGTCTGGAATACTGGATCGCGGTGGTGCTGGTCGGTTCGCTGATGATGATCTACGTGCTGTTCGGCGGCATGACCGCCACCACCTGGGTGCAGATCATCAAGGCGGTGATGCTGCTGGGCGGCGCCACCTTCATGGCCTTCGTGGTGATGGCGCAGTTTAATTTCAGTCCCGAGGCGCTGTTCGCCAAGTCGGTCGAAATCCACGCCAAGAAGGACGCCATCATGGGCCCTGGCACCTTCATCAAGGACCCTGTGTCGGCGATCTCGTTCGGCATGGCGCTGATGTTCGGCACCGCCGGCCTGCCGCACATCCTGATGCGCTTCTTCACCGTGCCTAGCGCGAAGGAAGCACGCAAGTCGGTGTTCTGGGCCACCAGCTGGATCGCCTACTTCTACGTGCTGACCTTCATCATCGGCTTCGGCGCCATTGTCTTGGTGAGCACCAATCCCGAGTTCAAGGACGCCGCCGGCAAACTGCTGGGCGGGAACAACATGGCGGCGATCCACCTGGCCAAGGCCGTGGGCGGCAATGTCTTCCTCGGCTTTATCTCGGCCGTTGCCTTCGCCACCATCCTGGCGGTGGTGGCCGGCCTGACGCTGTCCGGCGCCTCGGCGGTATCGCACGACCTGTACGCCACCGTGATCATGAAGGGCAAGGCCACTAGCGCCAAGGAACTGCATGTGTCGCGCCTGACCACCGTTGCGCTGGGTGTCGTCGCCGTCGTGCTGGGCATCGTGTTCGAGAAGCAGAACATCGCGTTCATGGTGTCGCTGGCGTTCGCCATCGCCGCCTCGGCCAACTTCCCGGTGCTGTTCATGTCGGTGCTGTGGAAGGATTGCACCACCCGTGGCGCCACCACGGGCGGCTTCATCGGCCTGATCACCGCCGTGGTGCTGACCGTGGTGTCGAAATCGGTCTGGGTCGATGTGCTGGGCCATACCGACGCGCTGTTCCCTTACGCCTCGCCGGCTATCTTCTCGATACCCGCGGCTTTCGCCAGCATCTGGCTGTTCTCTGTGCTCGACAAGAGCCCACGTGCACGCATCGACCGCGCCGGCTACGAGGCGCAGGAGATGCGCTCGGAGACCGGTATCGGCGCCGCGGGAGCCAGCGCGCACTGATGTAATTGACAAGTGGTCGGATGACGACAATGCCCGGTTCGCCGGGCATTGTCGTTTTTAGGGGCGTCGCTCGGTGTGCGCGATGGCTAATGCGACCAATGTGGTTTATGATCTGCCAACTATGCTGCCGGAAAGTAACGGGCGAGGTGGCATTTTTTATTGGGTGCCATTGGTGTACATGAATCGAGTTTCGACCAATCCTGATTTCGTAGCAGACGCGCTGGCGCTGATCGGCGTTCCCGCGTGCGCCTATGGCACCGATGGCGTGGTGCTGGCTGCCAATCAGGAGCTGGTGGAATTGCTGGGTTTCGACCCGGCCGGGCGGCCGATGGCCGACCTTTTCGCGCGCCACGTGCGCGGCGCCAGCGTCAAGGAGCTCGATGCGGCGCTGGAGGCCTCCAATGCGGGCCGGCGCTGGGATAGCTGCCTGACCTGCGCCAACGGCCAATACCTGTCGGTGCAGGCGTGGAGCAAGCCGCTGCCGGCCAGTTCGGCGGTGCAGGGCGCCACCATCGTCTTCCACGACATCAGCGCGGTGGAGCGCGACCAGCGCTCCCTGCGCAAGACGCTGCTGGAGCAGCAGGCCATCCTGGAGAACGCCGCAGTCGGTATCCTCTTCAGCAAGGACGGGGTGATCCAGGAGTGCAATATCCGCTGCGCCGAAATGCTGGGCTACAGCCGCCAGGAGCTGGAGGGTGTGGCCAGCGTCACCGTCTATCCGAGCGAGGCGGACTTCGTCGACCTGGGCCGCAAGGCCAGCCCGCCGCTGTCGCAGGGCTTGTCCTTCATGCAGGAGGCGCAGCTGCGCCGCAAGGACGGCTCGCTGTTCTGGGCGCGCCTGTTCGGCCGCGCCATCGATCCTATCCACACCGCCGAAGGCACGGTGTGGATCATGGAGGACATCAACGAGCACCGCATCGATGAAGAGAAGCTGCGCCGCGCGCTGCTGGAGATGCAGGCCATCATGGACAGCGCGCCGCTGGCGATCGGCTTCCAGCGCGATAACCGCATCCTGCGCTACAACCACCGCTTCGCCGAATTCTTCGGCTTCAACGACGATGGCGGTGTCGGCCAGCTGACGTCGACGCTGTATCCGTCGCAGGAAGCGTTCGACGCGGTGGTGCGCAAGGCGCGGCCGCTGCTGGCGCGCGGCAAGCCCTACCAGGCCGAGATGGAGATGCGGCGCCAGGATGGCTCGACCTTCTGGGCGCACGCCTTCGGTTACGTGATCAATCCGGGCCGCACGCAGCAGGACACCATCTGGATCTTCGACGACCGTAGCGCCCAGAAGCGGCATGAAGAGGCGACCCGGCAGCTGCTGCTGGAGCAGAAGGCGATCCTGGACAACGCTTCGGTCGGCATCCTGTTCAGCAAGGCGCAGATCATGTTGAGCTGTAATCCGCGCATGGCGGAGATGTTCGGCTACGACATCGATGAAATGGTGGGGCATCCTTCGGCCATGGTGTTCCCGTCGCAGCAACGCTACGAGGAATTCGGCCGCGAAGCCGCACCGCTGCTGGGCACAGGCCAGCCGTTCGAGAAAAAAGAATACGAGTTCAAACGCAAGGACGGCAGTGTGTTCTGGTGCCGCGTGCGCGCCAAGGCGGTGGACGACGCGCACAGCGAAGGCGGCACCATCTGGATCCTGGAAGACGTGACCAGCACGCGCCAGACGCAGATGGAGGTCGAGGCCATCATGACCAATGCCTCGATGAGCATCCTGTTCACCAAGAACCGCGTCATCACGCGCTACAACCGCGGCTTCGCCGAGATGTTTCGCTACGAGGGCGACGCCGGCCTGGGCCTGCCCGGCCGCGCGCTGTACCCGTCGCAGGAATCCTACGAAAAGCTGGGGGCGCAAGCCTATCCCTTCCTGTCGATCGGAAAACCGTTCCAGATCGAGATGGAGATGCGCCGCTCCGACGATACCTTGATGTGGGCGCAGCTGATCGGCTACGTGGTCAATCCCGACGACCCGACCCAGGGCACGATCTGGGTGATCGAGGACCGCACCGAGCAAAAGAACGCCGAGGAATCGCTGCGCAACGCGCTGCTGGAAAACCAGGCCATCCTGGACAGCGCGGTGCTGGGCATCTCGGTGGTGGAGCAGGGCCGCAACCTGCGCTGCAACACCAAGATGGAGGAGCTGTTCGGTTATGCGCCCGGCGAGATGAACCAGTTGAGCGTGCAGGCCTTCTATGCCGACAAGGATGCGTGGGAAGCGGCGCGCGCCGCCACCGCCGACGACTTCCACGCCGGCCGCGTGCACGCCTCCGAGTACCAGCTGGTGCGCAAGGACGGCAGCACGTTCTGGGGCCGCCTGTCCGGCCGCCCGTTCGACCTGGCGCAGGCCACCGGGCGCTCGGTGTGGCTGGTGGACGACATCACCGAGCGGCGCGAGGCGGCGGAGGCGGTCAGCCGCGCGCGCGACGACCTGGAAGTGCGGGTGCTGGAGCGCACCGCCGAACTGGCCGGCGCCAACGCGCTGCTGCAAGGCGAGATCGTCGAACGCCGCCAGGCCGAGGCGCGCGTGCACCACATGGCCTACCACGACAGCCTGACCGGCCTGCCGAACCGCGCGCTGCTGTCGGACCGGCTGGACCGCGCCATGCTGGCGGCGCAGCGTTCCGAGCGCCGGCTGGCGGTGATGTTCATCGACCTGGATCGCTTCAAGACCATCAACGATTCTCTGGGCCACATGACCGGCGACCAGTTGCTGAAGGAAGTGGCGAGCCGCCTGTGCCGCGCGGTGCGCGCCAGCGACACCGTGGCCCGCCTGGGCGGCGACGAGTTCGTGGTGCTGGTGCCGGGCATCCGTTCGTCCGAAGAGGCCAGCCACGTGGCGGAGAAGATCATCGAGGCGCTGTCGGACAGCTTCCCGCTCGAAGGCCGCAACCTGCACATCACGCCGTCGATCGGCATCTGCGTGTATCCGGACGACGGCGGCGACGTCGAGACGCTGATGCGTCATGCCGACGCCGCCATGTACCACGCCAAGGCCAGCGGCAGGAACAATTACCAGTACTTCAAAGAGGCGATGAACCAGACGGCGGCGGCGCATTTCGAGCTGGAGTCCAGCCTGCGCGGCGCGCTGGCGCAGGACGAGTTCGAGCTGCACTTCCAGCCCATCATGGATATCGGCACGCGCCGCCTGCATACGATGGAAGTGCTGCTGCGCTGGCGCCGTGGCGGCGGTGAGCTGGTGCTGCCGGACCACTTCATCCCCATCATCGAGGAGAACGGCCTGATCGTGCCGATCGGCGAGTGGGTGATACGCCAGGCCTGCAGGCAAAGCATGGCGTGGCAGCACGCCGGGCTGGCGCCGGTGCCGCTGGCGGTGAACCTGTCGCCGCGCCAGTTCATGCATCGTGGGCTGATCGAGTCGATCCGCGCCATCCTCGACGAAACCGGCATCGATCCGTCGCTGATCGAATTCGAGATCACCGAGACGGCGCTGATGCAGCACGGCGAACAGACCTTGGATATCCTGGGCCAGATCAACGCCATGGGCATCCGTCTGTCGATCGACGATTTCGGCACCGGCTATTCGAGCCTGGCCTACCTGAAGCGCTTCCCGGTCAAGAAGATCAAGATCGACCGCGCCTTCATCAAGGAACTGGAAGAGAGCGCGGAAGACCGCGCGATTGTGGCGGCGATCATCGCGCTGTCGGACAGCTTGCAGCTGTCGGTGGTGGCGGAGGGGGTGGAGACGGAAGGGCAGTACGCGCTATTGCAGCGCAACGGCTGCCAGTATGCGCAGGGCTATCTGTTTTCACAGCCGGTGCCGCACGCGACGGCCCAGCTGCTGCTGCCCAGGCTTTAATCAATCCAGCGTGGCGATCACCGGAGCGTGGTCGGACGGCTGTTCCCACTTGCGCGGCGCGCGGTCGATCACGCAGGCGCTGCAACGGGCCACCAGCGCCGGCGACAGCAGGATGTGATCGATGCGCAGGCCTTTGTTGAGGCGGAAGCCCAGCGCGCGGTAGTCCCACCAACTGAACGATTTTTCCGGTTGCTCGAACAGGCGGTAGGAATCGGTCAGGCCGATGTCGAGCAAACGGGTGAGGGCGGCCCGTTCCTTGTCGGACACCAGCACCTGGCCGGCCCATGCGGCCGGATCGTGAACGTCGCGGTCTTCCGGCGCGATGTTGTAGTCACCCAGTACCGCCAGTTGCGGATGCAGCGCGGCTTCTTCCTTGATCCAGTCGTGGAAGGACGACAGCCAACCCAGCTTGTACTCGTATTTGTCCGAATCGACGCTCTGGCCGTTGGGCACGTAGGCGCACACCACACGCACGCCGTCGATGGTGGCGGCCAGGATGCGCTGCTGCGGGTCTTCGTAGCGCGGATTGTTCTTGATCACGTCGGCAATCGGCAGTTTGGACAGGATGGCGACGCCGTTGTAGGTTTTCTGGCCGCTGTAGGCGACCTGATAACCGGCAGCCTCGATGGCGGCCACCGGAAACTTGTCATCCGTTAATTTTGTTTCTTGAATGCAGAGGACATCGATGGGGTTCTCCTCTAGCCATTTCAAGACGTGCGTCAGGCGAACGTTGAGTGAGTTAACATTCCATGTGGCTATTTTCATCTGAGTCAGTGTCCGTGCGGGGTTTGGGGGAGGCTTTAGCCTGCATGACCGAATCTTACAGCATCTTGATTTAACACATAGGATTGTTAATTTGACGATTTTTATAAAAAAACATGAAAAAGTCTTTCGTGCGGGCACTGTCAGAGCCTAAAATGTTGCAAAATGTGTGAAATTAAAAAAAAATTGCTAGGAATGTCTCCTTGTTGTCAAAATAGAACGGTAAATAAAGACAAAATAAGCAAAAGAGAAATATACTGATACAAATTGGGTGGAAAACTTGTGTTTCCGTCGAGCAATCAAAAATAGTAGTGTCCAGGGTTCATTTTTGTGTTGTGCATCAACAAGAAATGGTACTATAGGGAAATTACTTGTGGTTTTAACAGTGAATAGCGCGTAGCGCATTTACAAAGGAATTAAAATGCGAGCTGCATTCGAGACGTGGGCGCAGAAAGACGGTCACATCGTCCGACGCCGGGAAGACAAACCAGAGGAGTACCTGGTTTTTGAAACGCAACGCCGCTGGGTCATCTGGCAAGCTGCGTTGGAGCACGGCAAAACGCCGGGCGGTCGCAAGACGACCGCACAAAAGGAAGCCGCCGCGCTGGAAAAGGCCAAGGCTGCCGTTCAACGTCCGCCGGCCATCAACTCCGACGAGGCTGCGGTGCGCAACCAGGTGCTGAACGAAGTGCTGGATGCGTTCTCCACCCTGGGCGGCGAACGTGGCATGGACGATATCCTGAAAGTGGTACAGGGTCTGAAGAAGAAGCAGCAGGAGCAGGCGGAAGAGCGCGTTGCAGCGGCTGAGCCGGTACGGCACAACGCCTGACCCGGATGCGCTTCAGGCACTACAAAGGGGGCCTCTACGAGCTGGTATGTGAGGCCACCCTGGAATCTGATCTGAGTACCATGATCGTCTATCGCGCCGCGAACGGATCCATCTGGACCCGGCCGAAAGACGTGTTTTTTGAAATTGTCGAAGTCGATGGCGTAAAAGTGCAACGCTTTACGCCTCTTGATTGAGCATATAGAACCGCTCGCGGGCTGCTACACTGGTCTGACCCACTAACCCTGAGGCAGACCATGTATTTCCGTCCCGTTGCAGCCGCCGTTGCCAGCGCTTCCGCGCTGCTGACCCTAATGGCCGGCTGCGCCTCCCTGACTGAATCCACCCAACAAAACGTGCTGGTGCAAACCGTGCTCGATCATCGCGAGATCGCTGGCGTCGGCTGCGTGCTGTACAACGACGTCGGAAAATGGTTCGTGACCACCCCGGCGCGCGTGACGCTGCGCAAGAGCGCGGGCGCGCTGCGCATCGATTGCCAGAAAGAGGGCGCGGGCTGGGCCTACGAAAAGGTCGATTCCAAGGTGGACGGGAATCTGTGGGGGAATTTGGCGCTGACGGCGGGTGTCGGCTACTTCATCGACAAGAATACCGGCGCGGCCTATGACTATCCAGCCACGCTGACGGTGGTGATGCACCCGGCGGTGGAGCGCGATGCGCTGCCGCCGCCGGCTGCAGGGGTGACGCTCTATTGATTAGGTAGGCGCTTAGGCACGCGCTTATGCCCGGTTAATCAGGAAGTTCGACAGCAGCGGTACCGGACGGCCGGTAGCACCTTTGGCGCCGCCCGATTTCCATGCGGTGCCGGCGATGTCCAGGTGGGCCCAGGTGTACTTGCGGGTGAAGTTCTCCAGGAAGGCCGCGGCGGTGCACGACGCGCCGCCCGGCGTGCCGATGTTGGCCAGGTCGGCGAAGTTGGACTTCAGCTGCTCGTTGTACTCCTCGCCGATCGGCAGGCGCCATGCGGTGTCGCCGGCGGCTTTACCCGCAGCCATGATCTCGTCGGCCAGCTTGTTGTGGGTGTCGTCGTCGCGCGTGAACAGGCCGCTCTTGTGGTGGCCCAGGGCGACGATGCAGGCGCCGGTCAGCGTGGCGATGTCGATCACGGCGGCCGGGTTGAAGCGCTCGGCGTAGGCCAGCGCATCGCACAGCACCAGGCGGCCTTCGGCGTCGGTGTTCAGGATCTCGATGGTCAGGCCGTTCATCGAGGTGACGATGTCGCCCGGCTTGGTGGCGCGGCCGGAAGGCATGTTCTCGCAGGCGGCGATCACGCCGATCACGTTCAGCTTCAGGTTCATCTCGCCGATGGCGCGGAAGGTACCCAGCACCGAAGCGGCGCCACCCATGTCGTACTTCATCTCGTCCATGCCTGGACCGGCTTTCAGCGAAATGCCGCCGGTGTCGAAGGTGATGCCTTTACCGACCAGCACCACCGGCGCATCCTTAGGCTTGCCGCCCATGTGCTTGAGGATGATGAACTTTGGCGGCTGCTCGCTGCCGTTGGTCACGGACAGGAAGCTGTTCATCTTCAGTGCTTCCAGCTGTTTGCGGTCCAGCACTTCAACGTCGAACTTGTAGTCCTTGCCCAGCTTCCTGGCGGTGTTGGCCAGGTAGGTCGGGGTGCAGACGTTGGCCGACAGGTTGCCCAGTTCCTTGGTCAGGTCCATGCCGTTGGCGATCGCCTCGGCCTGGGCCAGCGCCAGCTTGGTGGCGGCGGTGTTTGGCACGGCCAGCGCGATTTTCTTCACGCCGGTCGGCGCCGGATCCTTCTTGCTCTTCTGGCCGTCGGTGCGGAACACGCTTTCGTGCGCGCTTTGCACCACGCAGCGGATCGCCCAATTGACGTCGCGCTCTTTCACTTCGGTCATCGGCAGTGCGATAATAGCGTCGCTCGCGCCCAGCGCGGAGAAAGCCTTCAGCACCGCGGACACGCCGCTGGCGAAATTCTTCTCGCTGACGCCATCGTCGCTACCCAGGCCGACCAGCAGCACGCGTTCGGCGCTCGCGCCTTTCACGCCGCGCAGCAGCAGGGTGGTGCCGGCTTTGCCGGAGATGTCGCCGGACTTCAGCGCAGCCGTGATTTCACCGGAGCCGTCCAGCGCCTTGGCGGCCTGCGACAGCTTCTTGTTCTCAAAGACCGCGACGGCGACAACGCCGGCTTTGGCCGAAGCGATGGTGTTTTTTGTGTCGAATGCTTTTATGCTAAAGTCCATTTGATTCTCCGTGTCGTGTACGAATTGCCAGCCTGTTTGCCAGGCTGTTATTTAACTTGTGGCCCAGTGAGGCCCTTAACTACCGAATTATAACTTTCGAATGATCTTTCAACGCGCCCTACGACGTGAAATGGCAAGTGCCGCCGGCGCCACCTTCACCGTGCTGTTCAGCATATGCGTTACCTGGACCCTGATCGCCGTGTTGGGCCGGGCCGCAGGCGGCAAGGTCGCCTCCAGTGACGTCATCGCGTTGATCGCATTCGCAACGCTGAATTATCTGCCAACTATCCTCATCCTCACCAGCTTTATTTCAGTGCTGATGGTGGTCACGCGCAGCTACCGCGATTCCGAGATGGTGGTGTGGTTCGCGTCGGGCCTGAGCCTGACCAGATGGATAGTCCCGGTACTGAGCTTCGGCCTGCCGATGGTGCTGCTGACGGGCGCCCTGAGTTTCGTCGCCACGCCGTGGGCCAAGCAGAAAAGCTCGGAATACGTCGAGCGCTTCGAAAAACGCGAAGACCTGCAAAAGGTCTCGCCGGGCCAGTTCAAGGAATCGGCGTCGGCCAACCGCATCTTCTTCGTCGAAGGCGTGGCCGGCAAGACGGCCGTGGTGCAGAACGTGTTCGTCAACACGGTCGACGAACATGGCACCGCCGTCATCGTCGCGCGCGAGGGCGTGATCAACACCGGCGCCAAGGGCGAGCGCTATCTGGTGCTGAAGAACGGCCGCCGCTACCAGGGCACGCCGGGCCAGTCGGACTTCCAGACCATGGAATTCGAAAGCTACAGCATGCGCGTGACCAGCCAGACCCAGGACATGGAGTCCGAGCGCAATACCGACGCCGAGCCTATCATGGCGCTGCTGTCCGACACCACGGCCTTCGGCCGCGCGGAGCTGTTGTGGCGCATCTCGTCGCCGGCCACCTGTTTGATCCTGATCCTGCTGGCGGTGCCGCTGGGTTTTGTCAATCCGCGCGCCGGCAGTTCGGCCAACCTGATCATCGCGCTGCTGATCTTCTTCAGCTACAGCAACGTGGTCAAGCTGGTCGAGGCCAGCGTCAAGCAGGGCAAGTCGTCGTTCGCGCTGTCCTGGTGGCCGCTGCACGTCGTCGCGATGCTGCTGGTATTCGCGCTGTTTGCCTGGCGCCTGAACCTCAACCATCGCTATCATCCGCTGGCATTGCTGGCGGCGCTGAAGCGCTCGCGCGCAGCCGGCAAGAAAGCTGTCACGCCATGAAAATCCTGCAACGCTATTTCGCCGTCTCGATCCTGCAGGCGGTGGCCTTTGTGCTGGTCGCCTTCCTGGGCCTGCAAGCCTTCATGGACCTGACGGGCGAGCTGCCGTCGGTCGGCAAGAACGGCTATGCCATCCAGTACGCCTTCCTGTATGTGCTGGTGCAGCTGCCGGCCCACGTGTATGAAGTGATGCCGCTGGCGGCGCTGATCGGCACCATCTACACGATGGCGCAGTTTGCGGCGACGTCCGAATTCACCATCATGCGCGCATCCAGCATGTCGACCGGGATGGTGGCGTGGATGCTGGCCAAGGTCGGCTTCGTGCTGGTGATCGTCACCTTCATCTTCGGCGAGCTGATTGCGCCGCGCACCGCGCCGCTGGCCGAGAAGATCAAGCTGAGCGCGCGCGGCGCCGCGATCTCGTCGGAGTTCCGCTCCGGCCTGTGGACCAAGGATATCGTCAAGTCGGACGGCATGAGCGGCACCGTGACCGGCTCGCGCTTCTTCAACGTGCGCCAGGTGAAGCCGGACGGTACGCTGGTCGACGTCAAGCTGTACGAGTTCGACACCAGCTTCCGCCTGCGTTCGATCACGCTGGCCAAGATCGGCACCTTCAAGGGCAATAACAACTGGCAGCTGTCGGATGTGACGGAAAATATCTTCACCAATCCGGCGCTGCTCAAGCCGGGCAGCGAGGCCAACCTGGCCAACAACTTCGCCCAGGACACCAGCCTGATCGAAACCCGCCACAGCGCCACCAAGGACCTGCTGTCCGAAGTGACGCCGAAGATCCTGTCGGTGGCCGGCTCCGATCCGGAGCGCATGTCGGCCAACGAACTGGCGGTCTACACCCGTCACCTGCAGGAGAACAAGCAGGAGACCGAGCGCTTCAAGATCGCCTTCTGGAAGAAGCTGTTCGACCCGTTGGCGATCTTCGTGCTGATGGCGCTGGCGCTGCCGTTCGGCTACCTGCACACGCGTAGCGGCGGCGTGAGTCTGAAGATTTTTGTCGGTATCATGATCGGTGTCAGCTTCCAGTTGGTGAACACCTTGTTCTCGCATCTGGGGCTGCTGAGCACCTGGCCGGCGGTGGTCACGGCGATCGCCCCGAGCCTGTTATTCCTGCTGCTGGCGCTGGGCGCCTTGTGGTGGGTGGAGCGACACTAGATGAGCAAGCAAGCCCTGATCCTGTTCGCGCACGGCGCCCGTGCCGCATCGTGGGCGGCGCCGTTCGAGCGGCTGCGCGACCTGACGCAGGCGCGCACCCCTGAGGTGCGCGTGTCGCTGGCCTTTCTTGAGTTGATGACGCCGCGCCTGCCGGAGCTGGTGGCCGAGCTGACCGCCGACGGCATCACCCGGATCACCGTGGTGCCGGTATTCCTGGGGCAGGGCGGCCATGTGCTGCGCGACCTGCCGCTGATGGTCGAGCAATTGCGCCTCGATCATCCGCAGGCGACCATCAACGTGGTCGAAGCGGCCGGCGAGAACGCCGCCGTGCTCAACGCCTTGTCCGACTACTGCGTCTCCTCGCTGCCGGCGTAAGCGGCGGCGCCAGGTCGGCGCCATTTACTTCCTGGGTACGATCTTGATCTCGTACAGCTTGGGCCACAATTTCCCGGTGACGAACAGGCGCTTTTTCTCGGCGTCCCAGGCGATGCCGTTCATGACGTTCTCGCCGTTGAGGCCTTTGCCGGCGCCGGGATACAGCTTGCCCAGGTCGATCCAGCCGGTGATCTTGCCGTTGGCCGGGTCGATGCGGGCGATGGTGTTGGTGTGCCACAGGTTGGCGAAGATCTCGTCGCCCACCACTTCCAGCTCGTTGACCTGATCGACCGCGATGCCGTCGGCCGTCACCTTCACGCGGCGCACTTCGAGGAAGGTCTTGGGATCGAGGAAGCGCAGCGTGGCCGTGCCGTCGCTCATGATCAACTCCTTGCCGTTCTGCGTCAGGCCCCAGCCTTCGCCCGGATAGGCGAACTGGTTGCGCATCTCGAAGGTGGCCAGGTCGAATACGAAGCCGGTCTGCGTCTGCCAGGTCAGGCCGACCAGCGTGTCCTTCCATACCGTCAGGCCTTCGCCGAAGTACTGCGGCGGGATGTCCTTGCTCTTGACGACCTTGCCGGTCTCCAGCTCCACCTTGCGGATCGACGATTTGCCATTCAGGCCTGTACTCTCGTACAGGAAGCCGTCGCGGTACAGCAGGCCTTCGGTGAAGGCTTGCGGGTCGTGCGGGTAGGCGTGGACGACCTTGAAATCGTAGGTCGGGATGGCGGCGGCAGCGCTGGCGGCGGCCGGCAGCAGGGCAAGTAGGAGCAGGGTCTGGGCGTAGTTCGTTTTCACTATTCGGTCGCTGATGAGTTTTCGAGTTCGATCATGGCGTCGAGCGTCGTGCCTGGGGCGTCGAGTTCCGCCTGGACGCAGGCGCGCGCTTCCGGCGACTGCACCAGCGTCACGGCCTGGGCGCGCGCCGCTTCCGCTGCCGCAGTATCGCCGCAGCCGCTCAGCAAGTCCAGCACCAGCGCCAGTTCGTTGATGTAGTTGTACACCTCGGCCAGCAGGGCGGACATGCCGGCGGTGGTCAGCACGTTAAAGCCGGCGCGCCGCTCGTTGAGCAGGGCCGCCGCCTGCGCCAGGTGCCGCATCGGCTGCGGCAGGTGGCGGCTGGCCAGCGCGTAGTCGCCGCAGGCCATGATCGACGGCAGTGCCGAGCGGGCGCATTGCTGCGCCAGCGCTTCCGGTAGCTGCTGGAACAGATGGTAGGTGTTTTGCAGGTCGCTGAGCTTGTCGTTGATGGCACGGATGTCGTTAAACAGGGCCTCGGCGGCATCGCCGTCGGCCTGGGCCAGCAGGCGCTGGCTGTCGCGCTCGCGCAGCTCAACCAGCGCGCGGCGCGCCGGCAGGTGTTCTTCTGCCAGCTTGGCCCAGGCGCTCAGCACATAGGACAGGCGCAGCGGCGCGGTTTCCGCGTCGGCGGCGCTGGCGTCGAACAGCCAGATGTAGTCATTGAGCGCGCTATCGAAGGCGCCTTCCGAGTGGGCCTTCCATGCGCGTTCCAGCACTTCGTGAACAGTGTCCATTACTACCTCGTTTGGTATGAATGGACATTCTATTACGGATCAGGCGCTCAGTTGCTGTACTGCTGAAGGGAGTTGTGCTTCGTCGCTGAGCTGGTGGGCGCGGGTTTTCATCGCGTCGCCCAGCATCACCAGCACCGGGCCGTGGGCCGCGCCCAGGCCTTGCGCCAGCGAGGCGATGGTCAGGCGGCGGATATGCTGGTCCGGACGGCTGCAATTTTCGATGACGACCACCGGCGTGTCTGGACGGCGGCCCTGCGCCAGCAGGCGTTCCGCAGTGGCGATGGCTTCGCGGCCGCCCATGTACTGCACCAGGGTGTCGGTGTCGGGGATGGCGTCGTGTTCTGCGTGTTCCGGCGCGGTGGAGGAGGTGAAGAAGGCGACGCTGCGCGCCACGCCGCGCTTGGTCAGCGGCTGCTTGCTGGCCGCCGCCGCGGCCAGCGCGGTGGTGATGCCGGGGACGATTTCCACCTCGATGCCCGCTTCTTCCAGCGCGCGCAGTTCCTCGTCGGCGCGGCCGAACAGCATCGGGTCGCCGCCCTTGAGGCGCACCACCAGCGGGAACTTGTGGGCGTTGTCTACCATCTGCTTGTTGATGAACTGCTGCGCGGTCGACAGCTGGCCGCAGCGTTTTCCGACCAGGATTTTCTCTGCCTGAGGGCACAGCTCCAGCATCTCCTCGGTCACCAGGGCGTCGTGCAGCACCACGTCGGCTTGCGCCAGCAGGCGCGCGCCGCGCAGGGTGATCAGGTCCTGGGCGCCGGGGCCGGCGCCGATCAGGTAGACTTTTCCAAGGGATGACATGGCTATTCCTTTGTTGGCTTGTCATTCCCGCGTAGGCGGGAATCCATACTCAGCATGGGTTCCCGCCTGCGCGGGAACGACATGGGTGTTACTCAGCCAGACGGATCATGCCCGCTGCGACGGTCTGGTGCGTGACTTCGTCGATCAGGATGAAGGCGCCGGTGGCGCGGATGTCGGCGTAGGCGTCGGCCGCCAGCGGCTGCTGCACGGTCAGGCCGATGCGGGCGATATCGTTCAGCTTCAGGCCTTCGGCGCTGTGGCGCTGCTGGGTGTTGATGTCCAACAGCGATTCAATGCCGGTGATCTTGGCCGAGGTCTGCTTGGTGCCGTGCTTGATCCAGTACTTGCGGCGCTGGTCCAGCGGCTCGTCGGACATCCAGCAGACGTCCGCCTTCAACTGCTTGAGCAGGGTCGCTGGCTGGCTGGCGCCGGCCAGCAGGTCACCGCGCGAGATGTCCAGGTATTCGTTCAGCAGCAGCGTGATCGATTGACCGACCACCGCCGATTGATGCGAACCTTCCAGCGTGACGATGTCCTTGACGGTCGCGGTCTGGCCGGATGGCTGCACCACCAGCGTGTCGCCGACCGACACCTTGCCGGCTTCGATGCGGCCCATGTAGCCGCGGAAGTCGTTGGCTTCGTGGCCGTTGTGGCGCGCCACCAGCTGTACCGGGAAGCGGAACGGCGCGTTGTGCGATTCGTCGTACACCGACAGCGATTCCAGCAGCTCGATCAGCGTCGGGCCCTTGTACCAGCTCAGTTTTTCGCTGGCGGCAACCACGTTGTCGCCGGTCAGGGCGGACAGCGGGATCGGCGTGATGTCCTTCAGGCCCAGCGTCTCGGCGAACTCGCGGTAGGCCTTGACAATGCGGTCGTAGATCACCTGGTCGTAGTTCACCAGGTCCATCTTGTTGACGGCGACCACCACGTGCTCGATCTGCAGCAGGTGGGCGATGGTCGAGTGGCGCTTGGTCTGGATCAGCAGGTCCACGCCGCCGTCTTCGTGCAGCTTCACCTTCGAGACGTCGATCAGGATGATGACGGCATCGGCGGTCGAAGCGCCGGTCACCATGTTGCGGGTGTACTGCTCGTGGCCTGGCGTGTCGGCGATGATGAACTTGCGCTTCGGCGTGGCGAAGTAGCGGTAGGCCACGTCGATGGTGATGCCTTGTTCGCGTTCGGCTTCCAGGCCGTCGGTCAGCAGCGACAGGTCGACGGCGTCGCCGACGGTGCGCTTGTGCTTGGAGCGCGACATGGCGTCCAGCTGGTCGGCGAAGATGCCTTTGCTGTCGAACAGCAGGCGGCCGATCAGGGTGGACTTGCCGTCGTCGACGGAGCCGGCGGTGATGAAGCGCAGCAGGCCGCGTTCAGTTTTTTGTTCGTGGTTGTCGGTGAGTGCGTTCATCAGAAGTATCCTGCTTTTTTACGTTTTTCCATCGAAGCCTCGGAGGTCTGGTCGTCCATCCGGGTGGCGCCGCGTTCGGTGATCTGCGTGACTGCGGTTTCGGCGATGATCTGCTCCACCGTGGCCGCATCCGACGACACCGGGCAGGTGCAGGAGATGTCGCCGACGGTGCGGAAGCGCACCACCTGCGTTTCGACGGTTTCGCCTTCGCGTGCCGGGGTCAGGTCGGTCAGCGGCACCAGCAGGCCGTTGCGCGGAATGACCTGGCGTTCGTGGGCGAAGTAGATCGGCGGCAGTTCCAGCTTTTCGCGGGCGATGTACATCCACACATCGAGCTCGGTCCAGTTCGAGATCGGGAACACACGCATGTTCTCACCTGGATGGACGCGGGTGTTATACAGGTCCCACAGTTCCGGGCGCTGCGATTTCGGATCCCACTGGCCGAATTCGTCGCGGAAGGAGAAGATGCGCTCCTTGGCGCGGGCCTTCTCTTCATCGCGGCGGGCGCCGCCGATGCAGGCGTCGAAGCCGTGTTCGGCGATGGTTTCCAGCAGCGTGACCGCCTGCGCGGCGTTGCGCGAATCGGTCAGCGGATTACGCAGGCGCACCGTGCCTTTTTTGATCGACTCTTCGACCGAGCCGACGATCAGGCGCTCGCCCAGTTCGGCCACGCGCTTGTCGCGGAAGGTGATCACTTCGGCGAAGTTATGGCCGGTGTCGACGTGCACCAGCGGGAACGGGAATTTGCCGGGGCGGAAAGCCTTCTCCGCGATGCGCAGCAAGACCACCGAGTCTTTACCGCCCGAGAACAGCAGCGCAGGGTTGCTGCATTCGGCCGCGACTTCGCGCATGATGTGGATCGCTTCCGATTCCAAAGCGTCGAGGTGGCGCGAATTCACGTGCGCGGCGTGGTTTTCAACTAAAGCGTTCATGGACTATGCCTATTCTTTTGTGTGGCGCTTGCCTATCAAGCCGCCACGGATTTAATGCGTATCAGTTTGCCGTCGACCATGTGCAGGCCGCACTCTTTCGAATCCGGATTCTCCCACCACCAGCGGCCGGCGCGGACGTCTTCACCCGGTTCGATGGCGCGCGTGCAGGGTGCGCAGCCGATCGATGGATAGCCCTGGTCGTGCAACGCGTTGTACGGCACGTCGTTGTCGCGGATGTAGTTCCAGATGTCTGCCTCCGACCAGTCGGCCAGTGGATTGAACTTGGTCATGAGGTGAGCCGGATCGTCTTCTTCCACCATCAGCGAGGTGCGGGTGGCCGACTGCGCGCGGCGCTGGCCGGTGACCCAAGCCTTGTTGCCGGCCAGGGCGCGGCCCAGCGGCTCGACCTTGCGGATGCGGCAGCACTCGCGGCGCATCTCGACGCTGTCGTAGAAGGCGTTCAGGCCGTTCTGCGCGACGTAGGCGTCGACCGCTTCGGTCTGCGGCTTGTACAGCGCGATCTCGTAGCCGTCGTAGCGTTCCTTGACGCGGTCCAGCATGGCCAGCGTTTCAGGATGCAGGCGTCCGGTTTCAAGCGAGAAGATGCCGATATCCAGCTTGCCTTTCAGGATCAAGTCGGTCAGCACCATGTCTTCGGCCGCCAGGCTGGAGGCGAACACCGCCGGGCTGTGGTCCTTGACGATGCGCGCCAGCGTGGCGTTGGTGTCCGTAATCAGCTTGTTCAGGTCACTCATGGCTGCTCCGATCAGATGCCGTAGCCGGCGTCGCCGGTGTTGACGCCGACGTTGCGGGCGTGGCGGCGGAACAGCGGCACCTTCTGGTCCACCGATGCCTGGTAGGTCTCCGAGAAATCGGACAGGCCTTTCAGCGCATCGTGGATGTTGCGGTCAGGCCGCGTGGCGTAGGCGTCGAAGCCGACGCGCTGCATCGAGAACAGCTGGTCGCGCAGCACGTCGCCGATGGCGCGCAGTTCGCCGGTCCAGCCCAGGCGGGTGCGCAGGTTGTAGGCGATCGAGTAGCCGCGGCCATCGGTGAATTTAGGGAAGTCGACGGCGACCAGGGCGAACTGGGACAGGTCGTCCTTCAGCGCTTCCGGACGTTCGTCGCTGGCGATCCAGACGCCGATCTCGCCGGCGGCGGCGCGCGCCAGCAGCGACTCGCGCTGGGCGTTCCAGACCGCGACCGGCACGATCACCTTGCCCGCCGGGACGGGCAGGGCGGCGATGGCGTCGGCTTCAGGGGCCACGCCGCCGTCGGCCGCTTCCGGCGCGCGCAGCACGTGCCACGTATCTTCGACCACTTCACGGCCTTTGATGATCAGGTTCTTAACGTCAGACATATTCATCCTCTCCTACCAGGCGACCGGCTTCGACGATCGGCGTGGCGTACACAAATTCCTTGAACGGCGCGATGCCCAGGCGCTGCGCACAGTCGGCGAACGATTCGTCTTCATAGCGATCGCGCACATACACCTGCAGCAGGCGGCCTATCACTTCCGGCATTTGCAGCGCGGAGAACGATGGTCCGATGATCTTGCCGATGGCGGCGTTGTTGCCCTGCGAGCCGCCGATCGACACCTGATACCATTCGCTGCCGTCCTTGTCGACGCCCAGCACGCCGATGCTGCCGACGTGGTGGTGGCCGCAGGCGTTGATGCAGCCCGAGATATTCAGTTCGATCTCGCCGATGTCGTGCTGGAAGTCGATGTTGTCGAAGCGCTCCGCGATGGCGGCGGCGATCGGCAGCGACTTGGCGTTGGCCAGCGAGCAGAAGTCGCCGCCCGGGCAGCAGATCATGTCGGTCAGCAGGCCGATGTTCGGCGTCGCCAGGCCCTTGGCCTTGACCTGTTCCCACAGCGTGAACAACTGCGATTGCTCGACGTCGGCCAGCACGATGTTCTGCTCGTGCGTGACGCGCAGTTCGCCGAAGCTGTAGCGGTCCGACAGGTCGGCCATGAAGTCGATCTGCTCGGCGGTGGCGTCGCCCGGCGGCACGCCGGTCTTCTTCAGCGACAGCACCACGGCGGCGTAGCCAGGCTGCTTGTGCGGCTTGACGTTGCGGTTGATCCAGTTGGCGAAGGCCTTGTTGCCGGCGTGCGCCGCGACCACGTCGCTGTCGTCCAGCTGCTTGTAGGCCGGCGGCTGGAAGTAGTCGATCACGCGCTGCATTTCTTCGACGGTCAGCGTTTCCGGGCCGTCTTTCAGGTCGGCCCATTCGGCTTCGACCTGGCGGGTGAACTCTTCGACGCCGATGGCCTTCAGCAGGATCTTGATGCGGGCCTTGTACTTGTTGTCGCGGCGGCCGTACTGGTTATACACGCGCATCACGGCTTCGGTGTAGGTCAGCAGGTGCTGCCATGGCAGGAAGTCGCGGATCACGCTGCCCAGGATAGGGGTGCGGCCCATGCCGCCGCCGGCCATGAACTTGAAGCCGATCTCGCCGGCGTCGTTGCGCACCACGGTCAGGCCGATGTCATGCACGGCGATGGCGGCGCGGTCTTCGACGGCGCCGTTGATGGCGACCTTGAACTTGCGCGGCAGGGCGATGAATTCGGGGTGGAAGGTGGACCACTGGCGCAGCACCTCGGCGTACGGACGCGGATCGATGATCTCGTCGGCGGCGACGCCGGCATAAGGATCGGAGGTGGTGTTGCGGATGCAGTTGCCGGAGGTCTGGATGGCGTGCATCTCCACCGAGGCCAGGTCGGCCAGGATGTCCGGGGTCTGCTCCAGCTCGATCCAGTTAAACTGGATGTTCTGGCGGGTGGTGAAGTGGCCATAGCCGCGGTCGTACTTGCGGGCGATGTGCGCGAACATGCGCATTTGCTTGGATGCCAGCAAGCCGTACGGCACGGCGATGCGCAGCATGTAGGCGTGACGCTGCATATACAGGCCATTTTGCAGGCGCAGCGGCAGGAATTCGGCTTCGGTCAGCTCATCGGACAGGCGACGGCGCACTTGATCCCGGTATTGGGCGATGCGTTCGCGGACGATGAGATGGTCATATTGGTCGTATTGATACATATTCTTCCTAGATAGTCGCTTGCTAGAACCCCCAAACTAGCGCTAATAGTAATAAACTTCGTCTTTATTCCATACGACTTAGTCTTTATTTGCTTATATACGTATTGGGTATAAGCATGGACGTTCAATTTATGATGAGCCTGGACCCGCAATGAACCTTCACCAACTGCGCTTCGTGCGCGAAGCTGTACGCCAGAACTACAACCTGACCGATGCCGCCAAAGCGCTGTTTACGTCGCAGCCGGGCGTGTCCAAGGCGATTATCGAGCTGGAGGAGGAGTTGGGCGTCGATATCTTCACCCGGCACGGCAAGCGTATCCGTGGCCTGACCGAGCCAGGGCGGCTGGTGCTGGAATCGGTGGAGTTAATTATGCAGGAAATTGACAGCCTCAAGCGCATCGGCAAGGAATATGCGGCCCAGGACAGTGGCAGTTTTACCATCGCCACCACACACACGCAGGCCCGCTACACGCTGCCGAAAGTGGTGCAGGCCTTCATGCTGAAGTTCCCCAAGGTGCGCTTGTCTTTATTGCAAGGAAATCCGCAGCAGATCGCCGAAATGGTCCAGCGCGACCAGGCCGACCTGGCGATCGCCACCGAATCCATCGCCGGTGTGACCGGTTTGATAACCTTGCCATGTTATCAGTGGGAACACGTGGTGGTGGTGGCGCCGGACCATCCATTGCTTAAATCTAAGCAGATTACGCTGGAAGAAATTGCCGCTTTCCCGATTATCACTTACGATGGCGCCTTTGCCGGCCGCAGCAAGATCGACCATGCCTTCTCCCTGCGCGGGCTGAAGCTGGACGTGTTGCTGGAAGCCATAGACGCCGACGTGATCAAGACTTATGTGGAGTTGGGCATGGGGATTGGTATCATAGCGGGCATGGCCTTCGACGCCGAGCGCGACAAATCGCTGCGCGCCATTCCTGTGGGCCACCTGTTCGGCATGAATGTGTCGCGGGTGGCGGTCAAGCAGGGGGCTTATCTGCGCAGCTATATCTACACCTTTATCGAACTGCTGGCGCCTACGCTCAACCGTAAATTGATCGAGCAGGCCATGAGCGGTGCAAAAGAACACTACGAACTGTAAATTAGAAAGTAAGACATGATTACCAACCAGTTGGCACAATTTTATGCCGTCAACGCCGATAACTATGACCAGGTCTACGCGCAGGAAGAGCGCTTCGACGATCTGGATGACTTGCAGGAAATGGTCGCCGAGCTGTTCCAGGACCACAAGGTGCTGGAACTGGCCTGCGGAACCGCGTACTGGACCGACCTGATCGCCGAAGTGGCGGAATCGGTGCACGCCACCGACCTGGTGCCGGAAATGATCGCGCTGGCCGAAACCCGCGGCCTGGACGAGGACGTCGTGACCTTCGGCGTGATGGACGCCTTCAACCTGCCGGACGACCTGGAAGGCAAGTACACGGCGGTGTTCGCGGCCGGCCTGTGGGGACACGTCAAGCGTGAAGACCAGGAGAAATACCTGAAGACCCTGCGCGCCAAGCTGGGCAAGGACGTGCTGCTGGTGTTGCTGGACGAGACTTATGTCGATGGCGATAGCATGGTGTTTGCCCGCACCGACCTGGAAGGCAACACTTTCCAGATCCTGACCGCCGACGATGGCCAGCGCTACGAAGTGATGAAGAACTACCTGACCGACAGCACGCTGCGCAAGCGTTTCGCGACGTCGGCGCGGCAGATTCGTGTCGAGCGGCTGGAGTACTACTACCTGCTCAGCTGCCGGTTAAAATAAATGGAATTCACTAAAAGCCGCGTTTTGCGGCTTTTTTTATACTGATGCTGATTTACAACAAATGGTTGATGTCACATTGTTGAAGTAATTGATAGGCATGATTCGCCCCGTAGATTGATTACATGCAGTTACTTCTTCCAACCTTCAGTAGAGAACATCAAGTGAAAAAACTTACTCTGGTAGCAATGATCATCGGCGGTTTCGCAGCTCAAGCTCAAGCTCAATCGAATGTCACGATCTATGGCCTGGTCGACGCAGGTCTGGTCGGCGAGCGCGGCGGCGCGGCAGGCAGCGTGACCAAAGTCACCAGCGGTATCGGCGGCCAGTCGCGTCTGGGCTTCCGTGGCACCGAAGACCTGGGCAACGGCCTGTCGGCCATCTTCACCCTGGAAACCGGCCTGAAAGTGGATGACGGCGCGCTGGACAACGCCAACAGCGCCCTGTTCAACCGTCAGTCGTTTGTCGGCCTGAAAAGCAAAGAAGCCGGCACCTTGACCATCGGTCGCCAATACACCATGCTGTACAACGCCATGAGCCAGGTTGCCGACCCATTCGGCGCCGGTTACGCAGGCAGCATCAAGAACTTGTTCCCGGCAGCCGGCGCGAACACCCGCACCAGCAACGCCCTGGTCTACTCGACCCCGGTGATGGAAGGCTTCAGCGCCGACGGCCTGTACTCGCTGGGCGAGCAGGCTGGCAGCTCGACCGCCGGCCGCCAGTTCGGCTTCGGCCTGAACTTCGCCAACGGCCCGCTGAACGCGCGCCTGGTGTACAACAACCGCAACAACGACACCGCTGCGGTCGGCGCCACCCCGGCCAAGCTGCAGGACAGCGGCCGCAACACCCTGTTCGCGATCAACTACGATTTCCAGGTTGTCAAAGCCTACTTCGCCTACGGCGCGGACAAGGGCGTGAACAGCGCGGCCCTGCCATCGGCTAACGCCTTCGGCTACGCCGTGGCGCCTAAGGCCAGCCTGGACAGCAACGACCTGCTGATCGGCGTGCAAGTGCCAGTCGCTCCTAGCGGCACCATCATGGCTTCGTACATCCGCAAGAACGACAAGACCGTCAACAACCAGGACGCCGACCAGTGGGCGCTGGGTTACCTGTACTCGGTGTCGAAGCGTACCGGCATGTATGTTGCCTACGCCAAGATCAAGAACAAGAACGGCGCCGGCTACACCGTTGGTAACAACAACGAAGCTGGTAGCGGCGACAAGGCCTTCAACGTTGGCATCCGTCACGCCTTCTAAGCAGGATCAGGCGACGTTTTCCTGAGGCGGCAGCGGCAGCCGGATCATGATCCGGGTGCCGCCGTCGCTGACGATGGAGATGTCGCCATGCAGTGCCCAGACGCGTTCGCGCATCCCGATCAGGCCGAAGGATGAAGCTTTGTCCATGTCCTTTTCGGCGATGCCGCGGCCGTCGTCATGGATGGTGACTTGCAGCAGACCGTCGGTGCGGTACAGCGACAGCAAGACCTTGCGCGCTTCGGCGTGGCGGGTGATGTTGGTCAGCGCTTCCTGCGCAATGCGGAAGATGGCTGTGCTGTAGGCGTCGTCCAGTATCAAATCTTCTTCATTCGCGTCCAGCGTGCAGGCGATGCCGTAGCGCGAGACGAATTCCTGGCGCAAGCTCTCCAGCGCGAAATACAAGCCTCCCTCATCGAGCGCACGCGGCCGCAGGTTGCTGGCGATGCGCCGCAGCGACGTGATCGCCGACATCAGCAGCTCGTCCATGCCGGCCTGGAGCTTGCGCGCGGCCACGTCGTTGCTGTGCTGTTGCTGCAGCAGCGCCAGGTCCACGCGCAGCGTTGCCAGCAGCTGGCCGAGGTCGTCGTGCAGCTCGCGGGCGATGTGCTTGCGTTCCTCCTCCCGTATGGTTTGCAGCGCGGCCGACAGTTCGCGCAGCTGGGAGTATGACTGTTCCAGCTGTTCCTGCACCTGCTTGCGTTCGGTAATGTCGCGCAGGATGATGGTGTAGATGCGGTGGCCGTTTTCCGCCAGCGACGAGATCGACCCTTCCAGTGGAAAGTGCTGGCCACTGGCTTTCAAGCCGGTCACGGCATAGTCGCTGGCGCGCCGGCCTTTCATGCGCAGGCGGATGCCGGTGTTGCCGAAGTAGCGGGTGCTGGCCGGCTCGTTGCTCAAGCGCTGGTCGCGCGGGATGAATTGCTGCAGGGGCGAGCCTTCCATGGCCTGCACCGTGGTGCCGAACATGGTCGCGGCCGAGGGGTTGGCTTGCAGGATGATCTGGCGTTCGTCGGTGGAGATGATGGCGTCGCTGGCATGCTGGATGATGCCACGGCTGCGCTTGTGCGCGGTGGCCGCGCGCGCGCATTGCCAGCCCATGCGCCAGGACAGGCGCCCGGCCAGCGCAACGGCGCTGCTGAACATGAGCAGTGATCGGATACGGGCCATGCGTTTCCCCATGCGGCAGGGATGGGCCGCGTGGGTAAACACTAAAGCAAGCGCAGGGCAGGGGGTTGATATGCCGCAGACGCGCTTGGCGTCTGTGGCGGGATTACATCTGTTTGAACAGGTGCAGGAAGCTGCGGCTCACTTCGAGCTTGTCCGGCTTGCCCTTGATCATGACCAGGTGGCGGCCGCGTATGTCGCGCGTCACGCCTTCGATGGCGTTGACGTTGACCAGCGTGGCGCGGTGGATCTGCCAGAACAGCGCGGGATCAAGCTCCTCGGCCAGGTCGCGCACCGGCTTGCGGATTAGCGCTTCGTAGCGTTCGGTTTGCACGCAGGTGTATTTTTCGTCGGAGCGGAAGAACAGGATTTCCTCGACCGGTATCATGCGCAGGTCCTGGCCGATGCTGGCCTGTATCCATTGCAGATAGGCTGGTTTCGGTGTCGCGATCTTTTCCGCCAGTTGCGACAGCATCGCAGTCACGCTGGCGTTGACGTCGGCAGCCGCGGTCGGTTTGCTCATGCGGGTCTTGAGGCGGTCGACCGTGATCTGCAGGCGCTCCTGCTCGGGCGGTTTGAGCACGTAGTCGACCGCGCCGCGCTCGAAGGCTTCCACCGCATAGGCGTCGTAGGCGGTCACGAACACGATGTGGCTCTTGTTGCCGATCACTGAGGCGGCTTCCATGCCGGTTTTTCCGGGCATGCGGATATCGAGGAAGGTGAAGTCCGGCTTGAGCTGGTCGACCAGTTCGATCGCTTCGTCGCCGTTCTTGGCTTCGCCAATAATTTCCAGCTCGGGCCAGACCTGGCCCAGGCGCATGCGCAGTTGGTCGCGCATCAAACGTTCGTCGTCGGCAATGATTGCTGTAGGCATGTGGGTGTGTTCTGCAATGTTAATTATTTAAACAATTAATTATTCAACGAATCGCCGTAATAATCAATCGATCTTATTTAGACAGCTGGTACGGGACTTCGATCGTGGCGATCACGCCGCTTGGACTGTTGGCGGCGATCAGCAACTGGCCTTGTTCGCCATGCAGCAGTTTCAGGCGTTCGCGGATGGTCATCAGGCCCAGGCCGGTGCCATCGCTGGGCACGGCGCCGAAGCCGAGGCCGTCGTCGGTGACGATCACGCGCAGCTTGTTGTGGGCCACGTCGGCGCGCACTTTCAGCGTGCCGCCCTCTGGTTTGGCCTCCAGGCCGTGCTTGATGGCGTTTTCCACCATCGATTGCAGCATCATCGGCGGGAAAGCGGCGGTGCGCAGGCCGTCGGGGATGTCGAAGTCCACGGTCAGGCGTTCTTCCATGCGCATTTTTAGCAGGTTCAGGTAGGCCACCACCATGTCGGCCTCGCGGCCCAGGTTGGTGATCAGAGCGTTGTCGCGCATTTGCGGCAGCACCGCGCGCAGGTATTTAATCAGGCTGCGCTGCATGGCGGAGGCGCGCGGCGGGTCGGTTTCGATCAGGTGCTCGACCGAGGCCAGGGTGTTGAACAGGAAGTGCGGCTCCACTTGAGCCTGCATCATCTGCATCTTCGCCTCGCTGAGCTGGCGCTGCATGGATTCGCGTTCGACGGCGGCGTTGGCGGTCAGGGTTTCGGCTTCGGCGCGTTTTTTGCCACCCATCAGGGCCTTGGTGCCGAACAGCGCGAGCACCAGCAGCGAGACGAAGCTCTTGAACCAGGTCGAGGCTTGACGGTGGTAGCGGGTGACTTTTTGCTCGGCGGCGTCGTCGACGGCCTCTTCGATTGCGTTCGACAGTTCTTCACCGATTTGCGGTGGCAGGTCGATGTGGACTTCTTCGCCCGGCAGGGTGGGGAGGGCGGGGACGGATGCGGCGGACGGTTTGCCGGGTTTGCCCGCTTTGCCGGCTGGGGCGGCCGGCTCGGCGGGCTGCGCTGGCTCTGCCGGCTGTGCTGGTTCGGCTGGTGGTGCAACGGGAACGCCCTTGTTGTCATCGCTGCTGGAATCGGACGAGTCGCTTTTATCGGTTTTGTCGGCATCCTTGTTGCGGATCTTGCCGCGCGGGTTGAAATGGATGCCGCTATCGTCGATCAGGATATTGGTGTCACCGTTTTTGCGTTTGGGATGCTTGTCGTTCTTGATGATGACTTCTTCCTCCGGACTGGACGAGAACAGCTCGTCCTGCAGGATGGAGCCGGCAATCAGTGTCAACACCGCGAAGACCAGGAACTTCCACCACGACAGTTGAGTGACCCAGGTGGCGGTCGTGTCAAAGCCGCGGTGCAACCAGGCGCCGGCGGTTTTCAGGGTGTCTTGCGTTTTTGGCATAGGAAACATGTAAGACTTTCACTCTTGTGTACGAAGCAAGTGTAACTAATTTTTTGATGATGCAACTGTACCTATTGGCGTGGCCAAGCGCCAAGCTATTGCGACAGTCTGCAAGAAACGAGGATTGGACGGCGGGAGACAGGGAGCAGAAAATAGGTCTTGCTAATCTTATGTGCGCTTTGCTATAGTTCGCCCCCTCGCAGAACACAGCACATGTTGCTGAGTGAAGCGGGAAAAAGTAGGGGTTGACGAAACGGTCTAAACGCTTCATACTCTTTCTTCTTCGCTGACGGACACAACGCTCCGCAGCAAGCAAGCAGTACCGAATAAGTTCTTTAAAAATTTACAGTCGATAAGTGTGGACGTTTGATGAAAGTGCACACGCTGCTTAGGCAGCGTGAAACTTAAAATATCAAATGTTCACAAGAAGTAATGAAATAGGCGCTATGAAAATAGTGGCCTGTCAGTATTTTGAGTGAGCGACCCCTTAGCAATAAGGGTGCTACGAGAGTAGCAAAAGTAACAGAGATTAAACTGAAGAGTTTGATCCTGGCTCAGATTGAACGCTGGCGGCATGCCTTACACATGCAAGTCGAACGGCAGCGCGGGGCAACCTGGCGGCGAGTGGCGAACGGGTGAGTAATATATCGGAACGTACCCTGGAGTGGGGGATAACGTAGCGAAAGTTACGCTAATACCGCATACGATCTAAGGATGAAAGTGGGGGATCGCAAGACCTCATGCTCCTGGAGCGGCCGATATCTGATTAGCTAGTTGGTAGGGTAAAAGCCTACCAAGGCATCGATCAGTAGCTGGTCTGAGAGGACGACCAGCCACACTGGAACTGAGACACGGTCCAGACTCCTACGGGAGGCAGCAGTGGGGAATTTTGGACAATGGGCGCAAGCCTGATCCAGCAATGCCGCGTGAGTGAAGAAGGCCTTCGGGTTGTAAAGCTCTTTTGTCAGGGAAGAAACGGTCTGCTCTAATACAGCGGGCTAATGACGGTACCTGAAGAATAAGCACCGGCTAACTACGTGCCAGCAGCCGCGGTAATACGTAGGGTGCAAGCGTTAATCGGAATTACTGGGCGTAAAGCGTGCGCAGGCGGTTTTGTAAGTTTGTCGTGAAATCCCCGGGCTCAACCTGGGAATGGCGATGAAGACTGCAAGGCTAGAGTTTGGCAGAGGGGGGTAGAATTCCACGTGTAGCAGTGAAATGCGTAGATATGTGGAGGAACACCGATGGCGAAGGCAGCCCCCTGGGTCAAAACTGACGCTCATGCACGAAAGCGTGGGGAGCAAACAGGATTAGATACCCTGGTAGTCCACGCCCTAAACGATGTCTACTAGTTGTCGGGTCTTAATTGACTTGGTAACGCAGCTAACGCGTGAAGTAGACCGCCTGGGGAGTACGGTCGCAAGATTAAAACTCAAAGGAATTGACGGGGACCCGCACAAGCGGTGGATGATGTGGATTAATTCGATGCAACGCGAAAAACCTTACCTACCCTTGACATGGCTGGAATCCCCGAGAGATTGGGGAGTGCTCGAAAGAGAACCAGTACACAGGTGCTGCATGGCTGTCGTCAGCTCGTGTCGTGAGATGTTGGGTTAAGTCCCGCAACGAGCGCAACCCTTGTCATTAGTTGCTACGAAAGAGCACTCTAATGAGACTGCCGGTGACAAACCGGAGGAAGGTGGGGATGACGTCAAGTCCTCATGGCCCTTATGGGTAGGGCTTCACACGTCATACAATGGTACATACAGAGGGCCGCCAACCCGCGAGGGGGAGCTAATCCCAGAAAGTGTATCGTAGTCCGGATTGTAGTCTGCAACTCGACTGCATGAAGTTGGAATCGCTAGTAATCGCGGATCAGCATGTCGCGGTGAATACGTTCCCGGGTCTTGTACACACCGCCCGTCACACCATGGGAGCGGGTTTTACCAGAAGTAGGTAGCTTAACCGCAAGGAGGGCGCTTACCACGGTAGGATTCGTGACTGGGGTGAAGTCGTAACAAGGTAGCCGTATCGGAAGGTGCGGCTGGATCACCTCCTTTCTAGAGTAGCACTCTTCTTCAAGCGTTCACACTTATCGGCTGTAATGAA
>NZ_JAQQPR010000015.1:0-182781 GCF_036688705.1 Duganella sp. S19_KUP01_CR8 | reverse complement strand
CGCCCCCCGCGCCGGCCCGGCCGGCCACGCCGGCGCCGGCGCCCGACGCCCTGCCCGCGCTAACCCACGTGGAAGTCAAACGGCGCGGCCAACTGATCTCGCTGCCGCTGTCCGAGGTGGACTGGATCGAATCGCAGGGCAACTACGTGGCCCTGCACGTCGGCGAAGAACAGCATCTGGTGCGCGACACCGTGTCGCGCTTTGCCGAGCGGCTCGATAGCCGCCAGTTCTTGCGCATCCATCGCAGCATGATCGTTGCCGTCGACCGCGTCCGCGCAGTCGAACCGCTGACCAACAGCGACACCCTGCTACACCTGACGCGCGGCGGCCCGCTGCGCGCCAGCCGCAGCTACGCCGCCGCCGTCAAGGCGGTCGCGGCGCGCCTACGCGACCGGGCCGGCGCCGATCTGCAGGCCGTCAACGGCGCTCGATCTGGATGACACGCGTGGCATCGGCGATCACTTGCGGCCGGTGGGTGGCATGAATGACGGTCAGCTTGAGCGAGGAGATAACGCTTAGAATCGCTCCCTCAACCTTTTCGTCGAGATTCGCCGTACCTTCATCCATGACCAGCAACTGGGGTTTTCGATACAGCGCCCGCGCGATCAGAATGCGTTGCTTTTGACCCGCCGAGATAATGGAGAAATCGTCTTGGATCGGCGTATTCAGGCCCATCGGCAAGCGCTCGATTTCCGTCCAGACGTGGGCGAGTTCTGCGGCTTCGCGCGCCCGCGCGCGGTCCGGCATAGGATCAAAGAAACAAATATTTTCCAGCAGGGTACCCGAAAGCAGCCTATCCCCCTGGAATACCACCCCGACCTGGGACAACCAGCTGGTCCGTGAGAGCTGATTCAAATCGACCCCGTCGATCAATACCTGCCCCTGTTTCAATGGCAGCAGGGCAAGCAAGAGCTTCACCAGCGTGGACTTTCCGGAACCTGAGGCCCCCACCAGGGCAATGCGCTCGCCGCGCATCACCGTGAAGCTGATGGCGCCGAAGGTCGCCGCCGCTGTCCCCGCGTAGTGATGAGAAACCTGCACCACATCGATACGTTGAATCTCCGTGCGGGGCAGCGCAAGAGTTGCCGAGCTCTCCGGTTCGGCCAGCGCAATATCCTCCAGTCGAGACAGTCGCACTTTCATGGCGCTTAAGCGAAAAACCAGTTCGGCGAGCATGAAGGTACTCATGACGAACAGGCGCTTATAGGCGATAAAGCTGACCAACATGCCAACCGTCATTTCCCCGCTGAGCACCAAATGGGTGGCGAGATACAAACTGCCTATCGATTCCAACGCGACACAGGCATCCTTGCCGTGATTGAGACTGGCGCGGGATACATTTTGCTGCAGCGCGGCCACCCCGGCTTGACTCGTGCTGCGCAGCCAACGTTCCTTGCGCATGGCCTCGACTGAGAAAGTTTTTATCGCCACGATGCTCTGCAGTGTTTCCAGCAGCGTCGCCCCCTGGCGCGCCTGAAGGTAGACCGCGTTGGTCAGCAATTCTTCCTGGCGCCGCGTATGCAGCGAACGGAACAACAGGTAGACCGACAGGCAAATGGCGACGCACGCGAGCAGGACCGGAGCGTAGCGCAGCATGGCCAGCGCAGAAAATGCAAACAGCATCATCCCGACGATTGCCGTCGGCGCTTCTTCCAGCCAGGTGCGCCGGATCTCCTCGAGGGAATCGAAGCGCGAAGCCAGATCGGAAAGGCTGCGCCCCTCAAAGTAAGCCAATGGCAACGACAACAGGCGATCGAACACGCGGGCAGAAAAAGCATTGCTCATGGCAAGGCCAAGGACGGTGGCGATCCGGGTCTGCGATACCTTCACCAACCAGTCAAACGCCGTCAGCGCGCCGAACAGAAGTGCCAGACTGGGAAGCAAATTCACTTCGACATTGGGGATAACACGGTCAACCAAGATCTGCAGGTAATGCGGCAGGCTGATGACGATCAGCTGCGAGACGAGTGCCAGGACCACCATGCCGGCGATCCGCCACCCCCACGCGGCCTGGAACCCCAGCCACGCGCGCCAGTTCACCTTTTGATGTCCACGATAGGGACGGAACGCCGGGGTCGGCTCCGCCTCAATGGCCCACCCGGACAACATACGGTCGACTTCGTCCATACGGACTCGACGTTGCCCACGGCTCGGGTCATGGATGTCGATGTAAGAGGCGGTGGCGCTCTTTAACACCACGAAGTGATCGAGGCCCCAGTGCAATATGGCCGGCGTCTGCACCCGAACCAGCAACACGGGATCGACACTCACCACCCGGGTGGACAGATGCATTTGATGAAGCACCGCCCGTAGTTGGCCAAGCGTGAGCCCGAAGGTCGAGCTGCCGCTGCGTTCCCTGACTTCGTGAATGTTGACCAGCGCGCCCCAATACGACGCCAGCATCGCCGCGCAAGCCAATCCACATTCGGCGTTAACGCTTTGATAGAGGACCGGAAGGCGGCGCCGCCGCGCCTTGGCCCATAAGCCGGACATTAAGAGCATAAACAGTTTCATTCCAGTTCCTAACCAGCAAGCAGCCGCCGCCACTCCTGGAGCAGCACTTGGAGCACGCTGGTTTCTCGGCTGCCAGTCACCAGGCTCGCGCGCACGCGCTGGCGTGCCGGGTAGCGGTCCATCAGGCGTTTCTCGATTTCCAGGATGGGCTGGGCAGACAGGGGGCCGGAAGTGTTCGCGACCAGGCGAAATTCCAGCAGCTGGTTTTCGCGCCAGAGGTCCGGCGTCAGCAGACGCAGGCGCAGGCGATCGCCCTCGGGGAGCCGCACCTGGCGACCAAGCTCCAGGCGGTAACATGCGCGGGCCGGCACGACGGCCATCTGGCCGCAGCTGATGCTCAGCAGGGAGACCGGCACGCCCACTTCCGACTCGAAGCGCATCCGGTCCGCGTGCCACACCGCCCAAACCAGCACCAGCCCTGCGACCACCCACCAAATCGATGTGTGAATGGCGGCGGGCAGATCGGACGTGCCATCGTCATCACCGCCGGCGCGCCACACCTGGTGGCGCAACATATCTGGATGTTCGGGATCGCTCATTGTCGACTTCGAAAAGTTCCCTTAAAGTCACGATCCAAAATCGACGGCGGCCCCCGCCTGCAGGCGGGCGGCGAGCAAATCGGCATCCTTGCCGGTCGCCATCAGCATTTCCAGGGCGTCGGTATAGATGGCCTTGTAAGTCTCGCAATGGATGGACGGATTATCGAACCCCGTTTCGCCGCGGTAGCGCGTGAACAGATCGCCCCCCCGGCAAGTTTGCGCAAACTCGCAGGGCAGGCACGCCGTCGGAATCGCAAATGTCTCGTCCTGGAGCCACGCAAGTTGCGTATCCAGCACAACGTCGCGCAACTCGGAGTCCGCCAGATTCAGGCCCAGGCTCATCAGCCTTGGATCGCTGGTTCTCAGATTGTCGTCGGGGCCGATTTCGCCCGAACTGGACACCACGAACACGATGTCTTTCTGGGCCGAGTAGCGATACATGGACGAGTAGAAGAATGGCGGCATGGTCAACGCATGCAACACCTTGTTGAAGAAGCGAATATTGATGCCTGCGTGGGTTTCCGCTCGATAGAGCTGAAATAACAGGCGCATGGATACCGCGAGTTTGCCGGCCTGACTATGGTCGAAGGTGTCATGGTTCTGAATCGGCAGCAGGAAGTCAATGTTGCGAAACCCCAGCTCGTGGACAAAATGGCGATACAACTGGTCCGCCGGAAAATCGGCGGACAAGACGCACAGCAGCCCCGGCGCCTGCAGCCTTCCGGCGGCGTGCGCGTCAAACAGCTTCCTCACTCCCCGCAAGGTGCGCTCGTAAGTGCCTTTGCCGGATTTGTCCAGCCGCGCCACATCGTTCAGTTCAGGCGGGCCGTCCAGACTGACGCCCACGTAGACATCATGCTCGACAAAAAGATCGATCCAGCGGTCATCGATCAGCATGGCATTGGTTTGCACCGTCACATACAGCTCCGCAGACTGGGTCGCGCGCCGTACGGCAGTCAACAGGCGACTCATCGGATCATGCTTCAGCATGAGCGGTTCGCCGCCATGCAGGATCAGGGTAATCCGCTTGATGCCGTATTCCCGCACCCCGTTCTCAAGAAAGCGCGCCAGGGCATCCATCGTTTCGAAGCTGATATGCGCAGGATTGTCCTCATACGAGGTATCGCCGCCGAAAAAGAAATAGCAGTAGGTGCAGGCGATATTGCAGACCTCGGTCACCTTCAAGATAATTTGCATCGAATTCCCGTCGCCATGCCGCATATTGCGCTCGTATTGCTGGGGCGAATAGCGATTCGGCAAGGCCCGGTTCTTGGGCCAATGCAATGTGACTTTTTGCTGGGAGGGCGGGTTTAAGCTGGTCATGGTAAAAGAGCCCCCGCTTGCACGGGGGCTCCCCAAAAATATGTTGAGATTATTCTTCGCTGGCGTTGACGCGGTCGCAGCCCTGGCCCCACGACGCCTCGCACCACACGTCGGAGACACCGCCGACGACGGAATTCTCAATGCGATCCAGCATCGGCTGGCCCACGGACGGCAGCTTTTCGGCGTTGGCGGCAGCGAGTTTTGCTTTCAGTTTTTCAATAACGGACATGATTTCACGTTCCTTCTTAAATGCCCTGACGTGCAGGGCGCACCTTTGCCAAAGACTGGCAGAAGACTGGCCTGAATCCGGACGGCTCCGAACCTCATTTACATGCTGAACCCGCCGCCAGACCGGGCGGGCGGACATCATCCTCAAGCTGGACCGCGCAGGCAGACGCGTGTTCGGCCCTCGCTCGCTTCAACAGATCCAGGATCATGTTCCGGAACATATCCGGCGTCTGGTCGGTTCCCCAAAAGGCGACATAGCGCCCGCCGACGACAAACGTTGGGGTCTTGTCCAGTTCGATGCCTTTGGCCAATTCGAAAATATGTTTTCGTAGCGCTAGCGCTTCCGGCGTATCAAGGTGCTTGAGGGCGGCGTCACCCATGGGCTGGGCGGCAAAAAAAGTCTGGACATCAGCGAGGTCGGCGAAGGATCCTCCCTTGCGTTGCATGCGCTCGAACAGTTGAGGTCCCACCCTATCCTCTATGCCGGCGAGTTGCGCGGCGCGAAAAGCCTGCGCGGACAGCTTCCACCCAGGCTGGGAAGAACTACTGACGGCATACCGCTGGAAAGTGAACTGCGCGGCTTTATGACGCAGCAACTCCTCGACAGCCGGCTGGGCCTGATAGCAGTAGGTGCAGTTATAGGAAAAAAATTCGACCACGTCCGCTTCGCCGGCAGGCCAGGCGCCATGCAAGGGGCGATACGCCGGCGGTTTTTCGGCCGGCGACTGGGCATGGGGCGCCGCCGCCATCGTCATCAGACACGCAGCGAAGAACGCCGTTATCGTCCGGCGTGGCAAAGAATAATTGGCGGTCATAAGGTGTACTCCGTGGTATGAAGTTGGGTGGGTGCAGGCGGCGCTGCATCGCGGGGAACGTGCTTCAGCGCGAGCAGTCCAAGATCCTGCACCATCGTCGCGACGAATTCGACCACCTCGTCATCCGACCACAGGCCTGCCCCGCCTAACTCGCTCAGCCGCACAGTGCCGCACGTCCGGCACCGCGCATACAATTCCGGATCGACGCCATGGCGGGCGCTGCCTTCGGTAGTGACTTCGAGCTTGCTGCCATAGCGCACGGCGCGATGATGACCGCCGACCCAGCTCAGCACCAGATCGTCGTGGCCGCCATCCAGCGCAGCGACCGTGGCACGGGCGAGCGAGCGTTGCGCCGCCTCCGCCGATCCATTCAGCACGTGGTCGCACAGCCGCTGCGGCTGTTCGCCCAGCGTGTCGCGAAACACCCGCGAGAATTCGGCCAGCATCTCCTCGAATTGCTGGACTACCCCGTTCTCAGTCAAGCTCCGGGAGGTCACTCTGGTACGCCATCTAGGTTGGCCCATCAGCTTGGCGTAGGCTTCGGTCATCGCATTGCCGAACACCGACAACACGGAGTCCGAAAAGACCACAAAGGACAGATGCACGCACACTTGGTCGGCGTGGTTTTTCACCTCGTGTACCCAGCCGCTCGGAAGGAAGAGCACGTCGCCGCGCCGAAGATCCCAATCGCCAAACGGCTTCAGTTGTTCGATCGCGCGCTGCGGCAAGCAGTAAGGCGTGCGAAAGTTGGGCTCGATGTCGACCGGTTCATGCACGCTCCATCGCTTGCTGCCTTGTACTTGCAAGACCAGTACGTCGGAACGGTCGTAATGGACCGCGGTGCCTTGGGAGCGAGGCGGCGAAAAAAACGCCGTCACGCCCACCCTCCGGTTTGTGCGGCCGCGCAACTCTTCCGCTATCTGAGCAATGTGCGGATCGAACTGGTCCATCGACTGCACCGCCAGGCTGCACAGCCTTCCCGCGAGAATGTCATCGACGACCGAAGGCGACAACGCATCGACACTCCTGCCGAGCACCTGCGCCAGCCACCCGAGACCGTAACCCTCGGTTGGCGAGTGTTCGTCGATCAGGCGCACCTGCCCTTTTGCATGGGCGAGTGGTATCGTTGCCAGCAAGTTCTCCAGGTTCAGCGCCGAGGGGATGTCGACTTGATCGAAGGCCGGCGCCTTCCGCCCGCCCAGATCCAGCCGGTCAAACATCGCCCGTCCCGGCCGGCGATGTCGCGTCGCTGACAAAGAAGCCGCGCAAGATCATGAACGGTTCTTCGCCCTGCGTTTTAAACCATGTGTGGTTGATCGGGAAAATTAACGCTTCGCCGCAAGCCAGCACGAAATCGCTCTCCGTGTCCACACCGGGATTGCGGCGTAGTGCTACGCTGCGCTCCACCTGTGCCGTGTTGAGCAGCAAGGCGTTGGGCGCACCGATAAACGCCTTGCCGGGATAGAAGGTATCGCGCGTCCAATCGGCATAAGCGGTCGCGTCCACTTTCTCCAGCCCGGTCAATGGCCCAACGCGCACGATCTCCGGCGACCAGGCCATCGCCTCGAAAACCTGTGATCTTTCACCCGGATCCAGCGGCTCCGCCTGCATCAGATGTGGATTCGGCTTTTGCCAGTCGAGGCGCAGCAGCGCATCTACCGTACCGGCGCTACAACGGAGCTTGCCAACAAAATTGCTGACTTTGACAGGTGAAGAATTAATCATGGACATGTGGCAGGCCTAAAAAGTGTGTTCCCATACGACGCGGGCAGATGACGATCTCGGTTGAATTTGGGTGCGGACCGATGCCAACCCCAGGCCATCCCTGTACTGGTTCTGCACGCTCCACGATTGCGCGAAGGAGGCCGTGGCCCTGATCTGCGTCTGGGCGCTCATTTTCCACAAGGCGAAGAGATCGAGGTCTCGCCGCACGGTCTGGTATCGTTGCTGTTGTTCTGAAATGCGCAGCGGCCCACCGCCACGGAGCACGAACGTTCCTCCCAGCGTCAACGGCGACAGCTTGTAATCGAGACCGAGATTGGCGGAATACGGCACCTGCTCCGCCAATCGGTTATGCGGCCCGGGTACCGTATCGACGACGGACCAATTGCGCGCGTAGGAGGTACGGAAATCGACCGCCGGCGCATTGTCCCAGATGGCCTTCAGCGGCATTTTTGCCTCGATCTCGAGGCTGCGCGCAGTGGCCGTTCCTTGATTGACAGGCAAAACGATCCAACGGCCGTCTGCCCCCAGGCTGACGATTTGCCTGGTGACGTCCCGGATCTTGCGCATGGAGGTACTCAGCGAGATCAACGCTCCCGGAAATCCAAGCCGGTGTTCGTAGGAGGCATCGAAACCCAATGCGCGCTCAGGTTTCAAAGCGGGGTTCCCGGAGGAGTCCGGGTCCAGCGCGCTGTTATTCACCGTGATCACGCGGTAAGGCAAAATTTGCCGCACGCCGGGCGCCTTGAAAGTTTGAGTGACGGCAAATCTCAGCTGGTCCCCTTTGCTGTCGGGGAACTTATAAAGTATCTGAAGAATTGGGCTGAGCACGTCAACCGTCGAGGTCACGCCAGCAAAGGTAGCGCCGGAGGCGCGAATACTGATCTGCTCCCATCGTCCCCCAAGATAGACCGACAGTTGCGGGGTAACAGTCCATTCGTCTTGCGCGAAGACCGCGACACGAGTCACGCCTGCGGAGTAGGCTTCATCAGAATTGTCCCGGGGGATCCCGTCTATTGCCTGCTCGCGCAATGTACGGCTGTCGTGGCGGTTGGTGTAGCCGGCATCCCAGCCCGAGGCCAACGCGTGGCCCGCGCCCAAGCTCTGGGAATATTTTCCAGACGTACTCAGCGCTTTATCCAGCCCATCCGACTCAGTCGAACTAGTCTTTAAGAATGTTCCGCCTTGATCAAAACCGACCCACTCGCTGCTATTGGCGTTCTTGGAATAAGAAGCGCCCAGTTTCGTTTCGAGCTTTGCACCGTCTTCAAACCGGTGAGACCAAATCAGGTCCGACTTGATAAACTTTTCATCAAACCCAGTGTTCTGGTTGACGGCCGAAAACTGCGGTTGCGCCCCTTCCAAGACGGTGGTGGCGATATCAATGTGTCGCCGGAAGCGTGCGAGGTTAAGGAACGAATTCAGACTCAGCGTGTCTCCATTCTCCAGCTTCCAGGTGAGACGGGGCGTGAAGTTGAGTCCGTCGAAATGACCTTGCTCGTGATTGCGCAGAGCGCGCACCGTCACCGGATAAGTCGAAGCCCCGTAGTATTCCTCTTGAATCGGTAACACCCGATCAAAGCGGTTGCTGGTCAGGTTGGCGCCCAGTGAATATGAAAAGGCGCCGTTTTTATCAGACCACAGTAAATTCGCGGCGGGTGTGCGCGTGCCGTTCGATCCACTCCCGGAACCTATTTTCATTTCCTTGGTGGCAGTACTGATCGCGCGCTTCAGGACGATGTTGATCGTTCCGGCTATCGATTGCGTCGAGAACTCCGCGCTAGCGGAGCGCAATATTTCGATGCGTTCTACGGCGGCGGGATTAATAGTTTCCAGGCTAAAACCGGCCGGAGGGCGGTCGCCGTCGATGAGCACTTGAGTGTAGCCGTTGCCAAGGCCGCGCATCCGGATCTCGGCGCCTCGTCCATACCCCGCAGCTCCGGTTACGGTGACGCCCGGCAGGCGCTTCATCACGTCGAGAAGATTGCTGTCCCCGTATTTGATAATCTCGTCACGGTTAATGACAATCTTGCTGGCCGTATCCTCAACTCGGGGGTCGTATTGACCGGCGCCGTTGATTTCAACGACTGCGGGCGCCTTGGATTCAGACTTCAACGCAGCTTGTTGGGCCTGGACGGCGAATGAGAATGCCGAGGCTACGGCAAGTGCGGGCAACTTCGGGATAAGAGTCATTCGGACCGCACGAAAATAGGCAAGGAGTTTAAATGGCAATGTTTTATCAGCTTCATCTGCGCCAGGACCAGTTGAAAGTCATGGTCAGATAAGAAACTATAACAATAAAACATTGCAATAAAACTCACTAATTGTCACTTCGTAAGTTTTTTTGTCGCGGGCCGGTCATAATCTCAAATTATCATAACAACATGCGAATTTGATAATGGAGGAAGTCATGCACATCCCTGCCCTGCTGGCCCTGGCGCTCGGCGCCGCCGCACTGGTCCCGGCCCACGCCGCCGATGCATGGAAGCTGGTTGGCGTCGACAAGTTCTACATGCACACGCCGACGCCCAATTCCTTCACCGGCCTGTATCGCAGCCAGGGCATGGCCACCGACGGCAAGCAATGGTTCTTCTCCTGGCAGTACGGCCTGGAGCGCGCCAACGACAACTTCGACTCCTTGCAGCGCAATTCCTCGTTCACGCTGACGGGAGGCCTGTCGCCCGGCATCCCCGCCGCGCTGCTGGCGCAGGGCCTGAACCACATCGGCGACATCGATTACCACAACGGCTTCATCTACGCCTCGCTCGATTCCACCGCCGGCTACACCAAGCCGCACGTGGCGCTGTTCAACGCCTCGGACCTGAGCTACACCGGCAAAACCTATGAACTGGGCGGCACGCCCGCCAACCCGAACAAGGACCTGGCCAGCTGGATCGCGGTGGATGCCAAGCGCGGCTTCGGCTACGGCAAGGAATGGCAAACCGGGAACACCATCAACGTCTACAACCTCGGCGACTGGAGCTTCAGCCACACGCTCACGCTGTCGGCTCCGCTGGGCCGCGTCCAGGGCGCCAAGGTGGTCGACGACTGGCTGTACATGGCCTCGGACAACGACACGCAATCGATTTACCGCAGCAACCTGCTGACCGGCGCGGTGGAGGAAGTGCTGCGCCTGCCGCAGCCGCTGGGCGACCTGGAAATGGAAGGGCTGGCGCTGCGCGAAGGCGCCAACGGCGCGCTCGATATGTATGTCGAACAGGTGGTCGACCCGGACCGCAGCGGCCAGTCGCTGACCAATCCCAACCTGCACCTGGCGCTGTACCACTACCAACTGGCGGCGGTGCCGGAACCGGCCACGTATGCGATGCTGCTGGCGGGCGCCGGCCTGCTGGCCATGCGCCGCCGCCAGCGTCTGGTCGCCTAGGCCAACACCTTCAGGCGAACAATTCCCGGCCCAGCTGCCGGCCACTATCGGTCAGCAGCACGGTGCCGGCGACGCCGCCCTCTTCCAGCCGCAGCTCGACCCAGCCGGCATCGACCAGCATGGTCAGCTGGCGCCGCAGCACGGACATCGGCCGCTCCGACTGCTTGCTCAATTTAGCCAGCGTGCATGGCTTGTCGGGCCACTCCGCGTTGATGCGCCATAGCGCCTCCAGCACGCCGACCAGCGCGGCCATGACCTCTTCATCCATCCTGTGCACCCGTGAGCTCAAAAACGCAATTCTGCACTATACTCCGCTCAACAAGATCGACTGGAATATGGCATGGAAAAGACGAAACCCGCAGGACACATCGAACCGTATCAACACGCCGCCGCAGGCTGGGGCGCATTGAAGCAGGTGGCGATCAACCTGGTGCGCGAAAAGGTCAGCGGCGGCAACTACAAGACGCTGCTCAAGCAAAACCAGCCGGACGGGTTCGACTGTCCCGGCTGCGCCTGGCCGGACCGCGAACATGCGTCCACCTTCGAGTTCTGCGAAAACGGCGTCAAGGCGGTGGCGGCCGAAGCCACCAGCAAGCGCGTGCGTCCCGACTTCTTCGCCGCCCACACCGTGGCCGAACTGCTCACGCAATCCGACTACCAGCTGGAACAGCACGGCCGCTTGACCGACCCCATGGTCTACGACAGCGCCAGCGACAAATACCTGCCTATCGCCTGGGACGACGCCTTCGCGCTGATCGCCCGCCACCTGCAGGCCCTGCCCGATCCGAACCAGGCCACGTTCTACGTCTCCGGCCGCACCGGCAACGAAGCGGCCTTCCTGTTCCAGCTGTTCGTGCGCATGTACGGCACCAACAACTTCCCCGACTGCTCCAATATGTGCCACGAACCGACCAGCCGCGGCCTGCCGGGCACCGTCGGCGTCGGCAAGGGCACGGTCACGCTGGAAGATTTCGAGCACGCCGACACGCTGCTGATCTTCGGCCAGAACCCGGCCACCAACCACCCGCGCATGCTGGGCGAGTTGCGCGACTGCGCCAGGCGCGGCGCCACCATCGTCTCGATCAACCCGCTGCGCGAACGCGGCCTGGAACGCTTCACCAGCCCGTCGCACCCGATGGAGATGCTGACCAACTCCAGCACCAGCATCAGCAGCATGTTCGTGCAGCCCAAACTGAGCGGCGACTTCGCGCTGATCAAGGCCGTCGCCAAGCGCCTGGTCGAACGCGACGACGCCGCGCTGGCCGCAGGCCAGGCATCGCTGCTGGACCGCGACTTCATCGCCGCCCACACCAGCGGCTATGAAGCCTTCGAACAGGACTTGCGCGCCCAGGACTGGGACCAGCTGCTGGCCGAATCCGGCGTGCCGCGCGCGCAGATCGAGGAGCTGACCGAGATCTACATCAAAGGCCAGAAGGTGATCTGCACCTGGGGCATGGGCCTGACCCAGCACAAGGGCGCGGTGGCGACGATCCAGATGCTGTCCAACCTGATGATGATGCGCGGGAATATCGGCCGCCTCGGCGCCGGCCTGTGCCCGGTGCGCGGCCACTCCAACGTGCAGGGCGACCGCACCATGGGCATCGAAGAAAAGCCGACCAAGGCCTTCCTCGACCGCATGCAGCAGGTGTTCGCGTTCGAGCCGCCGCGCGCGCACGGCTACGACACGGTGGAAAGCATCCAGGCCATGCTGGACGGGAAAGTGAAAGTCTTCTTCGGCATGGGCGGCAACTTCGCGATGGCGACGCCGGACACGCCGCTGACGTTCGACGCCCTGCGCGCCTGTGACCTGACGGTGCACGTGGCCACCAAACTCAATCGCAGCCACCTGGTGCACGGCAAGGACGCGCTGATCCTGCCGACCCTGGGCCGCACCGAGATCGACCTGCAGGCCGGCGTGCCGCAGGGCGTGACGGTGGAAGATTCGATGAGCATGGTCCACCTGTCCTACGGCATGAACACGCCGGCTTCCGGCAACCTGCTGTCCGAGACCATGATCGCCGCCCGCATGGCGCACGCCACGCTGGGCAGCGGCAAGGTGGACTGGCTGGGATACGGCAGCGACTACGCCCGCATCCGCGACGCCATCGAGCAGGTCTTCGACGATTTCCACGACTTCAACACGCGCGTGGCCAAGCCGGGCGGCTTCCATCTGAAGGTGGCCTCGCGCGAGCGCGAATGGCGCACCGCCAGCGGCAAGGCGCAGTTCGTGCCGCACGCGGTCGACACAGACACGCCCATCCACCGCGCCCGCGCCCTGCACGGCGAGCGTTTGATGACGCTGATGACCGCCCGTTCGCACGACCAGTACAACACCACCATCTACGGCATGGACGACCGCTATCGCGGCGTATTCGGCCTGCGGCGCGTGGTGTTCATCAACGCGGCGGACCTGGCGCTGCTGGGCATGAAAAACGGCCAATGGGTCGACATGGTCAGCGTGTGGGACGACGGCGTGGAACGCCGCGCCGACCGCTTCCTGCTGGTGGAATACGACATCCCGCGCGGCTGCCTGGGCTCCTACTTCCCGGAGACCAACGGCCTGATCCCGCTGCACAGCACCGCCGACGGCGCCGGCACGCCAACCTCGAAATCGATCCCGGTACTGTTGCATCTTTCGGCCGAACAATCGTCGGCGGAATAGCCATATCGGCCCGGACCGACAACTACGCGGTAGAATTGCCACGGTCCCGGCGCTATCCCGGGTCGATGTTTCGAGTAGGGGGATCGCTTGAAGTTTCCACGGCTATTGGGACTTGTCATCAGTCTGCTGCTGAGCGCACCGGCATTTGCCGCCGGACCGGCAGTGCTGCGCTTCGCCACGGAAGAATGGCCGCCGTTCTTCAGCGCCGCGCTGCCGGGCAATGGCCTCACCGGCACCCTGCTGGAAGCCGTCTTGCAACACATGGACGCCACCGCCAAAATCGAGTATTTCCCCTGGAAGCGCGCCATGCAACTGGGCTTGAACGACCGCCATTACGCCGGCACGCTGGCCATGTTCCGCACGCCCGAACGCGAAAAACTGTGCCACTTCTCCAGCGCCGTCGGTAGCCGCCAGACCGTGCTCGCCTACTTGAAGGATCAGCCGGTCGCGGCCGCCACGCTGGGCGATTTACGCGGCGTGCGCATCGGCACCGTGGCCGGCTATTCGAACGGCGAACCGTTCGATGAGATGGTCCGCTCCGGCCAGCTGACGGTGGATGAGGGACTCAACAACGACATCAACCTGCGCAAGCTGCTGCACCGGCGCTACAGCGCGGTCGTGGTTGAAAAACGCATGCTGCGCCATGTGCTGGCCGGCGGCCGCTACACGTCGGCCGAGCGCGAGCGCATCGTCATCGCCGAGCATCTGTTCCCGGAGCGGTCGGTGCACGTCTGCTTCCAGCGCAACGAGGAAGGCTTGCGGCGCCAGCGCGCGTTCGACGAGGCGGCGCGCGAAGTCGACTTGGCCAGGATAGAGCGCGACTACTGGCGCGCCATCAGCGAAGCACCCCGGCAGTAAAGGCCCACCGCCGGCCTAGAATTTCTTGTTGACCGAGACGTACGCGGCCCGCCCGTCGCCCGGCGAATGGCGGGTCTGGTCATTGATCCAGACGTATTCGTAATAGCGATTGGCCAGGTTTTTCAGCTGCACTTCCAGCACCACGCTGGGGGACAGGCGATAGCCGGCGCTGGCGTTGAGCAGCACAAAGCTGCCGAACTGGCCGCCGCTATTGGCCGAGGTCAGGTAGTAGCCGGACTGGGCGTCGCCCCAAGCCGACAACTTGAGCGCCGGAGTGGCCTGGAAATCGGCGCCGGCCGTGTAGACATGGCGCGGCACATGGTCGATGGTCTTGCCGATGGTGGCCGGCGCGGCCGGATCCGGCTTGACGATGGTCGCGTCCTGGCGCGACCAGGCCAGCCAGAGGTTGGCGCCCGGCGCAGGCCGCAGATTGAGCTGCGCATCGATACCCTGGCGGCGCGTTTCGCCGACGTTGTCGACATCGCCGCTGGGGTCGTTCAGTCGCCGCTTGACTTCGCCCGAGGCGCGCTGGCGCCACAGCGCCACCCGGCTGTCGATCCAGTCCGCCGGCGCGAGTTTCAGGCCGGCTTCCCAGCCGTCGTTGATCGACGGACGCAGCGTAGTCGGCGTCGACTGGAAGGCGGCTGCGCCGCTGCCGACCTGGAAACTGCGGCCCCAGTTGGCGTAGACACTGGCGCCCGGCGCCGCCGCGTAGGCGACACTGAATTTCGGCTGCTGGATCAGGCCGTAATCGCGGATGGGATACGCCACGCCTTTCGACGGATCGCGGAAGCTGCCGGCGATCTTGTCGATCCGGAAGCCGGGCACGATCTTCAGCGACTCGACCGGCTTGACCACCGCCTGCACGTGGGCGCCCACGGTATCGAAGCTGAAATGGTGGTCGCGCGTGGTCGTCACGCGCACCTGATCGACGCTGCTGTAGCGCGGACTGCGGTCGCGCTGGTGCTCGGCGCCGACGCCGCCCTCGATGGCCACGCTCCTGAAGCCGTCCAGCGCCGCCAGCCGGGGGCGATAGCTCAGGCTGCCGAGGAAACCGACATGGGTTTCAGTGTAGGTGCGTTCCTGTTGCTTGTCCGCGATGGCAAAACGCAGCCAGCGCTGGTCCTGGATCTGGTTCAGATAGACGTTGGTGGTCAGCGACAACCGCGTGTTGAGTTCGGCGTCCAGATGCAGGCTGAGTTGACTGAGCTGGCGGTTGCCGCCGTCGGACTGGGCATACCGGTACGACGTGGTCGGCGCGTTGTGCGCGTCGGCGGCCGCCAGGTAGCCGGGTTCCTGCGCCTCGGCCTCGGCGTGGCGCGCGCTCAGGCCGAAGCGCAGGCGGCCGTCGTCGCTGGTGTAAAACCACTTGCCGGCGACGGTCAGGTTATGGCTGTGGGAATGGTCGCGATAGCCGCCGCTGCCCTGGTAGCCGAACACATAATTCTGCGACCAGTTGCCCTGCTCGATGCCTTTGACCAGTTGAAGCTGGCGGGTATCGAAGCTGCCGTAGCTCAGCCTTGCCTCCCCCTCATTGCCACCGGCGCGGGTGACGATGTTGACGTTGCCGGCGATATTGTGCAGGCCGTAGCGCGGATCGTTGGTGCCGCGCACGACTTCGATGCGCTGGATTTCCAGCGGCAGCACCGCGCCGATCAGCGGCATGCCGCCGGCGTTGTCGTTGGCCGGAATGCCGTCGATCAGCAGCTTGACGGCATTGACCTCGCCCTCGCCATTGAAGCCGCGGAACGACAGTTTGCCGGATTCGTTACCTTGCCGAAAAGGCGTCAGCATGACGCCCGGCGCCCGCGCGAACAATTCCCAGGCGCTTTTGACTTGCTGGTCGCGCAGCAGTTCGGCGCCCAGGATGTCGACGGAGCTGAGCACGCTGCGGGTGGCGAGCACGCCCATCTTGTTGGCGCTGATCTCAACCCGTCCCAGCGTCAGCGCGGAGTCGCCGTCCGGTTCGGTTTGCGCGCAAGCCGGCCGGCAGCAGACCAGGCCGGCCAGCACCAGCGCCGCGCTGCCGAACAGCTGCTTGTCAGGTGTATTCAACACAACCGTCCTGGCGGCAAAAGCTCACCAGCTTGATGCCCGCCGCGGAGGCGATGTCGATCGCCAGCGTGCTGGGGGCGGAAATGGTCGCCAGCATCGGAATGTGCATGCGCGCCGCCTTGCGCACCAGCTCATAGCTGGCGCGGCTGGACATGAAGACGAAGCCGCGCTGCAGGTCCACGCCGTCGCGCGCCAGGTGGCCGATCAGTTTATCGAGCGCGTTGTGGCGGCCCACGTCCTCGCACACGCGCAGCACGGCGCCGTCCACCGCGCACCACGCGGCGGCATGCACGCCGCCGGTGGCGTGCATCAGCTGCTGGTGCGCGCCCAGCTCCGCCGCCGCGCGCGCGATGGCCGGCGACAGCGCGTCCGCATCGTGCAGCGCGGCCGCAGTGATGCGTCCGGGCTGCAAATCCAGCAGCTCCAGGCTCTCGATGCCGCACACGCCGCAACCGCTGCGGCCCGCCATCGAGCGGCGCTGCTGCTTCAGCTGCATGAAATCTTCCTGGGCGATGGTGAGGGCGACCTCGAAGCTGCGCGCGTATTCCCGCAGTTCGATATCGAATACGTCGGCGGCCTTGCCGACCAGGCCCTCGGTCAATGCGAAGCCGAGCGCGAACGCTTCCAGCTCGCGCGGCGTGACCATCATGACGGCATGCGAAATGCCATTGACGACCAGCGCCACCGGGACTTCCTCGGCAACGTGGTCGGTGCTGCGGCTGGCGTCTTGCGCCGCCAGGCCGCGACGGCGCAACACGGACCGTTCCTGCGATCCGGTTCGTTCCGTCTCTGTTTCAAACTTCATCACCGCCCCGCTGAATAAACACAACGGCTTATTCTACACGGGGCGGACGCACATCACGCAGCCAGCTGTTCGCCAGCCACGCCGTAGTGGCGGGCGTAGCGGCCATCCAGGTTGGCCAGCGGCAGCAGCAGGAACAGGTCGGCGCTTTCGAAATCAGGATCCCAGGCCGGTTCGCCGCAAATCCAGGCGCCCGAACGCATGTAGCCCTTCAGCAGCGGCGGTACCTGCGGCTTCTGCGCGGCTTCCAGTTTCGAGAACGGGAACGGCAGGTGCGGGGTGACGCGGTATTCGGACGGCGCCAGGTGGGCGCCGGCCAGCGATTGGTAGACCGCGACCGCATTGTGGCCGCCATCGGCCAGGCTGATGCTGGCGCAACCGGCCAGGTAGTCGCAGTTCTCGCGGCGCATGTATTCGGCCAGGCCGGACCACAGCAGCATGATGACGCTGCCGCCACGGTAGTCTGGATGGATGCAGGCACGGCCCGCTTCCACCATGCGGCCACGCAGGTTGTTCAGGCGCCCCAGGTCGAACTCGCCTTCGGAGTAGACGCGGCCCAGTTTGCGGGCGCGCGATGCGCTCAGCAGGCGGTAGGTGCCCACCACCTTGAGCGTGCTCGAGTCACGCACGATCAGGTGATCGCAGTGTTCGTCGAATTCGTCGCTGTCCAGGCCATCCTCGCGGACCAGCGAACTCAATCCCATTGTTTCGATGAACACCTTGTAGCGCAGGCGTTGTACCTCGCGCAGCTCTTCCGGTGTGCTTGCCATACTGAGTACCAGCTTACCGGACGCTGCTCGCACGTCGGCTTGTATGATCGAAGTTTGCATGCTTCATCCTTTCTGTGGGAGACGAAGCAAGCGTAACGGTCGAATACTTCAGGAAAATGACATCGTGGTGTCAGTTCCGTGACATAAGCCGAAGTGTTGTTTTTTAATTAGGCTTTCTTTGGACGGCCGGTCTTCAGTTGTGGCAGGCCAGCCAACACATTTTGCAGCGTGGCAAGGTCGATCTGGCTGATCAGGGCCACGCCGATACGCAGCAATTCGCTTTTCTTGATTTCGAAGCCGGCTTTCAGGCAAGCCTTCTTGACCTGGCCGAGCACCGCATATTCCTGTTCCGGCATGGTGAAGCTGTCGCGCACCAGCTTTTCCTTGCGGGTTTTGTCCTTGGCGGCATCCACTGGCGCCGGCTTGGCGGCTGCGGCTTTAGGAGCTGCCTTAGGTGCTGGCTTGGCGGCTGCCTTAGGCGCAGCTTTAGGTGCTGGTTTGGCAGCGGCCTTAGGGGCTGGCTTGGCGGCAGCTTTAGGAGCGGCCTTAGGTGCTGCTTTAGGTGCTGCTTTAGGTGCTGCTTTAGGTGCGGCCTTGGCGGCGGCTGGCTTGGCGGCGGCTTTAGGTACGGCCTTCGCTACGACTGGCTTGGCGGCGGCCTTCGGCGCGGCTGGCTTGACTGCGGCCTTGGCCACCGGATTGGCGGCAGCTTTGGCGGCTGGCTTTACTACAGGTTTTTTCGGCAGCGCAGGTTCTTTTCCGTTCAGCGCACCAGTGACAGATTTGTTCATACCAACTCCATTTATTAATCAACAATATAAACAATATATATCATTTACGCTTTTTTTGCTTGTCCTAGCGCAAATGCAGAGCGACGCGGGCAAACAAAACGTCGGGATTGACGGGCTTGCGTAAGAAATCTACAGCGCCTAACGCCAGCCCCCTGGCCTCATCCTCGGACTGGCTCTTCGCCGTCAGGAACAGCACCGGAATGGCGCTGCTGTGCGCATCGGCCTTGAGCCGGCGGCAAGTCTCGAAGCCGTCCATGTCCGGCATCATGATGTCGAGCAGGATCAGGTCCACCGGCGAGGCGGCGACGATTTGCAGCGCCGTCGCGCCGCTGGTCGCGACCTTGGTGTTGTACTTGTCCTTCAGAAGATTGGACAGCAGCGTGATATTGTCCGGCGTATCGTCGACTATCAGTATCGTCGGCCGGCTGTTCTTTCCGTTCATGGCTTCTCCAGTTCTTGCACCACCGCCGCCAGCAATTTTCCGGCGGCCTCGAATTCATAATGCATCATATGGCTGGCCAGGCGGGTCATCGTCACCGGCGGCAGCAGTGTCGCCAGCGATGCCTGCACGCTGCCGAAATAGTCCACGCTGTCGCCGCTGAAGTCCGCCAGCAGCGCGCGCAGTTCCGCCAGCGCCATCTGCGGATCGACCAGGCCCGCATCGGCGCGCGGCGGCAGCGGCGGGATCGCCTTCATCGACACCCCCAGCCAGCGCGACAACACGCTGTACAGCCGTTGCGGATCGACCGGCTTGGTGATGTAGTCCTGCATGCCCTCCTCCATGCAGCGCGCCTCCACGCCGGCCAGCGCGTGCGAGGTCAACGCGATCACCGGCAGCTCGCTGAAACGGCTGTCCTGGCGCAGCAGGCGGGTGGCTTCGTGGCCGTTCATCACCGGCATGCCCAGGTCCATCAGCACCAGGTCATAGGTGCCGGGATCGGCTGCCTGCAAGCGGTCCAGCGCCTCGCGGCCGTTGGCCACCACCTCGACCACGATGCCCTGCAACTCCAGCAGTTCCACCGTCACATCCTGGTTGTCCGGACTGTCCTCCGCCAGCAGCACGCGCGCCGCGCGGCCTGGCGAAGCTTGCAGCGTCAAGTCGCCCACCGGCCCGGGATGCACGGCCGCCTGCACCGCCACCGCCGCCACGTCGGACAACGCGAACTGAAGCTCGAAATGGAAGCTCGAACCGTGATCCGGCTCACTCTCGACTTCGATGCGCCCGCCCATCAGCCGCACCAGCTGCTGCGAAATCGACAGCCCCAGGCCGGTGCCGCCGTAGTGCCGCGTGGTCGAACCATTGGCCTGGCTGAAGGCATGGAACAACTTCGCCTTCTGCTGCTGCGTCATGCCGATGCCGGTGTCGCGCACCGTGAAGCGCAGCCTGGCCCTGCCTTCCTGGGCGTCGACATGACTGGCTTCGCAGCGCAATTCCAGCTCGCCCTCGGCGGTGAACTTGACCGCGTTGTTGGCCAGGTTGACCAGCACCTGCCCCAGGCGCAGCGGATCGCCCACCAGGTAGCGCGGCACCTCCGGCGCGGTCGAGACCAGGTAGCGCAGGCGCTTGTCGGCGGCGCGCTGCGCGGTCACGCTGGAGACATGGGCCAGCACATCCTCCAGCGCGAACGGGATCGCCTCCACGTCCAGCCGCCCCGCTTCGATCTTCGAGAAATCCAGGATGTCGTTGATGATACCCAGCAGCGACAAGGCGGCGCGATGGATCTTGCTGATGTAGTCGTGCTGCTTGGGCGACATCTCGGTGCGCAGCGCCAGGTAGGCCATGCCGATCACGGCGCTCATCGGCGTGCGGATCTCGTGGCTCATATTGGCCAGGAATTCGGACTTGGCGATATTGGCCGCCTCCGCCGCCACGTTGGCGTTGACCAGCTTTTGCTCGCGCTCGCGGCGGTCGCTGATGTCGCGGATGAAGGCGCAGAACTCGAAGCTGTCCTGCCCTTCCGACTTGACCTGGGTGATCGCCAGCTCGATCGGGAACTCCTCGCCGTTGCGGCGCAGCGCCACCACTTCGATACGCGCGTCGAGCACCGGAGCGGTGCCGCCGCCGGCCAGGTAGCGCTGCATGCCGCGCCGGTGGTCGTAGCGGTAGCGCGCCGGGATGATGGTCTTGTCCAGCGCCAGCCCCAGCGCCTCGTCGCGGCTCCAGCCGAAAATCTGCTCGGCCTGCGCGTTCCAGCCGACGATGCGGCCGGCCAGGTCCATGCGCACCACCGCGTCGAGCGCGGTGTCGAGGATGGTTTGCAGCTTGGCCTGGCTGTCGCCCAGCCGCTGCATGGAGCTGGTCAGCTCCCCGGTGCGGGCGGCGATGCGCAGTTCCAGGTCTGTGTTCAACTCGCGCAGTTCCTGCTCGGCGTCGCGCAGCCGGGTCAAGGTGTCGCGGAAGCGCAGCACCGCGCCGGACAGGCGGCCCACCTGGTCCTCGCGGCCGATGCCGGACAGTTTGATGTCGGTCTCGCCGCGCGTCAGTTTTTCAAGGCCGGTCTGGATGTCGGCGAACGGCCGCGCCGCGCGCCGCCCGACCACGAAGATCGACAGCACGATGCCCAGCGCCAGCAGCAGGTTGGCCGCCACCGTGTTGTAGATCTGGCGCCGCAGGTCCTGGTCGATCTGCTGGCGCGAAAAGGCCAGGTCGATCGAGCCGACCGGATAACTGCGGCGGGCGTCGGTGAAGCTGATGTCGCGATGCACCTTGATCGCCGCCACCGGTTCGCGCAGCGGCGAGACGTAGCTGGCCAGCTCCGCGCCGTTGGGCGCCAGCACCCGCAGCACCAGCACTTCCGGCGTGGCGCCGGAGGCATCGACCACGCTGGAGACGGCCGCGCTGTTGATGTCGAACAGCGGCCGCGCCAGCGCCTGCGACAGCACCGCCGTCAGCCGTTCGGCGCGTTCGCGGACGTTTTGTTCGGCCTCGCTCTTGAGCGTCTGCATCACGTAGGTGGTGTAGATGGCGGTCGACAGGGCCACCGACACGAAGATGCCAAAGCCCAGCCGCAGCAGGATGTTGCGGCGCCATGCGCTGCGCAGGCGCGCCAGCGGGCCGCCGCCGCTCAGCGCCGGGTTCAACACCGGATCCAGCGCATCAATGACGGACTCCTTCGGCCGCTTCCAGCTTGCGGTAGGACGTGCTGTTGCGGGCTTCCTCGATGGCGCGCCAGATGCGCTCCGCCAGTTGCGGCCGCGCGGCCACCATGCCGTGCGAGAGTATCAGGAAGTAGGGTTTTTCGATGATGGGGATGGGCAGTTCCTCCAGTTGCGCAGCCAGCGGCCCGTTCATCAGGCCATGGGCGTCGCTGCCGCCGATCGCCGCCGCCGCCACCCGGCCGGCGATCACCTTGCGCGCCAGTTCGTCGGCGCGCTGGCTGCCCTCGTCCACTTCGACGTTCTGCGCGCGCAGCACGTCGCCCACCGAGTAGCCAAGCTGGAAGCCGATGGCGCCGTCGAGGTTGCGGAAGCTCTTGCCGTCCCATTCGACCTTGCTGCCTTTTTTACGCAGCACGACGTAGCTATCAATATGCATGCGTTTGCTGGCGTCGATCTGCTGGCCACCGGGATATTCGCCCAGCTCGCGCCGGTCCGGCTTGTAGCTGACGGCGAAGGCGCCGTCGACGGCGTTGGCTTTGAGTTCGGCCAGGCAGCGTTTCCAAGGAATGCTCTGGTAATCGAAATGCAGGTCGAGCCGCTGCTCGACCATCTTGAGCAGCGCGAAATTCAGGCCGCCACCCTGCTCGGTGCGCCATGGGCGCACGTCCTGCTGCTCGAAGCACAGGGTCACGGTTTCCTTCTTGCCGGCGGCGCCGGCCGGCGACGATACCAGCAACACCGGCGACAGCGCCAGCAACGCCCAAACGCCGGCGCAGCTGCGATAGATGACGTCCTTCGTCATAGCCCTCCCCAGAGTTTAGCCGATGGTGCGTATGCTGAAGTCTACCCCAACTTCATCCCACTGCTCCTGTTCCTTCTCCAGCCAGTAGGACAGGGTTGGATGGTCGCCTATCCATTCGCGGCGGATCTCCAGCTCGATGCGGTTCTTCATGCGCAGCTTGATCAGCGTGAAGTCGATGTCCATGCGCGAGTGCATGAACAGCACCGCCAGCCGCAGCGCCACCACCGCCTTGACGAAATCCGGCTCCGCCAGCGCGTCGGCCACCTTGCGCAGGTTGCCCTTGTGGGCGGAGATCAGCCGGGCCATGGTCTTCTGCTCGCGCGCCGTGAAGCCCGGCAGGTCGGCGTTCTCGATCATGTAGGCGGCGTGCTTGTGGTAGCCGGTGTGCGACACCACCATGCCCATTTCATGCAGCAGCGCGCTCCAGTACAGGTGGCGCGAGTACTGGTCGCCGGCCGGCTTGGTCTGCATATACAGCGCCAGCGCATCGTCGGCCACGCGGTTGGCGCGCCGCTCGTCGCAATGGAACTTGAGCAGGCAGGCCTGCACCGATTGTTCGCGGCGGTCACGCTTGGTCGAGCGCAGGTGCAAATCCCACATCACGCCCATGCGCAGGCCGGCCTCGATCGGCTGCACCACCGGGATGTCCAGCTCGTGCACCAGGCCGATCAGGATCGCCAGGCCGCCGATGATGGTGCCGGCGCGGTCCGGGCGCAGGCCCGCCATCTCGATCCGGCTGACGTGGCCGAATTCGATGAAGCGCTGTTTGAGCGCGGTGAGCGTCTCGATATTGACTTCGCGGCCGATGCCGTTCTTGACGATGATGTCGGCGATGGTGCGGGCGGTGCCGGAGGAGCCGTAGCACTGCTTCCAGTACTGCGGATGGTAAGGCGGCGCCGCGTCCTCGAAATGGCTGCGCGCCGACAGGATGGCCGCCTCGTACGAGGCCGAATCGACCCGGCCGCCGATGAAGAACGACAGGCTTTGCTTGACCGTGCCGACGCTGAACGACTCGACCCGCTCGATTTCCTGGCCGCGCCCCAGTATCAACTCGGTGGAACCGCCGCCGATGTCGATCACCAGCCGCCGTTCGCCCGGCAGCGCCAGCGCGCTGGCCACGCCCATGTAGATCAGGCGCCCCTCCTCCTCGCCGGAGATGATCTCGATCGGATAACCGATCGCCAGTTCGGCTTCGGGCAGGAAGGCGGCGGAATTGCGCGCCACCCGCATGGCCGACGTGGCCACCACGCGCACGCCATCGAGCTTGTAGGCGGCCAGCACGGCGCGGAAGTTTTTCAGGCAGGCCAGCGCGGTCTGCATGGCGGCGGCGGTCAGGTTGCCCTTGTCGTCCAAGCCGGCGGCCAGGCGGATCGGTTCGCGCACGGATTTCAGGACGCGGATCGCCTCCCCGTCATGCTTGCCGATGTGGAGGCGAAAACTGTTGGAACCCAGATCTACTGCTGCGTACATATTTGGAAGCCTCTCTCGGCAAACGGCTACGAAGGCTCGCGGGTGAATCAAACTAAACGATTTACATGATTATAATCACGATAAGCGCAGTTTGTTACCTGCTGATGACAGCGGTGTATCAATTCAGGCTTCCAGCGCTCCGGCGCCGGCCTGCGCTTCGACCACGCGGTTGCGGCCGGCTTGCTTGGCCAGTTGCAGCGCCTCGTCGGCGCGCTTGAACAGGCTGACGGTGGTGTCGTCGGCGCGGATGGTGGTCACGCCCAGGCTGGCGGTCATGTTGATGACGGCTTTTTCCGCCTTCACCGGCTGCGCGGCGACGGCGTTGCGGATACGTTCGGCCACCATCAGCGCATCCTCCAGCGAGGTGCGCGGCAGCTGGATGGCGAATTCGGCGCCGCCCAGGCGGCCCATCAGGTCGCTGTCGCGCAGTTGTTTTTTGCAGACGTCGACCATGGCCTTGAGCACCAGGTCGCCCACCGGATGGCCGTAGTTGTCGTTGACGCGCTTGAAATGATCGAGGTTCAGGATGATCAGCGAAGTCGGCATGCCGGGCCGGCGCGCCAGCGCGATCCACGGCGTCAGCGTCTGGTAGAAGCCGCGCCGGTTGGGCACGTCGGTCAGGGCGTCGACCACTTCCAACCGCGCCAGCTCGGCCTGTTGCTGCTCGCGGGTCAGCAGCAGATAACCGAAGGCATTGCTCAGCATCATCAGGTACAGCGCGGCGATGCCGACGCCCTGGATCAGCGCCGGGCTGACCCAGCCCCAGCCGTCCGGCAGCAGCGCCGTCAGCAGGCCGCGCGCCATCACGGCCAGCGCCAGCAGCAGCGAGGACAGCACCAGGTAGCGCCGCAGCAAGGTGCCGGCGCTCCAGCCCCGGCCCAGCGCGGCGGCGCCGGCGATGAAGAAGAAACCGATGATCAGCGAGGCGATGGCGATGCGTTCGGCGGCCGGCAGTTCCAGCAGCCAGGCGCCGGTGAACACGCCGATCGCCGCACCCAGCGCCGGCAGCAGGTAGCGCCGCCATACGCGGCGGCCGGCCTGCTCCCACAGCGCCGAGGCGTCCAGCGCGAAACCGGCGAACAGCAAGGCATTGGCGAAGGGGATGGTGAGGAAGTCCGGCAGCGTGCCGCGCAGGAACAGCAGGCCCCAGGCCACGGCCTGGAACTGCTTGGCCATGCCCCAGGTGCTGGCGGCCGACGGCTGGCCGTCGCGGCGCCGCTGCTGCTCAAAAAAGAACAGCGCCGCGCACAGGCTCAGATTGCCCAGCGCCAGCGCCAGTACCAAGGTTTTTATATCCATGACCTGCGGCGGGTCAGACCTCGTGCTCGACGTTGGTGCTGCCGTCGCCCATCTTGCTGGCCCAGGCCTGGGAGAAATAGGCCTTTTCGTCGTCGGTCGGCGCGTCGTGCCAGAACACGATCAGCGTGCCCTTGTGGTCGTGCAGCTGGCTGACTTTTTCGATAAAGGCCGGCTTGCCGGCCATGTCCGCCAGCGCCACCACGTAGCCGTACACGCGCAGCAGGCGCTCCATGCGGTCAGGTTCGGTGAAGCTGTTGGTGGCGGTAAGCGTTGGGTGGTCTAAAAACATCGTCTCTGTCTCCAATGGGGCCGCCGGAGGGGCTGGCCTATGCTATCGCCAATGTACCTACAAATGTTGCTTCTGTAAATGCAATGTGGCTTACTGGCCGGCATGCTACTATAAATTGACCTTGCAAATCCACAATATGACTGCCCCCCCGCCCCCCAAGCTGCCGCAAGTGCACACGCGCGGCGACAAGCGCTCGCTCGAATTCCAGCCCGGCATGGTCCAGAGCGAGATGCGGCTGTCGCGGCCGGACGAGCTGGTGCTCAGCTATGCGCGCGCGATGATGTGTTTCGTGCTGTTCCATCCGAGGCCGGAGCACATCGTCATGGTCGGGCTGGGCGGCGGCTCGCTGGCCAAGTTCTGCTACCGCTACCTGCCGCACAGCCGCATCACCGTGCTGGAGCTGCGCGCCGACGTGATCGCGCTGCGCGAGCAGTTCGCCATTCCGCGCGACAATCCGCGTTTCCGCATCATCCAGGCCGACGCCACCGAGTACATGGCCGGCCTGGACGGCGCCGCCGACGTGCTGCTGGTGGACGGCTTCGACGCCGAGGGCCTGCCGCCGGCGCTGGGCAGTGCCGCCTTCTACGCCGACTGCCGCCGCGCGCTGCGGCCCGGCGGCGTGATGGTGGCCAATATCTTCAGCTACGATCCGCAGTACGGCCCCATGCTGCGGCGCCTGCGCGAAACCTTCCAGGGCCGCATCTGCTGGTTCCGCGGCATCGCCGGCAACAACCGCATCCTGTTCGCGGTCAAGGGCGGCAAGCCGTCGCCGGCGCTGGCCATGCAGCAGCGGGTGGCGCGCAGCCACGGCCTCGGCTTCGCGCTGTTCAACCGCCTGCTGGCGCACTGGATCGTGCTGCGCCTGCGCTGGAACCCCGCACTGCCAAGCGGGGTCAGACCCCGTACGGGGTCTGACCCCTAAGTGGCGCGGCAGGCTTATCGCTGAAGCATGCCGGGTTGGAAAGAGCTATTTTTTGGCCGGCAACCCACGCACCGCCACCACTTCGATCTCCACCAGCGCCTTGGGCACCACCAGCGCCGCCACCTGCACCGTGGCGCGGGCCGGCTTGTTGGGCTGGGCCGCCGTGCCGAAGTAGTCCTTGTAGGCCTCGTTCATGCCGGCGAAATCCAGCTTGCCGGCGGCGTCCGCCACCAGGTAGACCCGCATCTGCACCACGTCGCCCATGCCCAGGCCCTGCTCGCGCAGCGTGGCTTCGAACTGTTTGAGCACATCGGCCGTCTGCGCCCTGGTGTCGCCGTCGAACGACTTGGCCAGTTTGCCCGAGACGTACAGCGTGTCGCCGGCCCACACGGCGCTGGCGATGCCGCTGTCGGCGCTTTGCAGGTGCTGGACCTTGAGCTGGGCGGCGGCCGGCAAGGCAACCAAAGAAGCGAGTAGCAACGGGACGGTCAATTTCATATGCATCCTTTCAGGGAAAAATTCAGGCGCGCACCCGCGCCGCCAGTTGTTCGATCACATGGTGGGCCGACAGCACCGCGCCCTCCTGCCATGAGCTGAGGTAGCCCAGGTACTCGCCGGCGAAGTAGATCGGGCCGTCCGGCTGTTGCAGCAGCTGGTAGACGGTGTCGTATTGTTCCGGTTTCCACTCGGCCCAGGAACCCAGGCTGTACGGCACCTTGGGCCAGGCGATGTTGACGCCGTCGCGCACCATGCGGCGGTAGCCGGGGTGGATCGCCTCGCCCGCCGCCAGCGCCTTCTCGATGCGCTCGGCCAGCGGATACTGGCCCATGTCGTCGCCGGGCGTGGCGCCGAAGCAGTAGGAGCCGACCAGCACGCCGTCGGCCTGGCCGATGCCGTGCGACGGATAGAGGATTTGCGTGACGTCGCGGCTGGTCCACGACAGGCCGCCGTAGATGCCGTCGTCCTGCTCCCAGAAGCGGCGCGGCGCGTAGAACGCGGTCTTGGCCGAGCGCGCATACTCGACCTCGGCGATGGCCTTTTGGTAGGCCGGCGCGAAATCGTTGGCGATGCCGCGCAACACCGACAGCGGCAAGGTGCAGATCAGATAATCGCTGTCGACGACGCTGCGGCCGCCGCCGCGATGGAAGACCACGCGCGCGCCCTGCGCCGTCTTGCGGATTTCGTCGACCACCGTGTCGTAGCGGATCACCTGCCCTACCCGTTTGGCGAACGCCATCGGAAAGCGGTCCATGCCGCCCACCGGTTGCAGCATGGTGCCGGCCTGGTCGAAGTCTTCGGCGAAGGACGCCTTGAACTGCCAGAAGTCGGCCCGCAGCAGCTCGTCCAGCGGCAGCGGCGCGCGCACCGCGCCGTGCGGCCGCCCCGGCCCCGGCGTGGCGCTGTAGCCGCTGCGCGGGCTGCCGGCGTAGCGGCCGTCGCGCTGCAAATCGCCGAAGCTGGCGATGGCGCCGAGCAAGCGCTCGCGGTCTTGCTGGCTCAGTTCCTGGTCCAGCCTGCCGGTGGAGACGGCCTTGCCCAGCAGCTCGCCGAAATAGCCGTGCGTGTCGCCCAACACCTGGCGCGCCTGCACCGGCTTGCCGCCGAAGGCCGCGTCGTCCTGCAACAAGGCGGCACGGTCGTCGTTCATCATGATTTCCAGCGGCACGCCGAACTCGCGGCAATAGCCCAGCACCGCGCGGTGGTGGTGCGAGATGCGCGCCGGACCGGGGTTCAGATACAGGTGCGGCGCCTTGGGCCAGCGCGCCTGCTGCACGCCGTCGCTCTGCTCGAAGCGGTCGCCGCCACGGATGGTCCAGCTGCGGCCGCCGGGCCGGTGACGCGCTTCCAGCACCGTGCACGCGAAGCCGGCCTTGCCCAGCTGGTAGGCCGCCGTCAGGCCGGCCACGCCGGCGCCGAGGATGGTGACGCGCTTGCCCTTGCCCAGTCCGCCCGGCAGCACCGGCGGCCCCCGGTAGGCCAGGTCCTCGCCCCAGGCCAGGCTGGCGCAGCCCAGTGCGTCAAGCGCGGCAAACGCGGCCGCCGCGCCGCCGGTGCGGGCGATCTGCGCCAGAAAGCTGCGGCGGGTGACGACATGAACGGGTTTCATGGTCGGTGCTCCTCCAAGGCCGGGGACGTGTCAATATAACATCAATCCTGCCCCGAACCGTGGCTTGCATAAGACAATCCCACAGGTGCCAACGGTCCAAATAACTGTCGTAAAAGCATGACTTATGACACACTAGATTCATCCGCACGCTCTGCCGTCCCCACCCAGAAAGCGCCGCATGCCGCTGTTCCTCAAGTCACCGCCGTTCTCGCTGGCCGCGACGCTGACACTGGTCACCGGGATGGCGGTCACCGGCATGCTGTTCGTCGCGGTCAGCGCGCTGGAGTATGGCAAGATGGAACTCAGTTTCCAGCAGCGCGCGCAGGTACGGGCGGCCGCCATCCGCCGCGGCCTGGACGATACGCTGGAACTGGTCACCATCCTCAACGACCTGTTCAAGTCGGTGGGACCGGTCAGCCGCGAGCAGTTCGGCGACTTCACCCGACCGCTGCTGGCGCGTTATCCTTTTGTGCAAGCTTTCAACTACCACCGCGTGCTCAACGACGACGAGGCGCGCCGCCATGCGGCCACGCTGCAAGACCGCTATCCCGGCTACGCCATGTTCGACGGCGGCCGCCTGCCGCTGTCGTCGCGGCCGCAACACGCGATCGTCGACTACCTGGAACCGCTGTCAGGCAACGAGGCGGCGTTCGGGCTGGACGTGATGTCGCTGGGTCCCATGTCCAACACCATCAATCAGGCGGTGGCGGCCGGCGTGATCATGGCCACGCCGCTGCTGCGGCTGGCGCAGGAACGCGGCAACCAGCAAGGCTTCGTGCTGCTGATGCCGGTCTACCGTCCCGGCGCGCAAACGGCCACGGCGGCGCAGCGGCGCGCGGCCTGGATCGGCAACACCGGCGCCGTCATCCGCTCCACCGACCTGATCCACAAAATCCTGCATGTCGCCGACCTGCTGGACGACGCCTCGCTGGTGGTGCGGGTCTACGTCGGCGACGACGTCCGCCCGGACAACCTGATCTTCAGCCTCGGCCAGCCGGGCGAGCAGGCGGTGGCGGCCAAGCCCCTGCAGCGCTGGCTGGCCTTCGACTACCACGACCTCTACACCCGCACCTTCAGCGCGGCCGGCAAGGCCTGGCACGTGCAGGTGACGCCGCTGCCGCGCCCCTTCCTGGCCAGCCACCTGGGTTCGCTGTCGACCTTGATCGGCGGCCTGCTGTTCTCGCTGCTGACGGCGGCCTTCGTCAACTCGCTGACACGGCGCTCGGTGCGGGTGCAGCGGCTGGTCGAGGAGCGCACCCGCGCCCTGCAACTAAGCAATGAGCGCCTGAACGAAGACGTCGCCGCCCGCAAGCGCACCGAGGAGGCCTTGCAGGAAAGCGAGCTGCGCTTCCGCCGCCTGCTGGCGCTGTCGTCCGACTGGTATTGGGAACAGGACGCGGAATTCCGCTTCACCAGCATCACCGGCGGTTTCTTCGACAAGGGCAAGCAGGACCCGGACAGCTTCATCGGCAAGACGCGCTGGGAACACCATCCCGAAATGCTGCAGGCGCGCTGGGGGCAGGACCATATCGCGCTGCTGGAGGCCCACCTGCCCTTCCTCAACTTCGACTACGCGCTGCCCGGCACAGACGGCCAGCTGCACTGGTTCAGCATCAGCGGCGAGCCGCTGTTCGACAAGGATGGCGCGTTCAAGGGCTATCGCGGCACCGGCACCGACATCACCGAGCGCAAGCTGTCCGAGCAGCGCATCCACCACATCGCCCACCACGACGTGCTGACCGGCCTGCCCAACCGCGTGCTGCTGCAGGACCGGCTGACCCAAGCGGCCGCCTTCGCCAACCGCAGCGGCATCCCGCTGTGGGTCATGCTGATCGACCTCGACCGCTTCAAGTTCGTCAACGACAGCCTGGGCCACAAGGCCGGCGACCTGCTGCTCAAGACCGTGGCCCAACGGCTGCAGGACAGCGTGCGCGAAAGCGATACCGTGGCGCGCCTGTCCGGCGACGAGTTCGTCGCCATCCTGACCGAGTACCCGGACGAGGCGCTGTCGCTGGACGTCACGCAGCGCATCATGCGGGCGGTGGCGCAACCGGTGCTGCTGGAGGGGAAGGAATTCTTCGTCACCTGCTCGATCGGCGTGGCGGTCTACGACCCGGACGGCACGCCGGCGCAGCGGTTGATCGAGCATGCCGACATCGCCATGTACCGGGCCAAGAAGCTGGGCCGCAACAACACGCAGTTCTACCAGCCTGCCATGAACGAGGAAGCGCTGGAGCGGGTCCGCATCGAGACGGCGCTGCGCAGCGCGCTGGAACGCGACGAATTCGTGCTGCACTACCAGCCGCAGGTGGACCTGCGCAGCGGCCGCATCGTCGGCATGGAGGCGCTGATACGCTGGCAGCATCCCGAGCTGGGCATGGTGGCGCCCTACCGCTTCATCGGCCTGGCCGAGGAGACCGGCCTGATCGTGCCGATCGGCGCCTGGGTGTTGCGCACCGCCTGCGCGCAGGCCAAGGCCTGGCAGGATGCGGGCCATGGGCCGCTGCGGATCGCCGTCAACCTGTCGCCGCGCCAGTTCGGCGAGCCGAACCTGCTGGCGTCGATCGCGGAGGTGCTGGAGCAGACCGGCTTGCCGCCATCCTGCCTGGATATCGAGCTGACCGAGGGCTTGTTCATGAACGACGTGGCGCTGGCGGTGGAGCTGCTGCACAAGCTCAAGGCGCTGGGGCTGGCCTTGTCGATCGACGATTTCGGCACCGGCTATTCGAGCTTCTCCTACCTGCGCAAGTTCCCGATCGACGTGCTGAAGATAGACCGCTCCTTCGTCAGCGACATCGGCGCCGACGACGAGGCGGCCATCGTGGTCTCCATCATCGCGCTGGCGCACAACCTCAAGCTGCGGGTGATCGCGGAAGGCGTGGAGAGCGAGGCGCAGCTGGATTATTTGCGGCGCAACGGCTGCGATGAAATCCAGGGCTATTACTTCAGCCAGCCGGTGCCGGTGGCGGCGTTCGAGCAGATGCTGGTCGAGCGCAAGAAACTGCCGACGGCATCCGTTACGGCCTAGCCGCCAGCCTATTCTTCATGCTGGTCGATCTCGGCGCGCTCGTCCTCGCTCATGCCCAGCCAGCGGCGGTGCAGCATGCGCTCCAGCGGCTGCCCAAGGAAAAACAGCAGCAGCACCAGGATCAGGCCGATGCCGGCGATTTGCCACGCGCCCATGCCGCAGATGATGCCGATGCCGGCCGTCACCCAGATCGAGGCGGCCGTGGTCAGCCCCTTGATTTTCGACGTCTCATGGTGGAACACGATCACGCCGGCGCCGAGGAAACCGATGCCGGTGATGACGCCCTGGATGGCCCGGCTCAGCGCATCATGGCTGAATTCTCCGGACACCGGTGCGAACTCCATGCTGGCCGTGGTGACCAGCGCCGCGCCCAGGGCCACCAGGCCCAGCGTTTTCATGCCGGTGGGCTTGCCGCGCAAGTTGCGTTCGAGACCGATCACGCAACCGAACAGCATCGCGATCACCAGCCGGCCGGCCACGCTCCAATAATCAATCATGCGAAGCCTGCTCCGGCTCCTTCTGCTTGCGGCGCCGCTTCTTGGGCGCCAGCATGGTGCCGGTGCAGCCCGGCGCGCCGCAGCGGCAGGCGAAGGAGCGCTTGATGGCCGGCGTGTGGCGGCCATCGTAGATCAGCGGATAGGAATAGCTGAGCTCCTCGCCGCAGCGGATGTCGTGCAGCGCATAGATATAAATGCGGCCCTCGTCCTCGATGGCCTGGCAGTTGGGCTCGCACGAGTGGTTGATGTAGCGCGCCTCGTTGCCCTGGTCGCCGCCGTCGATGACGTTGCCGTTGGCCAGGCTGAAGAAGAAGGTGTGGTTGTGCGGCATGTCCTGCTCGGCCGCGCGCTCCAGCGCCTCCGACCACGGGATCTCGCGGCCGGTGTATTCGATCACGCATTCGCTGACCGCGATATCGCGGCTGGCGAACACGCCCCGGCCATGCACCGGCGAAATCCTGACCACATAGGCCAGTTGGTCGGACAATTCCGCAGGACTACTTTCCAGGGCGTTTTCAGTGAGCATAAGTACGGTGTAGGTTAAGTGGCGTCGCCGCCAGGCGGCTTGAACAGGTCTTCCAGGTCGGCGCGGCTGGTGGGCTTGCGCACCACGTCGCGCCGGCCGGCGAATTCATCCTCGATATGATCGCGATAGTAGCTCCACGCGGCCGCCGAGGTCGACAGCTTGCGCCACACCTCGTTGCCGACGCCCGAATAATCGATGGCGCGGCCGTCGTCGAACTCCACCCGCAGCATGCGATCGCGCGCATCGTACCCGATGGCGCGCAGCTTGCCGGCATTGATGCGTTTCATTTCCATACAGCCTCCTCAGGCCTTGCGGGCTCCATGCACCATTTGACGGGCCTGCTTACGCAGCAGGGCCTGGTCCCAGCGCTGTTTCTGCTCTTCGGTTTCCGGCGCCAGCGGCGGCACCTCGACCGGTTTGCGGCTTTCGTCCACCGCCACCATTGTAAAGTAGCAGCTATTGGCGTGCCGCACCAGACGCTGCTGGATATTTTCCGTCACCACCCGGATGCCGACCTCCATCGAGGTGCGGCCGGTGTAGTTAATCGACGCCAAAAACGTCACCAGTTCGCCCACGTGTATCGGTTGCAGGAACATCACCTGGTCCACCGACAGCGTCACCACATAGCTGCCCGAATAGCGGCTGGCGCAGGCGTAGGCCACGCTGTCCAGGTACTTGAGGATGGTGCCCCCGTGGACGTTGCCGGAAAAATTGGCCATGTCCGGGGTCATCAGGACGGTCATGCTCAGCTCGTGGGCGGTCCAGCTCATCGGTTTTTCCATTGCATACTCCCTAGTTGTTTTCTCCATGCTATCCGCTAAGCTTGTCATTCGCAAATAGTTATCAGAAACAACTAACTTTATCGTATGCTTTGCGCTTCACGAATACGAGGAGCACTCATGAAATGGAAAGTCCTGGCCGCCAGCATCATGCTCGGCGCGGCCGCCACCGCCCAGGCCGTCACGGCCGACGAGGTGCACACCTTCACGCTGGCCAACGGCATGAAGTTCATCGTGCTGGAATCGCACACCATCCCCAACGCCAATATGTACACGTTCTGGAAGGTCGGCTCGCGCAATGAGGCGCCCGGCATCACCGGCCTGTCGCACTTCTTTGAACACATGATGTTCAACGGCTCGAAAAACTTCGGCCCGAAAATGTTCGACCGCACCATGGAAGCCCGCGGCGGCTCCAACAACGCCTACACCAGCAACGACCTGACGGTGTACCAGGACTGGTTTCCTGCATCGTCGCTGGAGACCATCTTCACGCTGGAAAGCGACCGCATCGCCCACCTGACGATCGACCCGAAGATGGTCGCCAGCGAGCGCGGCGTGGTGCTGTCCGAGCGCAGCACCGGCCTGGAGAACTCCAACATCCGCGCGCTGCGCGAGGAAATCAACGGCGTCGCCTTCCAGGCCCATCCGTACTCGTGGCCGGTGATCGGCCATGAATCCGACATCAAGGCCTGGACCCAGGACGACCTGCAACGCTACTTCACCACCTACTACGCGCCCAACAACGCGGTGTCGGTGATCGTCGGCGACGTCAAGACCGACGACGTCAGGAAGCTGGCCACCAAGTACTTCGGCGGCATCCCCAAGCGCGCGCTGCCGCCGGCCGTGCGCACCGTGGAGCCTGAGCAGAAAGGCGAACGCCGCGTATTCGTCGCCAAGGAATCGGCCACCTCGGCCAACCTGGTGGTGGCCTACAAGGTCCCGGCCGCCAACAGCGCCGACTACTACGCGCTGGAAGTGCTGCAAAGCATACTGGGCGACGGCAAGACTTCGCGCCTGTACAAGACGCTGGTCGAGCAGCAGCTGGCCACCCAGGTCAGCGCCAGCAGCATGGACGGCTTCGATCCGGGCCTGCTCTACCTGTCGGCCGTGGCCACCGCCAAGACCGAACCGGCGCAGCTGGAAAAAGCCCTGCTGGCCGAAGTCGACAACGTGGTCAAGAACGGCGTGACCGCCGACGAGCTGCAAAAGGTCAAGAACCAGAAGCTGCTGAACCTGTACCGCGAACAGGAAACCATCAACGGCAAAGCCCAGCAGCTGGGCAACTACGAGGTGTTCTTCGGCGACTACAAGAAAATGTTCGACGCCCCGGCCGCCTACGAAAAACTGACGACCGCCGATATCCAGGCCGTCGCCGCCAAATACCTGAAAAAATCGCAGCGCACCGTCGGCGTGCTGGCTGCGAAGGAGGATTGATACGATGACCATCAAAGCAACAGTAATGGCCGCCGCCGTGCTGGCCGCCATCGGCGCCGCGCCGCTGGCCGGCGCCGCAGACTTCCGCCTGCCGGCGTTCGACACCGTCACCCTGCCCAACGGCCTGACCGTGTACCTGATGGAGCGCCATGAGGTGCCGTTGATCTCGGTGCGCGCCGTGGTCAAGGCCGGCGCCGTCAACGACGCCAAACAGCCCGGCCTGTCCAACCTGACCGGCGACGCCCTGCTGCTGGGCAGCAAAGCCCACAACAAGACCGCCATCGACCAGGCCTTCGACTTCCGCGGCGCACGCCTGGCCGGCGGCGCCGGCACCGAGGCCAGCACCGTGCAAGCCAACTTCGCCCGCGCCGACAGCGCCGCCTTGCTGCCGCTGTTTGCCGAGATCATCCAGCAACCGAGCTTCGACGAAGCCGAGCTGGCCAAGCTGCGCGACCGCAAGGTCAACGGCCTGAAGCAGGCCAAGGAAGCGCCGCGCAATGTGGTGGGCAACTACTACCGCGCCATGCTGTTCGGCGAGACGCCGTACGCGATCCCGGCCAGCGGCACGGTCAGCAGCGTGAGCGCGCTCAAGCAAACTGACGTGCAGGGCTACTACCAGCACTACTACCGTCCGGACAACGCCGCCATCATCGTGGTCGGCGATTTCCAGGCGGCCGAAATGCGCAAGCAGATCGAATCGCTGTTCGGCGCGTGGCAGGCCAGCGGCCCGGCGCTGCCGCAGCAGGACAACGGCAAGGTGCAGGCCGACAAGGCGCGCGTGTGGCTGGTCAACAAGCCGGACGCGATCGAGACCACCTTCCTGATCGGCGGCGTCGGCATCGCCCGCAACGACCCGGACTATGTGCCGCTGCAAGTGCTCAACACCATCGTCGGCGGCCGCTTCACCTCGTGGCTGAACGACGAGCTGCGCGTCAACTCGGGGCTGACCTATGGCGCCCGCAGCGAGTTCGCCACCCTGTCGCAGACCGGCACCTTCGCCATCTCCAGCTTCACCGCGCTGCCCAAGACCGAGGCGGCGCTGGCGTTGGCGCACAAGACCTACCAGCGTTTGTGGGACAAGGGCATCGACAAGGCGACGCTGGAATCGGCCAAGGCTTACGTCAAGGGCCAGTTCCCGCCGCGCTATGAGACCAGCGAGCAGTTGGCCGGTTTGTTGGGCGATATGTATGCGTCCAAAGTCGGCCGCGAGCAGATCGACAACTTCATGAAGGATGTCGACAGCCTGACGCCGGAACGCGCCAAGGCGCTGGTGGACAAGCACTTCCCGCGCAAGAACCTGCAGACGGTGCTGGTGGGGAAAGCGGAAGCCATCCGCGAGATCGCCAAGACCTACGGCGAAGTGACCGAGCTGCAAATCAGCGCGGACGGTTTCCAGCCGTAACACGTCATTGCCGCGCAGGCGGCAATCCATGCTGAGCGAGATAGGATGCGCAGTATGGGTTCCCGCTTGCGCGGCGGTCCGCCGCTGCGGAACGACGTGGCGGAATTAAGCGGGACTGTTTGCCGGGTCCAGCTGGCGCGTCAGTTGTTGGATGTCTGCGGTGACGCCAGGAATGGCGTCGACCACCAGCGCCAGCTGGTCCCAGGCGGTCGCGCCGGCGTCCGCCTTCAGCGCCTGTTCGGCAAGATGCGCCAGGCCGGACAGGCGGTCGGCGCCCACGGTGCCGGCCAGGCCTCGCAGCGTGTGCAGCAAAGGCATCGCCTCGTGGAGATTCCTGTCTGCGCCGGCCGCCTGCAACTGCGCCGCCATATTGCCCGCCTCGCCCGCAAAACTCCGCAACGCCATCAGATACACCGAATGCAGCCCGCCCAGCCGTTTCAGCGCGGCGGCGCTATTGATGCCGGCTTCCGCCAGCGGCGCCGCACCGGCCGTCTCGCCGCCAGCCGCGTCAACAGCCACGGCCACGTCCATCGCAACGGCCCCGCGCCGCGCGTGCTTGCGTATCACCACAATCAGTTGCACCAGGTCGAAGGGCTTGCCGATGTGGTCGACCATGCCCGCGTCCAGCGCGGCGACGCGGTCGGCCGGCATGGCGTTGGCCGTCATCGCCACGATCGGCGGCGCCTGCGCGCCCAGCCTGCGCTGGATCGCCAGCGTCGCCTCATAGCCGTCCATCTCCGGCATCTGGATGTCCATCAGGATCAGGTCCGGCAACGGGCCGGGGCGCGACACGGCGGCCAACGCCATCTGGCCGGAACTGGCCACCTCGACTTCCGCGCCATCGTTGCCGAGCAGTTCGCTGGCGACTTGCTGGTTGGCCGGATTGTCGTCCACCAGCAGCAAACGCAAGCCCTCCAGCCGGCGCAACGACGGCAGCGCCACCGCGGCCAGCGGCGCCCGCTTCTCCATGCGCGCCTCGGCCACCGCGTCGAACAACATCGACGCCGTGACCGGCTTGACCACGAAGCCGTCCAGCACCGGCTCCATCTCCAGGTGGCGTTGCGCCAGCAGTTCGCGGTCGTGCGCGGTCACCATGACGATCAGCGGCAGCTTGCCGTTAGGCGCCAGCTCGCGGATCGCGCAGCTGGTTTCCCAGCCATCGAAGGCCGGCATGCGCCAGTCGATGAACACCACGTCGTAGGCGCGTTGCTCGGCCATGCGCGCGCTCACGGCGGCCAGCGCCTCGCGGCCGCCCTCGGCCACGTCGACCTGCCAGCCGAACGATGCCGCCATTTCGCTCAGCACCATGCGCGCCACCGGGTTGTCGTCCACCACCAGGCAGGCCAGGTCCTTCAACAACGACTGCTCCGGCAACGACGGCGCCATGTCCAGCGCCTCGGCCGGCGTGGCCGCCACACCGCAATCGATGGTGAATTCGAATACGCTGCCCTGCCCCAGCGCGCTGGTCACGGTCAGCTCGCCACCCATCAGGCGCACCAGGCGCTGGCTGATCGCCAGGCCCAGGCCGGTACCGCCGAAGCGGCGCGCGGTCGAGGCCTCGGCCTGCGAGAAACCTTCGAAGATGCGCCGGCTCTGCTCCTCCGAGATGCCGATGCCGCTGTCGCGGATGGCGAAGGCGACCGACAGCGTGGTGTCGCTGCGCGCCAGCAACCGGGCCGACAGCACCACCTCGCCCTGCTCGGTGAATTTGATGGCGTTGCCGGCCAGGTTGAGCAGGATCTGCTGCAAACGCAGGGCGTCGCCCACCACCAGCGCCGGCAGTTGCGGATCGATGCGGAACAGCACTTCGATATTCTTGCCGCCGACATTGGCCGACAGGATCACCGCCAGGTCGCGCCACAGTTTATCGAGCCGGAACGGATGCGGATCGAGCGCCAGCTTGCCGGCCTCCACCTTGGAAAAATCGAGGATGTCGTTGAGCAGTCCCAGCAAGGCGCTGGCGGCCGCATGGGCCTTGGCCGCGTAATCCTGCTGGCGTTCGCTCATCTCGGTTTGCTGCAGCAGTTGCAGCATGCCCAGCACGGCGTTCATCGGCGAGCGGATTTCATGGCTCATGTTGGCGACGAATTCGGACTTGGCGCGGCCGGCCTTGTCGGCCTCTTCCTTCGCCAGCCGCAGCGCGTCGTGCGCGGCGCGCGCCTCGGTGTGGTCGGTGCTGCTGCCCACCCAGCCCAGCACCTTGCCGTCGCCGTCCTTCTGCGGCAGCGCGTGGTTGTCGAACACGCGCCAGGCGCCGTCGGCGCGGCGCAGCCGGCAATCGCAGCGGAAGGCGTCGCCGGCGGCCCTGGCGCGCCGCCACTCGGCCTGCAATACCGCCCCGTCCTCCGGATGCAGCACCGGCGTCCAGTCGCCCGACTCGATCAGCAGCGCCGACGGCACGCCGCTGAAGCGCTCCCAATGGTGGCTGATGAAATCGAGGCGGATCTGCGGCGTGACGGTCCACACCATTTGCGGCAGCCCCTCGGTCAGCGAGCGCCAGCGCGACTCCGACGCCGTCAGCCGCGCCATCGAGGCCTGCAGCGCGCGGTCGGCCTCGACCAGTTGCAGCACCGACTGGTATTGCTTGCGCATCAAATACCAGACGCCCGCCAGCAGCGCCGCCGCGATGGCCGCCAGCACGGCCAGGAACAGGATGGCGTTGCGCACCTCCTTGCGCCACGGCGCCAGGAAATCCTCGCTGGCCAGCCCGACCACCACAAAGATCGGATAACTGCCGACGCGCTGCAGGCTCACCGTGCGTTCGCGGTCGTCGCGCTCGCTGAGGATGTTGTAGGTATCGCCCTTTTGCCTGCCGTCCAGGATGGCCTGGGTTTGCGGCGAGACCGGGATGGTGCTGCCGATCATCATCTTGTCGACCTCGGGATGGCGGTGCAGTATGCGGCGGCGGTCGTCCAGCAGCACGATGGAGCCGTTGGCGCCGACGTTGAGCGACGAGAACAGCTCGGTCAGGCGCGAACTGTTCATCAGCGTGTAGGCGGTGCCGCCGAAACTGCCGTCCGCCAGGGCCAGCGGGTAGACCAGCGGCAGCACCCATTCGCCGCTGATGCGCGACTTGACCGGTACGCCGACGATCAGCTCGTGTTCGACCTTGGCGCGCGGGAAGAATTCGCGGTCGGACACGTTTTGCGGATGGGCCGGATCAACCTGCTCGCCGTAGATCACGCGGCCGGCGGCGTCGGAGCCGCGCACCGCATGCGCGTTCGGGATGCGTTCGCGCAGCGTGCGCAGGTAGGCGCTGAACTGCTCGTCGTCGAAGTGGCCGGACGCATGCATGGCGCGGAACTCGACGCCGGCGCGGCGCATCGCCAGGTCGACCTCTTCGAAATGGGAGTGCAGGAAGTTTTCCAGCGAGACGGCCAGGTTGTGCGCCGTCTCGGCCGCGTTGGCGTAGTAGCGCGCCTGGCTCACCTGCAACACATGGGCGACGAACAGGGACACCAGCAGCAGCACCGCAGCCACCGCCGCAACGAGTACGCCGAACAGTTTACGGAATTTCTGCAGCGTGTGCACTTTCATGGCGGCTGGCGGTCTCTTCTTGTTTTAATGCCTCTACATTAACGCAAAAAAAACGCCCCGGAGGAGCGTTTTTTGTTTTACAAGCCTTGCTTGGCGATATCGGCCAGCGATTCCCGGCCCTTGTCGCTGATATCGTAGCCGCCTTCGGCGCGCGGCACGATGTGCGACTTCTTGCCGAGGAACTGGGCGACGTCGGCGTCGATGACGCTGGCCGGATCGGCTTCGACGGCGCGCAAGCCCAGCACGCAACGGCGCAGGAACAACACTTCCTCGCCCTTGTCGGTGAGCGAAATGCGGCCGTTCTTGGCGATGGTGAACAGCTTGATGCCGGCCAGGCGCTTGGTGTTGCGTCCGACGCAGGCGCTGACGCGCTCGCCCTTGATGCCGCGCTTCACTTCATCCAGTGCGTTGTATTCGTCTTGCGTTAATTTCTCGTTCTTCATTGCCATTTTATCCATAAGAGACTGCTGCGGCCCTCATGGTACGCGCCCGGCGCGGCGACGGCAAGACAATGCGCCTCCCCGGCGCCTCCGATACGCGATCGGAGGCGGCATGGCCGCCTCAAAACGAGAATAAAGTGTGGATCAAAACGCTCGTATCGCCAGCCAGATCAGGCCGATGGTGGCAAATGCCGCTACACAAATCAGGGCTTGGACACGCTTCGCACTGAAAGCGACGCTACGACGGCCGAGGTAGATTTTGTTGTGTAAGGAATTGCCCATGATGCTCTCCGTGAGAGGGAAAATCGATGACATGACTTAATTATAGAAACTCTTTGATTACCCTAGTGTGACGGTCAGCACAAAGTTTAAAATATGTATCCATTGAGCAACAACTATCACACTTTCTCACAGGGTAAGGCGGTCAGGTTTTGATCGGCGTCTGCTTGGGCTGCGGCTCTTCGATCGGCGCCTGGTCGGGCAGCGGCATATTGTCCGGCGGCGGATCTTTTTCCGGCTGCGGCGGCGGCATGTCGGGCTCGGGCGTGGTGTGGGCGCGGATGTTCATGGGACTGTCCTCCTTGAAGTGGAAATGAGCTGTTCAAGAGGCAGATTAGGGGAAGCGGCGGGTAAACAAGTGGCTGATTGCAGGCCAGCGTGCGTTGCCGCACGCTGGTCGTCGCTTCGTCAGGCGGCGATGGGGAAAATCTGCGTGGCGATCTGTTCCCAGCTGTCGCGCGGGCCGCTGACCGGGACTTGCTGCATGCAGAACATGACGTCGGAATCCGGCCTGACCAGCATGCATGCCGTCAGCTGGCGCTGCAATGTGGATGGACTGACATCACCGGTCGCGCCATACGATTCGAGCAAGGCCTGGAGCAGCACGGGACTGCCCTGCGCCATGAAGATCATCGGCGTCAACAACTCGAAGCGGTCGCTGTTGCCGACGATCGCGTCGCCGAAATCAAGCAGGCCGGTCAGCTTCCAGCCGCCCTCTTCCTGCTTCGCCATCAGGTTCCATGGATGGATGTCCATGTGTATGAACCGCAGCGTTCCTTGTTGCGTGTAGTCCTGCGCCGCGGCGATGTATGGCAGCACCTGGTCCAGCAAGCCCTCGGGCATCATCCTGCGTTGGTGCCGCGCCAGGCAACCATCGACCAGGCCCTGCACATACGACGGCCAATCCACCTTGATCGCAATATCGTCATCGAACGCCACGGCGCGCAATTCGCGCAGGACTTGCCCGGTCTGCAGCATGATCGCGCGTTTCTGCTCGATAGCCAGCGTCGGCCACACGTCCGCCAGCACAACGCCGTCCAGGCGCGTCGAGATCACGAACACCCAGTCGTCGATTTCGCCGCTGCCGATCAGGCCGGGCGTTTGCAAGGACAGCTTGCCCTCCAGTAGCGGCGCGACCAGGATTTCCTTGTCGCCCTGCCGGCGCCAGTTGGACGGCACCAGCTTGACGATCACATCGCCCCCCAAGCCGAACAAGGCGTTGGATCCTTGCGGGATTTTCTGCCACGGACCATCCGCCAGGCCAAACTCCCGCCGCAGATGGTCGAGTGCCGGCAGCCACGACGACAACGGCGCATTTTCTATGAAGTCGCAGCAGGCGGCATTATTGACGCCTCGCGGCAGGCAATTGAGGAAGGCTTTCATTTGATGCGAAAGATTACGTCCACGGTCTGCGTCCATTGCAGCGACTGGATCGACAGGAAGTCTTTCTCCCCCTGCTGGGCGTTGCTGCCGCGACTACGATTGTTGAAGAAGTCCACCGGCAGCAGACCGACGGCGTTGGTCAGGTTGCGCAGCTGGCCGGACGAGATGGCCGTCACCGCGCCCACCTTCTTGCCGAAGCCGGCCGCCATGGCCTCGGCGCGCCGCTGCGCATCCTTGATCGCCACGGCGGTCAGTTCCTGCTCAACCTTGAGGCGGTCACTCTTGCCGAAGCCGGTGCTCATGTGGTCGATATTCGGCTTGCCCAGCAGGCCTTGCATGATGGCGCGCCACTTGGTCAGGTCGCGCACCACGACGTGCACGGCGCTGCGGATCTCATACTCGGGCGACGCGTTCGGATCGGGATTGGCGGACTTGCGCATTTCCTTGCGCATGTCGCGGAAGGACGCCTCGGCCTCGGTATCCTTGCCGGGGTCGCCGCCCTGCTCGGCCAGCAAGGCCTGAATTTCCGCCACGCGGGCCTGCACCACGGCCACGGCGGCGTTGGTGTCGGCGTCGAAGGCGCTGATGTCGAAATCGATCTCGCCCATGTCGGGCATGACCCGCAGGAAGCCTTCGCCACCGACGTGGATGAAGGGATAATCCGGCAGGTTGGAAGCGTGCGCGGCCAACGGCAACAGGGCAACGGCAAGAGCGAGTTTCTTCAACATCGAGCATCCTTCAAGAGTGAAAGCTGGAGTATCCAATACTTTTTACTATTTAACAACTTGCAAAAAGTGGGGGCAACCCCATTTGCCACTCCAACAACAATCACTCGGGGGAAGAATATGCTGGCTCCAAGACGCCCACGGTCGGTGCACGACAACCGCCCGGTCGCGGTACAGGTGGTCAAGCAGGAAAAGTCGGGCGCCGTCGACAAGCATGTGCTGGTCGTCGAGACGCCCAAGCTCAAGCCGGCACCGCCGAAAACGAAATAAACTATTTACCCTTATTGATCTCGGAGATCAGCAGGAAGGCTTCGTGGTGGATGGCCTGCTCGGCGGCCTTGAATTCCTGGTTGGCCTTGATGAAGGCCGGTTTCTTCAGTTCGGCCTTTTCCTTGGCGCTCGGGGTCGGATCGACCGGATACAGGCGCGGCGGGCCGTTATAGGTCTGGGCCAGCACTTTCTGGCCGTAGCTGGACTGGTAGTACTGGGTCATCTCGAGCGCCGTCTCGGTACTGAGCAGGCGCGCCACCGGCAACGCCAGGCGGCTGTAGATGGTTTCGTTGGGCAGCTTGTCGAGCTTGGCCATCATCAGCTCGCGCTGGGTCGGGCTGGGGTACTTGCTCATGCCGGCGGTGGTACGCAGCATCTTCTCGGCCTGCATGGAGGCCAGCAGGTCGTGCGCGGCCTTGACCTGGGCGGCGTCCGGCGCGGCGGCATGGGCGCACAGCGCGGTGATCATCAAACTGGCTGCGACCAGCATTTTTATTGGTTTCATGTCTGCTCCTTTAGATGTACTGGAACACATGATATTGCCAAAGTCGCAAACATGGCCACATAATTGGTGAGTAGAATGTCGGCTCACACAGACAACGAGGTTTCCACCATGCAGCACACGCCACTGAACGACGACGAATACGATGCGCTGGATGCGCTACAGGACGTGTCCTGGCTGGAAGGATTCCTGACCGCCATCGTCATCGGCCCGACCGCGCAGAAGCCAGAAAACTGGCTGCCGGCGGCCCTGAAAAATCCCGCCGCCGAGCCGCTGGCACTGCGCCACTACCACTACATGCAGACCTGGATGAGCAAGGACCCGGCCAGTTTCGAGCCCATCTACGAATGCGGCGGCAACTGGGGTCCCGAGCAGTGGTGCGAAGGTTTCGCGGCCGGCATGCAGGTGGACGTGGCGGCCTGGGCGCCGCTGCAAGCGGCCCATCCGGAATGGCTGGCGCCATTCCAACGCGAGGGTGACTCGTGGGCCGACGCGGTGACGCCGGCTGTCATCCAGATCAACGCCTACTGGCATCCGCCGAAAGGCCCGAAAGTCGGCCGCAACGATCCCTGCCCTTGCGGCAGCGGCAAGAAGTACAAGAAGTGCTGCGGCGACGCCGCCTAAACGTGGAACTCGAAGAACTCGCGCCAGTCGTCCGAGGCTTGCGCCAGTAATTGTTCGCGCTCCTCCGGCGAAGCGCTATTCCAGTACGGCATCCAGAGCCAGTTCCACCAATAATCTAAGCTGCCCTGCAAACTGCCGATCGCCCCTGCGTCGATGTCGGGAAAGGCAAGCCAAGGCGCTGGTGGACGCAGACGCATGGCATCCAGCGTCTGAAGCAATACCACGGAGTTGGTCACCAGTTCAATAACGCTGCCGCCAAACTCAAGCCGCGCCTCGTGGTGGGTGAAGTAACCCGCATCGCTCGCGTGCGTGGCCAGTAAGCTCAGTACGCGAGGCAGGTCGTCGTCTGTTACCACGAACTGGCTGTGATACACCAGGCCTTGGCGGCTATTCACAAGCTCCTTGAACGGATAGGCGGCGAGTCCGCTGGCGCCGTCTGGCGTGACATGCTGGTCAACCAATGGTATCGGTCTGTTGGGAAGCGATGAGGACCGCGCCGCAGGAGGTCTTCATCCCTTCCACGGCGGTGCTGACGCCCATGATGGTGTGCGTGACCGCGCCTTCGACGATGGTCTGCGTGCCCCGGCATTTGGGGCAGCTGACCTTGTGGCCGACGCCGGCCGCCGGCTTGCCCATCACGATCACGTCCTGATGGCCTTCCAGCACGGTGCCATGGTGCGACGTCTTGTCGCCCAGCCTGATGATTGCTTTCCCGCCCATATAACCTCGCACTGATTCAATGATGCGGCGATCATAGCATTGTCTTTTTCGCCACGTCGCACGGCATGGCCTCAGTTTTCCCAATAGCCACGGCGCATGGCGATCATCACCGCATGGGTACGATCGCGCGCATCGAGCTTCTGCAAGATGGCTTTCATGTGGGCCTTGATGGTGTCCTCGCTCAGGCCCAGTTGGTCGGCCACGCGCTGGTTCGTATTGCCCTCCCCCACCAGGCGCAGCACCTCGATCTCGCGCTTGCTTAAGGTGTCCAGCTGAAAACTGTTCACCAGGCTGGCCGCGACTGGCGGCGGCAACAGGCGCCGGCCGGCATGCGCGGAAACGATGTAGTCGCCCAATGCGCTGCGGGCCAAATTCTTCAGGACGTAGCCGATCGCGCCGGCCTTGAGCCCGCGCGACACCTGCACATCGCCGCCGAAAGTGGTCAGGATGATGATGCGGGCCTCGGGGTCGATACAGCGTATCGCGCTGGTGGCCTCGATGCCGTTCAAGCCGGGCATCTGCAAATCCATCAGGGTGACATCCGGGCGCCATTGCCGGTACATTTCGACGGCGGTGTCGCCATCCTCCGCTTCGGCCACCACCGAGAATGCCGGATTGGATGACAGCACCGCGACGATCCCGCTGCGCACCAGGGGATGATCGTCGGCGATCATGAGGCGTATCACGTCACTCTGCATGGCTATGCTCCTCTATTTTCGCGCGAGCGTATCACCGGCAGCGCCATCGCGCATCCCACTATCGGGTATATGCCAGCGCGGCTGGAACATCCAGCTGCCATTCGGTGCCGCCGCCTTCACAGCTGCGCACCAGCAATTGAGCCTTGATCCTGGCCGCGCGCTCGTACATCCCGCACATGCCCCAATGGTTCTGGCGACCGCCGTCGCTGAGGACGGCGGCGGGAATGCCGATGCCGTTGTCCCTCAGGATACAGCGGAATTCCCACCTGCTGTAGCGGACTTCAGCCTCTATCCTGGTCGCCCTGGCGTGGGTATAGGCATTGACTACCGCCTCGGTGACGATCGCCAACGCCTCCGTGTAGATCGTCGCGTCGAGCTGGCGGGCGGCGCCGGAAATCGTCAGGCGCAGCGGACCGGCATCGCCATGCGGCAGGCGCGCCGCCGCAGCCAGCACCGCATCAGCAAAGCACAGCTTGCCGCCGTCTTGCCCGCGCAGTTCGCGTATCCGCTCCCGTCCCTCGTCGAGCACCTCGTCGGCCTGCTGCAATGCGGTTTCGATCTGCAGCCGCGCCGTATCTTTCACCGGCAATTTCAGCACTGCTGCATGCACATGCAGCACCAGGCCCTGCACCGATTGCAGCAGGGTGTCGTGCAACTCCCTGGCAATCCGCTCGCGCTCGTTGACCCGCTCCTGCAGGCGGTCGGCCAGCTGCCAGCCCAAGCGCCGGATCCGCCATCGATACACCACGTAGACGGCCGAGAACAGAGCGAACCCACACAAGGCCTTGAACCACCAGGTCTGCGTCGCCTTGGGCGCGATCGCAAAATCCACGGTGCTGACGGCGTCGGACCAGTTGCCGTTGTAGTCGGTCGCGGTCACGCTGAAGTGGTAATCGCCCGGCGCGAGGTTGCTGTAGTAGGCGCTGCGGCGCGCGCCCGCCTCCTGCCATGCCGCATCGATCTCGTGCAGGCGGTAGCGGAAGCGCAGGCGTTCCGGGATCGCCAGCGCCGGACTGGTGTAGTCGAACTGCAGCGCGGACGTGCCCGGCGCAAAGCGGATCGGCAGCTGCAGCGGCTTGCCGTCTCCGGGCGCTCCCAGCGTCTTGATGACGACCGGCAGCCCGGGCGCGGGCGGCAACGGCTCGGCGGGATTCAGACGGAACAGGCCGGTGGAACGGGCTATCCACAGACGCCGGTCGGACGTCAGCACCAGCGACGGGGTCGGCGCGAGGTAGGGTGCGCTGCCCTCCAGTCCATCCAGTTGGTCCAGCCGCTCGTAATGCACGCGATAGTCGCGCTGCTGTTCGAATTTGGCGATTTCCGCGCCCGGAATGCGGAACAGGCCGGCGAAGGCATTCACCCACACATCGCCGTTGTCCAGTTCGACGATGCCGGAAATGCCGTGGAAGGTCTCGCCATTGGCGCCGCTGAGCCGGTTAAAACGGTCCGCTCCAAACAACGCCAGGCCATGTTCGCCGCCAGCCCATACGTGCCGGCCGTGCAGGTGCAGCGCCATCACCGTTCCCAGCGCCAGTCCTTCGGCCGCACCGTAGCTGCGCCGCGCCGCGCCTTGCACATGGACCACCAGGCCTGGATGATATCCAAGCCAGAGTCCGCTGGCATCCGAGCGGGCCATCACAATGACCTCGCCCTCGCCGCCGGTTTTTTCCCAGCTTCCCTGTGGGCTGCGCCGGTACAGGCCGTGCTGGGCCAGCGCCACCAGCAGGCTGTCATCCCGGTCCGCCAGCAGCGCCTGCACCCTCACCGCGTCCAGGTTGGCAGGCAAGGCTACCGGCCGGCTGCCCCTGCCCTCGATCCGCCGCAAGGTCCCGTACGAAGCGCCCCACAACGCGCCATCGCTGGTGCGGGCAAGACTGGTCAGCACGCTATCCCAACCGCCGCCGGCCAGCGTCCGCAGCGGCGTGGCGCTGACCTGGCCGGTCTCGCTGGCGACAACATGGTAACTGCCGATCCAGACGCCGCCGCTGTCATCGGCGACGAGCGCGCCGCCAACCGCCGCGGCGGGAACATCCAGCTTGGACAGGCGCCGGTGGCGGAAGCGATCGATCCCGCTGGAGGTCGACGTCCAGATATTTCCCTCCCGATCTTCAAAGATGGCGCCCACGGCGCGTCCGCTCAAGCCCTGCAGCGGCGCCGCCCGGGCGATACCCTGCGCGGTATGGTGTTCGAGGCCTTCCAGCAGTCCCACCCAGAGATCGCCGTGGCGGTCGATCAGCAGGCTGCCGGGATCGCCTATCGCGCTCCATTGCCGATAGGCTGTATTCGCCCCGGAGCCCGTCAGCAGACTGAGCCGCGTATGCCGCGCATTCCAGCTGACCACCTTGCCATCGGGGAGCTCGAACAGCACGCCGGTTCCGCTGTCGACTGCGGCCCTGATGAAGCGTGTCTCGCCCGGCTTGAGCGAATACACGCCCGCGTCGCCCTGCGCCCACAGCACGCCATGCCGATCGCGCATCAGTGTTTTATAGCGGCCGCCATCCAGGCCCCATGAGGCGGCCGGCTTCTGCCAACGCTCGCCGTCCAGGTAGAACATGCCCAGCGCCGTGGCAGCCCACATGCGGCCGCCGCCATCATGCTCCAGGCCCCAGACGGCGCGATTGGGCAAGCCGTCCTGCTCACCGTAGTTGCGTATCAGCCCGTGCTGCAAAAAACTGGCGCCGCCGGTGCGATAGCCTATCCACAGCCCGCCGCCCGCCGCCGCGTTCACCAGGCTGACGTTTTGGGTCGGCAACGCCGCATTGACCGGCGCGAACTGCTCGAACTGCATGCCATCGAATCGATACAGTCCGCCCGCCCCGCCCAGCCACAGCCAGCCGTCGCGGGTCTGCGTGATCGACAAAATCGATTCCGGCGCGCCGTCGCGCGCGCTCCAGCTGGTGTGGTGCAAATTGATTGCAGGCGGTAAAACTCCCTGCGACCGGCAAACCGCCGGCAAAGCGCTGCACGACAACGCCACGCAGCAGGCCAGGAGTGCGCGGCAATAGCCAGGCAATGGACTCTTCATCATGTCAACTAACAATTAGTGATAATTATGCAAGCCGAACGATTGTATAGAAGATCTCTACCCGATAGTGGGTATGTTTCGCCCCATCGCTTGGCTATCCTGTGTTTTCAACCACAGGAGCCCACATCATGCGTATCAGCCTTGCCCGCGCGGCCGCGTTTGCAGCCGCCCTTCAGCTTGTCCCGGCGTGGGCGGCGCCGCTGCCCTATCCGTCCACCTTCAAGATAGAAGACATCAAGACGCCGGAGGTTTCCATCCATGTGCGGGTGGGCGGCAGCGGGCCGGCGGTGGTGCTGCTGCACGGCTTTGGCGACACCGGCGACATGTGGACGCCGCTGGCGATTGCGCTGGCCAAGGACCACCAGGTGATCGTGCCGGATCTGCGCGGCCTGGGCTTGTCTTCCCGGCCCGAAAGCGGCTATGAGAAAAAGAACCAGGCCGCTGACATCCGCGCCGTGCTGGACAAGCTGGGCGTCGGCAAGGCCGTCATCATCGGCCACGATATCGGCACCATGGTGGCCTATGCCTACGCTGCGCGCTATCGCGACCAGACCAGCAAGCTGGTGGTGATGGATGCGCCGGTGCCGGGCATTCCGCCGTGGGAGCAAGTGGTCCGCCTGCCCGCGCTGTGGCACTTCGATTTCGGCGGCAAGGATGCCTTGCGCCTGGTCCAGGGGCGCGAGCGCATCTACCTCGACCGTTTCTGGAACGAATTCGCCGGCGACCCGGGCAAGATCGACGAAAGCACCCGCGCGCATTACGCAAAACTCTACGCCGCGCCCGGCGCGATGAAGGCGGCCTTCAACCAGTTCCAGTCTATCCGCAAGGATGTCGATGACAACGCCGTATCCGTGAAGACCAAGCTGAGCATGCCGGTGCTGGCGATCGGCGGCGAAAAATCGTTCGGCGCCAACGAAGCCATCGTCATGCGCAACGCCGCCACCAACGTCACCGAAAAAGTGATACCCAACGCCGGCCACTGGCTGATGGAGGAAGCGCCCGACGCGACCATTCAAGCCGTGCTAACGTTCATCAACGCCAAATAACCAAGGAGCATCGACATGGACCTGCAACTGAATGGCAAGCTGGCACTGGTCAGCGGCAGCACGGCCGGCATCGGCTACGCGATCGCGGCCACGCTGGCCCGGGAAGGCGCCAGCGTCATCGTCAACGGCAGGACGCAGGCCGGGGTCGACGAGGCGGTGGAGCGCATACGCGCGGAGACGCAAGGCACGGCCTACGGCTATGCCGCGGACCTGAGTCTGGCCGAGGCGGCAAAGGAAGTGGTCAGGCAGCATCCGGGCATCAACATCCTGGTCAACAACCTCGGCATCTTCGAGCCCAAGGCTTTCGAGGATATTCCCGACGAGGACTGGCAGCGCTTTTTCGACGTCAATGTGCTGAGCGGCGTCCGCCTTGCGCGGCTGGTGCTGCCGGCGATGAAGCGGGCGAATTGGGGCCGTATCATCTTCATCTCAAGTGAAAGCGCGGTGCAGATCCCCACCGAGATGATCCACTACGGCATGACCAAGACCGCGCAGCTCGCAGTGTCGCGCGGGCTGGCGGAATCGGTCGCCGGCACGAATATCACCGTCAACAGCGTGCTGCCGGGGCCGACGAAATCGCGCGGCGTCGGCGACTTCGTCGAAAGCATGGCGCGCGCCAGCGACAAGAGCTTCGAGCAGATAGAGGCGGAGTTTTTCGACCAGGTGCGCCCGACGTCGCTAATCAAACGCTTCGGGACGCCGCAGGAGGTGGCCTCGCTGGTGGCCTACGTGGCCAGTCCGCTGGCGTCGGCGACCACCGGCGCGGCGCTGCGGGTCGATGGCGGCGTGGTCAAGAGCGCTTTCTAAAAAAGGCGTGCAGCAAATAAAAAAGCTCCCTTGCGGGAGCTTTTTCATTTAATAATGGCGGAGAGGGTGGGATTCGCCTACATTCCGCAGGCCGCCCTCGCGCGAGTACGCGCGAGTCTTCGAATGCCACGCGCGAGCTGCGCTCGCTCCTTTCCGCTGTGGAAATAAAAAAGCTCCCTTGCGGGAGCTTTTTCATTTAATAATGGCGGAGAGGGTGGGATTCGAACCCACGGTACGATTTAACGTACGCTTGATTTCGAGTCAAGTACATTCGACCACTCTGCCACCTCTCCGTTTTCCCACTAGCTGCTGCGAGAAGGCAAGATTATAGCAGGCCGTTGGGAAAAAGGAAGGAGTATTTACGCCTTCAGGTGAGTTAATCCACCCATGTACGGGCGCAGCACCGGCGGGATCTCCACCGAACCGTCCGCCTGCTGGTAATTTTCCAGCACGGCGACCAGGGTGCGGCCGACCGCCAGGCCCGAACCGTTCAGCGTGTGCAGCAGTTCCGGCTTGCCCTGGGCGTTGCGGAAGCGTGCCTGCATGCGGCGCGCCTGGAAGGCTTCGCAGTTCGACAGCGACGAGATTTCACGGTAGGTGTTCTGCGCCGGCAGCCATACTTCCAGGTCGTAGGTCTTGGTGGCGCCGAAGCCCATGTCGCCGGTGCACAGCGACATCACGCGATACGGCAGGCCCAGGCGCTGCAAGATGGTTTCCGCATGGCCGACCATTTCGTCCAGCACGGCATACGAGGTGTCCGGATGCACCACCTGCACCATCTCGACCTTGTCGAACTGGTGCTGGCGGATCATGCCGCGGGTGTCGCGGCCGTAGCTGCCCGCTTCCGAGCGGAAGCACGGGGTGTGTGCGGTCATCTTCAATGGCAGCGTGTCGGCCGCCACGATCTCGTCGCGCACCAGGTTGGTCAGCGTGACTTCCGAGGTCGGGATCAGGTAGAAGTTCTCGCCCTCGCCTTCCGCGCCGCCTTTTTTCACCGAGAACAGGTCGGCTTCAAACTTCGGCAGCTGGCCGGTGCCGCGCAGCGAATCGGCGTTGACCATGTACGGGGTGTAGCACTCGGTGTAGCCGTGCTCGTCGGTGTGGGTGTTCAGCATGAACTGCGCCAGTGCGCGATGCAGACGGGCGATGCCGCCTTTCATGACCGAGAAGCGCGAGCCGGTCAGCTTGGTCGCCACATCGAAATCCAGGCCCAGCGGGGAGCCGACATCGACGTGATCCTTGACTTCGAATTCGAAGCTGCGCGGGGTGCCGACCTTGCGCACTTCCACGTTGCCGCTTTCATCCGTACCTACCGGGACCGATTCGTGCGGCACGTTGGGAATGGCCTGCATGAAATCGCCCAGCTTGGCCTGTACTGCCGACAGCGCCGTTTCGTTGGCCTTGAGCTCGTCGCCCAGGCCGGCCACTTCCGCCATCAGGGCGGTGGTGTCTTCGCCCTTGCCCTTCATCATGCCGATCAGCTTGGACTGCGAGTTACGCTTGCCCTGCAGCTCTTCAGTGCGCGTCTGGATCGCTTTGCGTTCGGCTTCGAGGGCGTTGAAACCGTCCACGTCGAGCTGGAACTTGCGGGTCGCCAGGCGCGCGGCGACGTTGGCTATATCTTTACGGAGAAGTTGGATATCAATCATGGGAACAAGTGCCGTTGTATCGAAAACGTCAATTGTACCAAGAGGATGCCACTTCCCTGCGAGTTTTGAACAGCCCGCCGGCTGCGGTGATTACAGTGCAGCTTTTTCGGCGGCGGTCAGGCGCTTGGCGGTCACGGTCACGACTTGCATTTTGGCGGTCGAGACGGCGACTTTGGCGGCTGGGGCGACCGGGGCGACATTGGTGTCGGCGGCGGTGGCGAAACTCGTGGCGGCGGCCAGTACGGTAGCGGCGACGAAGATGATTTCCATGTTTTTAGCGATGTTCATGATGTACTCCTTCAGGTGGTTGGTTTCGCGCTACTTGGTAACGCTGCTTGGTATGGTTGTACTGTACCTAAAGGCCCTGTGCGTCGCCATCGGGATGCGACGAAGCGCCGGAAACGGCGCCTGAAGTGCAAAAAACGGGTCGGAAACGAAAGATTCAGGCGGCGCTGCGCAGCACGGCCGGCTGGTCGGCATGCCGGTGCACCAGCTCGCCCAGCGTGGCGATGGCGGCCTGGGTGCGCGGCCCCCACGGATTGCCGCAGTTGAGGCGCAGATAGTTGCGGAACTTGCCGGTGGCGGAGAACAACTGCCCCGGCATCGACGCCACGCCGGCCGCCACGGCGTCGCCGTGCAGGGCCAGCGCGTCGACCTGCTCCGGCAGGCTGACCCAGACCACGAAGCCGCCCTGCGGCTCGGACACGGTGCACTGGTGGGGGAAAGTCTCGCAGATCGCGTCCGACATGCGGGCGATGCGCTGCGACAGCGCGCGCCGCATCTTGCGCACCTGGTTTTCATAGGCGCTGCCGGTCAGGAAGTCGGCCAGCACGGCCTGGAAGAAGTGGCTGGTGGCGCCGCTGGCGATCATCTTCTGCACCACGATATCCTGCGCATAGCGCCCCGCCACCACGTAGCCGACCCGCGAACCGGGGCTGATGGCCTTGGAAAACGAGGCGCACAGCATCACATGGCCGCTGGTGTCGTAGGCCTTGACCGGCCACGGCCGCTCCGGCGTGAAGCACAGGTCGCCGTAGACATCGTCCTCGATCAGCGGAATATCGTGCTGCGACAGCAGCTTGGCCAGCCGCTGCTTGTTCGCCTCCGGCATGATGCAGCCCAGCGGATTATTGGCGTTCGGAATCAGCAGCACCGCCTGCACCAGGCCGGCGTTCATCGCCAACTCCAGCGCGTCGATCGACGGGCCGGTCTTCGGATGGGTGGGGATCTCCAGCGCCTTCATGCCCAGCGACTCGATCAATTGCAGCAGCACGAAATAGGTCGCCGACTCGATCGCGATGGTGTCGCCGGCCTTGGCCACCGCGCGCAGGCACAGGCTGAGCGCCTCGGTGCAGGAACCGGTGACGACGATTTCGTTCAGGTCCAGATGGCCCCAGTCCAGCGCGCGGCGGGCGATCTGGCGGATGAACTCGGGATGGTTGGTGTCGTAGCAGCTGACCGTGCTCAACAGGCCCGGATCGCGCCGGGCCACGGCGGCCACGGTCTTCTGCATGCGCTTCATCGGCAGCAGTTCCTGCAGCGGCCATGCCGAGCCCATCTGCACCAGGCCGGGGTCTTCGTTGGCCCTCAGCACCCGCATCAGCAGGTTGTTGATGCCGACATAGGCCGGCTCCTGCAAATGCTCGGCGTCGGTCATCACCGCAGCTATGCGCGAGCGATGGCGCACGTAGTAGCCGGCCTGCGGCTTGGCGTCGACCAGGCCGCGGTCCTCCATCAGCCGCAGCGCCTGCATCACGGTGCTGACGGACAGGCGCTTCTGCTGCGCCAGGTGGCGGATCGAGGGCAGCCGGTCGCCCGGCGCGAACACGCGGCTGGCGATCAGCCCGCCCAGTTCGTTGGCCAGTTGTTCGTACAGTGTGAGTTGATGGGACATCCGGCTATTGTGGCCCCGCCCCGCCCGATGGCGACAGGTACAGCGAGCGCAAATTTCGACCATAACAGTTTAGTCCAAACGCCATTGTGATGGTCACAATTTCGATTTGTTGCATCTGTTATGGTCGTCCGCCGCTGCGTATTCTGGTTGTACAAACCACCACGGCAGGAGCCCCCATGAAACCGGAATTACTCGCACTGACGCAGGGACAAGCCGAATACAGCCTGTCCGAGAACCATCCCTTGCGCATCGCCGGCGCGGCCGGCCGCCACATCGAGTGCCTGGCCGGCACCGCCTGGATCACCGCCTACGGCGAGCATACCGACTTCATGCTGCGCCAGGGCCAGACCTTCGAAGTGCCGAACGACGGCCTGACGCTGATCGATGCGGTCGGCCCGCGCGCGGTGCGGGTGCGCCTGCCGGCCGACACCGAGGTACCGCACGGATGGGCGGCGTTCCAGGCCCGGTTCGCCTCGGCGCTGCATGGCTGGGGATTGTAGGATTTCACCTACGCAACTAATCGTGCGCCACGCTATCCCCGGACTATGTACGATGTATCAACAGTACAAACACCGAGGAGAATAATTTGAACCAGCCATTCCTGAAAATAGCCGCCGCCGGCGCCGTCATGATGATCGCCGCCGGTTGCTCGACCATGGGCGGCCCGTCCAAGGACGAAGCACCGCCGCCGGCCAACCCGGCCTTCGCCGGCGAGATGGCCAAATTCAACGCCCAGTTCCCGAACGATAAGGCGACCAAGTACGAGGAAGTGTCGATCAACTTCAACAACTCGAACAAGCTCGACGAGCGCGGCAACTGCCACGACAAATCCAAGTATCCGGTGGTGATCGTGCTGACGCTGGACGCCGCGGGCAAGGTCATCCGCAGCACCACGGACGTGGAGAACAGCAAGGCCGAATGCTTCCGTCAGGCCTACGCCTCGGCCCAACTGCCGGCGCCGCCGTTCGCGCCCTATCTGAAGCCGATCAAGCTGCGTTAATGAATCAGGCCGCCGCGTCCTGCTCGGCGGCCTCGTCGTTGTCGGCCGGCTTTTCCAGCCAGCCCAGCACCACTTCATTGAAGCGCTCGGGCTGGCGCAGCATCGGCCAGTGGTCGGTGTTGAAGCCCACCACCTTGCAGCCCTCTTTCGCCTCCAGCTTGTCGGCCCAGGCGTCGGAATGGAACATGAAGGGCTTGCGGGCGCCGTAGATGAACAGCATCGGCACCTGCGGCACGAAACGCACCATATTGCGGTAGGAGCCGGCCTCGCCGGCCGCCATGATGTAGTACGGGAAATTCATCTTGACGCTGATGTATTCGCGCGGCGACGGCACGCGCAGCACCTTCGCCATATAGCGCGTCATCATATTGCCGATCGGCCCGCCGATCGCCCAGGCCAGCGCCAGCGTGCCCTGGTAGCCTTTGACCATCATTTTCTGCGACATCGTGCGCGCGTCCTGCACCGCCTTCGACTGCGCGTCGCCGATGTCGACGCCGATGATGGCCGACACCGCCTGCTTGTTGCGCATGTAGTATTCGTAGCCGAACATGCAACCCCAGTCGTGCAGCATCAGGATCACCTTCTGCTTCTGGTTCACGCTGTTGACGATGTAGGAAATCAGGCGGATGGTGGCGTCGAGCGAGTAGGCGCGGCGCGGCTTGCTGATGTCGAAGCCCGGCAAGGTGAAGCGCACGCAACGGTAGCGATGCTTGAGCTCTTCAACCTGGGCATCCCACACGCGGTAGGTATCCGGCCAGCCGTGTATCATCACGATGGTCTCGGTACCCTCGCCTTCGATATAGACTTCGATGCCGTCAACCTTGGTCACCTGCTGCATGCTGCTCCTCGTTCGCCGCTTCCACAATCCGTCATCTTACAACATTTGGGCACGGCCGAAATCATCGGCCGGGTAGCCGCGCCCGCAAAACGCGCTCGGCGCCGACCTGGTTCACGGCGAAACCATTGCGCCCGGCAGCCTTGACGCCATACAGGGCCTGGTCCGCCGCGCGCATGACCTCGTCGACCGTCACCGTCGGGCAGGTCGTCAGCGCTATGCCGATGCTGGCCGTGACCCGGCGTTGCGCCGCGCCGCACGGGAAGGGTTCATGCATGGCCTCCACGATCTTCCGTCCCAGCAGATCGATTTCGGTATTCGAGGCCAGCTGCTCGAACACGATCACGAATTCATCGCCGGCCAGGCGCGCCACCGTATCCGTGGTGCGCACCGAGGCTGTCAGTCGGCGGGCGAACTCCACCAGCACCTGGTCGCCGGCGGCGTGGCCCAGCGTATCGTTGATGTCCTTGAAGTGGTCGATATCCAGGAAGGCCAGCCCCACCTGCTGGCCGGCGCGCGCGGCCCGCGCCAACGCCTTGGGCAGGAAATCGTCGAACATGCGGCGGTTGCCGATGCCGGTCAGGACATCGGTGGTGGCCAGGCGGTGCAGCTCCAGCTCGGCGCGCGCGCGGCTTTGAGACAGCGCATAAAACGCCCGGCTGAGGTGGCCGAACTCGTCGCCCCGGTCGACATCGAACACTTCGATACTGGCCTTGCCGGCGCTGATGTCCTCCACATGCCGTTGCAGCCGGCCCAGCGGCAACAGCAGTTTCTTGGTGATCGCCCAGCCGAACAGGCCGGCCAGGCCGGTCAGCAGCGCTGCCCCGACAAAGGCGCGCAGCCGCACGCTGCGCATCGGCGCGAAGGCGCTCTCGAGCGGATAGGACAAGGCGATGGTCCACCCCACCTCGCGCAAGTGCTTGTGCACCAGCAGCACCGGCACGCCATCGTCGAGGATGCCTTCCTGCCAGCCTTCACCGCCCTGCAGGGCCGCCTCCATCACAGTGCCGACGCCATCGTCGCCTTTTTCCAGCAGCAGTTTTTTATTCGGGTGATGGACTATCACGCCATCGTCGGTGACGATGAACAGATAGCCTTCGGAGCTGGAGCGCAGCGAGTCGATCTGCGCGGAAAACGACGGTCGCAGCAACTCGATCGCGCCCAGCAGCACGCAGACGATCTTGCCGCTAGCGTCGCGTAGCGGCTGGGTCAGCACGAACACCGGCTTCCCGGAAAGCACGCTCTTGAAAGGCGCCGAGATCACGCCCTCCTTCACCCGCAAGGTCTCCTGGAAGTACTTGCGGTCGGAGATGTTGATGCGCTTGGCGTTGCGGTCGCGCAGGCTGGCGATCAGCTTGCCATTGGCGTCGAAGGCGGAGACGTTGAAAAACTCCTCGCGCAGCGTTTCGTGGGTTTCCAGCTCCTGCTGCACCTGGTCCAACGTCAATTCGTGCGCCTGGAACTGCTCGGCCAGCAAGCGCAGCAGCTGCCGTTTGTCCTGCAGATCGCTGTCGATCAAGGCGGCCGCGCTGGTCAGCAGCGACAGCTCCTGGCGCGCGATCACCTGCCGCAGTTCCGACTCGGCGATGAGCAAGGAAATGCCACCCGTGCCGATGCCCGCGACCAGCACCAGCGCGATCACGAGGGCGGTGATCTTGAACTTAAAACTGAGAAAGAAGCCAAATGCAGGCCGCATGGGAACTCCTGAAATGCAAGTCCGTCAGGACACTGCGGATCGAATGGACTAGCCATCGTTGTACGCGGGAGTTCGGCGGCACTATGTGTTACCAGGTTACCAGTATATTACGCCGGTTGAGAATCGCACCGGTTCCGTTGCCATGAAACAACGTACTTAAGGCAACATCATCCAGAACATGGCCAGCACCGCCAGCGTCATGGCCGCCGTCGCGCCCCAGCCCAGGATCCGCAGGCGGCGGCCGATCACGAAGCGGCCCATGACGGCGGCACGTCCGGCCATCAGCATCATCACCGCCATGATGGGCACCGAAATGACGCCGTTGATCACCGCGCTCCAGTACAAGGCCTTGATCGGATCGATGGAAGTAAAGCCCAGCAGGATGCCGACGATAGTGGAGAAGGCGATGATGCCGTAGAACTCCTTGGCCTGCGACGCGGTCTTCTCCAGCCCCTTCTGCCACTGGAAGGCGCCGGCCATCGCATACGCTGCCGAACCGGCCAGCACCGGCACCGCCAGCATGCCGGTGCCGATAATGCCGGCGCTGAACAGGATAAACGCGAACTCGCCCGCCAGCGGACGCAGGGCGGCGGCGGCCTGGGCCGAGGTGTCGATCGCGGTGATGCCGTGCAGATGCAGCGTCACCGCCGTGGTCAGCATGATGAAGAACGCCACCAGGTTGGAGAAGCCCATGCCGATCACGGTGTCGACCTTGATGCGCTGGAAACTGGCGCGCGCCTGCGTCGGTGCGTCGAGCAGCGCCTGCGACTGCGGATTGGCCTGCAACTCCTCCACTTCCTGCGAAGCCTGCCAGAAGAACAGGTAGGGGCTGATGGTGGTGCCGAACACCGCCACCATGGTGGTGATGTAGGCCGGCGACCACTCCAGGCGCGGCATCGTGGTGGCAGCCGCCACCTGCAGCCACGGCACGTGGACGGTGAACACCGTCGCCACATAGGCCAGCAAGGCCATGGTCAGCCACTTCAGGAAGCGCACATAGCGGCGGTAAGGTATCAGCACCTGCAACAGCAGCGAGACCAGGCCGAACAGCGCCGCATACCAGCGCGACGAGCCGCCGGCGATCAGCGTGACCGCCTCGCCCATGGCTGAGACATCGGCCGCGATGTTGACGGTATTGGCGACCAGCAGCAAGGCGACGATGGCGCGCACCAGCCAGGACGGAAAATGTTCGCGGATATTGCCGGCCAGGCCCTTGCCGCTGACGCGCCCGATCCGCGCGCTCACCACCTGGATGCCCACCATCAGCGGATAGGTGAACAAGATCGTCCACAGCATCTGGAAGCCGAACTGCGCGCCCGCTTGCGAATAGGTGGCGATGCCGCTCGGATCATCGTCGGCGGCGCCGGTGATCAGGCCGGGGCCGAGTTTCTTCAGCCAGGTGGCGGCGGAGTTCGCGGGCGCGGTAGCGGCGTGGTTGGCGTCGGGGAGCATCAGGGCTTGCCGGCATCCATGTCCAGCTGGCGCAGGAAGGCCATCTTGTCGGCTATCTTGCTTTCCAGGCCGCGCGGGACCGGCTGATACCAACCGGGTTCGCGCATGTCGTCCGGGAAGTAGGTTTCGCCGGCCGCGTAGGCGTGCGGCTCGTCGTGGGCGTAGCGGTATTCGTGGCCGTAGCCAAGTTCCTTCATCAGCTTGGTCGGTGCGTTACGCAGGTGGACCGGCACTTCGCGCGACTTGTCCTTCTTGACGAAGGCCATGGCTTGGTTGAAGGCGTTGTAGCCGGCGTTGCTCTTGGCGGCGATGGCCAGGTAGAGCACCGCCTGCCCCAGCGCCAGCTCGCCTTCCGGCGAACCGAGGCGTTCGAAGGTGGCGGCGGCGTCGTTGGCCATCTGCATCGCGCGCGGATCCGCCAGGCCGATGTCTTCCCACGCCATGCGGACGATGCGGCGCGACAGGTATTTGGCGTCGGCGCCGCCGTCCAGCATGCGGCACAGCCAGTACAACGCGGCGTCCGGATTCGAGCCGCGCACGGATTTGTGCAGCGCCGAGATCTGGTCGTAGAAATTGTCGCCGCCCTTGTCGAAGCGGCGCGCGTTCAGGGTCAGCGCGTTCTGGATGAACTCGGGCGTGATCTTGTTGGTCTTTGCGGCGTTGGCGGCCGTGCTGGTCTGCTCCAGCAGGTTCAGCAGGCGGCGGCCGTCGCCGTCGGCGTAGCCGATCAGCGTGTCGATCGCCGCTTCGTCGAACTCCAGGTGCGTCAGCACCTTGGCGCGGGCCTTGTCGACCAGCTGGCGCAGCTCGGCGTCGTCGAAGGAATGCAGCACGTAAACCTGCGAGCGCGACAACAGCGCCGAGTTGACTTCGAACGAAGGGTTCTCGGTGGTCGCGCCGATCAGCGTCACCAGGCCGGATTCGGCGTACGGCAGCAAGGCGTCCTGCTGCGACTTGTTGAAGCGGTGGATCTCGTCGACGAACAGGATCGTATGCTTGCCCATGTCCAGGTTGTGCTGGGCTTGCTCCATCGCGGCGCGGATATCCTTCACGCCGGAGAACACGGCCGACAAGGCGATGAACTCGCACTCGTAGGCGTTGGCGGTCAGCCGCGCCAGCGTGGTCTTGCCCACGCCCGGCGGGCCCCACAAGATCATCGAATGCGGCTGCCCCGACTCAAACGCCAGGCGCAGCGGCCTGCCCGGCCCCAGCAGGTGATGCTGGCCGATGACGTCGTCTAGCGTCTTGGGCCGCAGCGCTTCGGCCAGCGGCTGGCGCGGTTCGGTGGAAAATAAATCTGCCATGATCTTTAAAAGGAAAAACGCCGCAGCGTCGCAGCTGCGGCGTCGGCACCCGCGACAGCAGTGTCTTAGTTATTATTGAATACGTCGGCGCCCTTCGGCATGACGAACTTAAAACTCGTCGCAGTCAGCGCCGGATTTTTTTCGATCTTGCGGAACGACAGCACCGACGTCTGGCCAAACGAATCCTTCAGCTCCATCGCTTCCGGCAAGCCGTTGCGCAGGCCGATGGTGATTTGTTCGAAGCTGGTGTCCTTGGCTTTCGGCACGGCCTTCAGCCACTCCAGGCCTTCCTTGGTGCCGGCTTCCGACAGCGTGAAGTTCTTTTCCAGGTCGTTGCTGCCGAACAGGATGGCGGCCGGCGACGAGCCCAACGCATCGCCCAGCTTCTTCACGGTGACCTGGTTCAGGTCCTTGTCGAAGATGAACAGCTGGTCGCCGTCGGCTTGCAGCACCTGGTCGTAGGGCTTCACATAAGTCCAGATGAACTTGCCCGGACGGGCGAACACGAAGGTGCCGGTGGCGGTGTTGGATGCCTTGGGCACTTCGCCGTTGGTATTTTTGACCTGCTTCTGGGTGAACTCGCCCTTGGCGGCCTTGGTCGAGGCGACGAAGGATTTGAACTGTTCCAGCGCGCTGGCCTGGGCGAAGCCGGACAACAGCAGTCCGCACGCAACAACGGCCAGAGACTTCAGCACGTCATTCCCGCGCACGCGGGAATCCATAGTCAGCATGGATTCCCGCTTGCGCGGGAATGACGTGGCGGTGGTGAAAGTAATCATACGGTTTATCCTGTTTTATTCTGCACTGGCAGCCGGCACCAGAATGTCGCGGTTGCCGTTCGACTGCATGGCGGAGACCACTCCGCTATTTTCCATTTGTTCCAGCAAGCGCGCCGCACGGTTGTAGCCGATGCGCAGATGGCGCTGCACCAGCGAGATCGAGGCGCGGCGGTTCTTCAACACCACCTGCACCGCCTGGTCATACATCGGATCGGCCTCGCCGCCGCCCTCGCCCGCCACCGCATCACCGCCGCCGGCTTCGCCTTCCAGCGTGCCGCCTTCGAGGATGCCTTCAATATAATTCGGCTCGCCGGTGGTCTTCAAATGCTTGACCACGCGGTGCACCTCCTCATCCGACACAAACGCGCCGTGCACCCGCACTGGCAAGCCGGTACCCGGCGGCATGTACAACATGTCACCCATGCCGAGCAGCGCTTCCGCCCCCATCTGGTCCAGAATGGTGCGCGAGTCGATCTTCGACGATACCTGGAACGCGATACGGGTCGGGATATTGGCCTTGATCAGGCCGGTAATCACGTCTACAGATGGGCGCTGCGTCGCCAGAATCAAGTGCAGGCCGGCGGCACGGGCTTTTTGCGCGATACGGGCAATCAGCTCTTCCACCTTTTTGCCGACGACCATCATCAGGTCGGCCAGCTCGTCGATGATGATGACGATGGTCGGCAGTTTTTCCAGCGGCTCCGGCGAATCCGGCGTCAGGCTGAACGGATTCGGGATGTGTTCTTCCTTCTTCTTGGCTTCGGCGATCTTGGCGTTGTAGCCGGCCAGGTTACGCACGCCCAGCTTGGACATCAGCTTGTAGCGGCGCTCCATCTCGTTGACCGCCCAGTTCAACGCATGGCCCGCCTGGCGCATGTCGGTCACCACCGGCGCCAGCAGGTGCGGGATGCCTTCGTACACCGACATCTCCAGCATCTTCGGATCGATCAGGATCATGCGCACGTCGGCCGGGTCGGACTTGTACAGCAGCGACAGGATGGTGGCGTTGATACCCACCGATTTACCCGAGCCGGTGGTACCGGCGACCAGCAAGTGCGGCATCTTGGCCAGGTCGGCCACCACGGCCTTGCCGGCGATATCCTTGCCCAGCGCCACCGTCAGCGGCGAAGGATTGTCGTTGTAGACCTTGGAACCGACGATCTCGCTCAGGCGCACGATCTGGCGCTTCGGATTCGGCAATTCCAGCGCCATGTAATTCTTGCCCGGAATGGTCTCGACCACGCGGATCGAAGTCAGCGACAGCGAACGCGCCAAGTCGCGCGCCAGGCCGACGATCTGGCTGCCCTTGACGCCGGTGGCCGGCTCGATCTCGTAGCGCGTGACGACCGGCCCCGGATAGGCCGCCACCACCTTGGCTTCGACGCCGAAGTCGGACAGTTTCTTCTCGATCAGGCGGCTGGTGAATTCCAGCGTTTCGATCGACACGGTTTCCTGCACCTCGGCCGCCTCGTCCAGCAGGGACAGGGCCGGCAACCGGCTGTCTCCGCTCAGATCCTGGAACAGATTGGCCTGGCGCTCCTTCTCGACGCGCTCGGACTTGACCACGGCAACCACCTGCGGCTCGATCTTGACCGGCGCCGCCGCCACGGGATGCTTCTCGACGTGCTTGGCGCGCTCGATGACCACCACCTCTTCGCGCTTGACGGCGGCGACCTCGCCCTGGCGGCGGTCTTCGCGGTACTGGTAGCGCTGGATGAACCAGTCGATCATCATCTCGATGCCGCCGCCGATGCGCTCGGCCAAGGTCAGCCACGAGACGTGGAAGAACAGGCTCAGGCCCAGACCGAACAGCAGCAACAGCAACAAGGTCGCGCCGGTGAAGCCGAACGCCACATGGGTCGAATGGCCGATCAGTTGCCCCAGCACGCCGCCCGGCGCGCGCGGCAGTTGCACATGCAGCGAGTACATGCGCAGGTATTCCAGCCCGACGCTACCGATAAACAGCAGCACGAAGCCTATCCCGCGTATCAACGGTTCCTGCGCGTGTTCCGGATCAGGTTCCTTGGACAGCACGTATTTCTGCGTCAGCCGGCGATAACCCAGCCAGACGATGCGCAGCAGGCAAAACGCCCACCACCAGGCCGAAAAGCCGAAGATATACAACAGCAGGTCGGACAGCCAGGCGCCAGCGCGCCCGCCGAGATTGTGCACTTTAGGCACCAGCGTTTCATGGGACCAGCCGGGGTCCATCTTGTCGTAGCTGATGAGGATCAGCACGAAATACAGGCCGAGCACGGCGAGCGCCAGCCAGCGCGCCTCGGACAGCAGCCGCACCAGCCGATTCGGCAGGGGCTGGCGTTCGGTCGGGGTGCGGGTATAGGCGGAAGATCCGGCGGAAGAGGCTTTTGGCATGCGTTCCTGAACTTTTTTACTGCTCATAGGTATAAAGGTGTTGCAATCTTATCGGTCAGGAAATATTCGGATATGGGTATTCTAAGGCATATGGGCCCCAACCGGCCCGACGATTCATCCTGATGCGCTGCTTGCACTATAATCTTGTATTGCCTTTGTGAATGCAATAGCGTCCGCCATGCTGCCGCCCTTGCCGTCACTATAAATGCCCCCAAATTCGGATTAATCCAACATATTAAGAAGCCTTCCATGACCACACCTAAACACGCCCGTGTATTGATCCTTGGCTCCGGCCCAGCCGGCTACAGCGCCGCCATCTACGCCGCGCGCGCCAACCTGAAGCCGATGCTGGTCACCGGCGTCGAGCAAGGCGGCCAGCTGATGACCACCACCGACGTGGAAAACTGGCCGGCGGACCCGATGGGCGTGCAAGGCCCGGACCTGATGCAACGCTTCCTGCAGCACGCGGAACGTTTCAATACTGACATCGTGTTCGATCATATCCACACCGTCAAGCTGCAAGAAAAACCGATCCGCCTGATCGGCGACAGCCACGAGTACACCTGCGACACGCTGATCATCTCGACCGGCGCCTCGGCACAGTACCTGGGCCTGCCGTCGGAACAGGCGTTCATGGGCAAAGGCGTGTCCGCCTGCGCCACCTGCGACGGCTTCTTCTACCGTGGCCAGGAAGTGGCCGTGGTCGGCGGCGGCAACACCGCCGTCGAGGAAGCGCTGTACCTGTCCAACATCGCCACCAAAGTGACGCTGATCCACCGCCGCGACAAGTTCCGCGCCGAAGCCATCCTGATCGACCGCCTGAACGCCAAGGTCGCCGAAGGCAAGATCGTCATCAAGTACAACCACACGCTGCAAGAAGTGCTGGGCGACGACAGCGGCGTCACCGGCATCAAGATCCAGTCGACCGACAACAGCGCCGTCACCGAGCTGACCGTGCACGGCCTGTTCATCGCCATCGGCCACAAGCCGAACACCGGCATCTTCGAAGGCCAGTTGGACATGCACAACGGTTACATCAAGACCAAGACCGGCACCGAAGGCATGGCGACCGCGACCAGCGTACCGGGCGTGTTCGCCGCCGGCGACGTGCAGGATCACATCTACCGCCAGGCCATCACCAGCGCCGGCACCGGCTGCATGGCCGCGCTGGACGCCCAGCGCTACCTCGAAGGCCAGGAGTAATAGCGTGGGACTGAAAGACTTCGCCGACCTGAAATCGCTGGCCAAGCAGCTCAAGGAGCAGGCCGACACGCGCGCCGCCGCCGAGGCGGAACGCGTCAAGCGGGAAAAGGTGCAAGCAGTGGAAGCGAATATCTTCCAGTCCAGCCTGGGCGGCGTCAAGCGCATGCCGGTGTCGGACCGTTATGTGCCGCAGATGCCGAAGACTGCGTCCGTAGCCGCCGTGCCGGCCCGCAAGCTGACGCAGGCCGAGGACGACGCGGCCGTGCTGCGCGAGTCGCTGTCCGACCTGTTTGAAGTCGATCATTACCTGGAAGAAGATCCGGCGCTGAACTACGCCGCTCCGGGCGTCGGCCCGGACGTGGTGAAGAAGATGCGCAAGGGCCACTGGCCGGTGCAGGACGAGCTGGACCTGCACGGCCTGCGCCGCGACGATGCGCGCGACGCCATCGGAGATTTCCTGCGCAAGTCGGCCATGCGCAATCACCGCTGCGTGTGCGTGATTCATGGCCGCGGCTTCGGCTCCAAGAGCCAGGAGCCGGTGCTCAAGTCCATGGTGCATAGCTGGCTGGTGCAGAAGGAAGAAGTCGTGGCCTTCTGCCAGGCCCGCCCGTCCGAAGGCGGCGAAGGCGCGTTGATCGTGCTGCTGCGCGCCGCGTTGCAAGTCCAGCGCTAAGGCGCAGCGGCTGCCCATTCACTGCGCAGCCAATCGAAGAAAGCCTGCACCGGCGGATGCCGCTCCCGGCCCGGCAGACACAACACCGTGTAAGTGCCGCCGGCGATCTGTATATCCGGCCGCGCGGCCTTCAACAGCCCTCTCTGCTCCGTATCGGCAACCAGGATGGAGCTGGCCATAACCAGGCCCTGCCCGGCGATCGCCGCCTGCAGCGCATACATTTCCTCCGCATATTCCCGCAGCGCCAGCCCCGGCAGCCAGCCCTTGTCGGCCGCGTCGCTCCACGCGCACCAGCTGTCGCGGTACAGCGTGGACTTGGCCCAATGGACAGATATCAGCGACGGCGCCGCAAGGTCCATCAACTCATCCACCCTGCCCGGCGCGCCGTAGACGCCGAACGACTCGACCATGCCGCCCGGGCTGTACAACTCCGGATACGGGCCGCCGCCGTAGCGGATCGCGACGTCGACGCTGGCGTCCTGCTGTAGGTCGATAGGCGCGGTCGACGTATCCAGCCGCAGATTGACGTCAGGATGAGCGGCGTAGAACCGGTCCAGACGGGGAATCAGCCACAGCGCGGCAAACGACGAGGCGGTGGTTACGGTCAGGCGGCCGGCCACCGGCATCGCGCGCAGGCTGTTGGTCACTTGCGCCAGGTCGGCCAGCGCCGAGTGCAGCGAATGGAACAGCGTCTCGCCCTTGGGCGTCAGCCGGACACCGCGCGGCAGGCGCTCGAACAGCGCCACGCCCAGCCATTCCTCCAGCGTCCGCACCTGGTGCGACACCGCGCCTGGCGTCACCGCCAGTTCGTCGGCCGCCAGCTTGAAACTCAGGTGGCGCGCCGACGATTCGAAAGTGCGCAGCGCGATAACCGGTAAAGCACGAAACATGGTGTGTCCTCGAGTGAATCCAATTCGTCTGGCATCAATTCAGCTGGTTTGTCGGGCGTGACAGCACGACCTATAGTCATTGCTCGACAACCCGCGAGCATACCGCATCCACACCATGACCACACTCCTACACCTCGACTCCAGCGCCCGCATGGGCAATTCCGCAGACCAGCCATTCGGCTCGCATACCCGGCGCCTGAGCTCGCGCTTCGTCGCCCTTTGGCGAGCCGCGCATCCCGACGACACCGTGATCTATCGCGACCTGGGCGCCCTTCCGCCGCAGCACGTGACCGGCGACTGGATCCATGCCGCGTTTACCAAGCCCGAGCAGCGCCTGCCGTGGATGCACGCGGTGCTGGAAGAAAGCGACCAGTTGATCGATGAACTGTGCGCGGCCGACCTGGTCGTCGCGGGCGTGCCGATGTATAACTTCAACGTGCCGGCGCAGTTCAAGGCCTATATCGACAACATCGTGCGCGTGGGGCGGACCTTCGGCTTCGACCGCAGCCGCGCCGGCGCGCCCTACTGGCCGCTGCTGGACCAGCATCGCAAATCGTTCGTCATCCTCAGCTCGCGCGGCGACTATGGCTACGGCCAGGACCAGCGCCTCGCCCACATGAACCATGTGGAACCGTCGATCACCACGGCGCTGGGCTATATCGGCATCACCGACGTGCATGGGGCGGCCATCGAGTACGACGAATTCGGCGACGAACGGCTGCAAGCGTCGATTGTGGCGGCAGAGTCACACGTCGAGCGGCTGGTGGCGCAGTTGAGCGCGCAACGGCGACAGACATCAGAATCATGACACGTGGTCGGTTTGTCATGTTAACCTATGGCATCATCACTTTGTCCATAAGCCTACATGAAGCACGTCCCTGTTCCGCACGTTTCCCTGATCACCGTCATCGAGATTGTCGCGATTCTGGTGGGCGCGTTTTCCGGCTTCGTTGAAGCGCGCCGCAAGCGCATGGACGTGGTGGGCGTGTTCACGGTGGCCTTCATCACCGCGTTCGGCGGCGGCACGTTGCGCGACATCCTGCTCGACCGAAGACCGCTGTTCTGGGTGCTGCACCAGGAATACGCGATCCTGATCTTCATCCTGGCGCTGGTGGCCGCGCCGCTGATGCGCACCCTGCGCCAGATTTTGTCCGAACGCCTGATCGTGGTGGCCGACGCCATCGGCCTCGGGCTGTTCGCCGTGGCAGGTGTCTCGCAGGCGCAGGCCGCGCACATGCCGCTGTTCATTGCCTCGATGATGGGCGTGATCACCGGCATCTTCGGCGGCGTGCTGCGCGACATCGTCTGCAACGAAGTGCCGATGGTCTTCCGCGACGGCAAACCCTACGCCATCTGCGCCTTCTTCGGCTGCTGGATGTATATCGGCCTGCAGTACACCGACGTCTCCGACGACTTCGCGCTATGGGCCAGCGCCGCCTGCATCACCGTGCTGCGGCTGGTGACGTGGAAGTTCGAGCTGCACCTCCACTACCACAAGAATTGATCACATTCGAAAGAGCAGGCACTCATGGGACTATTTTGCAAACCCGGCATTATCGCTGGGCTCCTGGTTGCCGGCCTTAGTCCCGTCTGCCACGCTCAGCAAACCTGGCGCGCGCTCGATCCTGAAAACTCGCTCGTCATCGATACTACCAAGGGTCGCCTGATCATCGAAATGCGGCCGGAAATGGCACCCAAATCCATCGAACGGGTGAAGATGCTGGCGCGCGAAAAAACCTATGACGGCTTGCAGTTCCATCGGGTTATCGGCGACTTCGTCGCACAGACCGGCAATCCAAACAACAAGGATGGCGGAAAGACGTCCTATCCGAACCTGGCGCCTGAGATGACCTTCAAGCATCAGCGCAAGGCCATCGAAGTCTGGGCCAGCAATGCCACCGATGCAGGCAGCGGTTTCCTGGGTAGCGTGCCCTTTCAGTCCATTCCGATTCTTGCGGACCAGCAAGCCCGGATTGCCTGGGGCGTCCATTGCGCCGGCGTCATGGGAATGGGGCGCGACGAGCCGCTGGATTCGGCGAACAGCGAGTTCTATTTCATGCTGGCGGCAAGTCGCCGCCTGGACCACACCTACTCCGTGATTGGGCGCGTGGTTGTCGGCATGGACGTGTTGCTGGCGCTGCAGCAGGGAGAGCCGCCCGCCAACCCGGACCTGATGCAATCGGTACGCTTGCTGGCGGATCTGCCGGCATCCCAACGGCCCAAGGTAAGCGTCATGACAGGCAAAGCCCTGAGCGCATTCATCGATAAGATCAGGCATCAGAAGAAAGCGGATTTCAGCGTCTGCGATGTGGTCGTACCGGTGAAGGTTGAACCATGAGCAGAAGCGCAGCCTGGCTGCTGACTGTGTCACTAATACAGACCTTGCCGGCCGCCATGGCGGCGCCCATCTCGATTGACGTTCGAGGCAGCCAAATTATCGGCCCCGACCAGCAAGATATCGGCGAAGCGGACTGGCTCGCGCGGCTGAACAACTGGAAGCGCGATCCCAACGGCAAGCACGAAGCCTGGCTGGTCGCCATGCGCAGCTGGCGCACTGGACAGCTGGCTAAGATCCAATACGACGACGCCCAGTATCGCCGCCCTGAGCTGCGCTGGACCCAGCGCAATTTCGTGCAGCCGCAGGCCATGGTGGAGGACCGCTATCTGTACGACCCGCTTACTAGACGCTACACCGTCGACCGCTACCTGAAAGACCTTGAGCAGCGCTACGGCGGCATCGACAGCGTCCTGCTCTGGCCGGTCTATCCCAACATCGGCATCGACAACCGCAACCAATGGGACATGGTGCGCGACCTGCCCGGCGGCATCGACGGCGTTCGGCAGCTGGTCAAGGACTTCCATGCACGCGGCGTCAAGGTCTTCTTCCCCACCATGCCGTGGGACACCGGCTCGCGCGACGTCGGCACGACCATGCATCAAGCCACCGCAGCGCTGATGGCGGAGATCGGCGCTGACGGCATCAACGGCGATACGATGGACGGCCTGCCGCTGGAGTACCGCACCGCCTCCGACGCCACCGGTCATCCGGTCGCGCTGGAACCAGAGCTCGCATTCAAGGATGACGGCATGCTGGCCTACAACCAGCAGAGCTGGGGCTACTGGCCGACGGCGCTGGTGCCCCTGGTCAGCAAATGGAAGTGGATGGAACCACGCCATATGGTGCATGTGTGCGACCGCTGGGCCACCGACCGCACCAATATTCTGCAGGATGCCTTTTTCAACGGCGTCGGCATCGAAAGCTGGGAGAACGTCTGGGGTTGGTGGAACCAGTTCACGCCGCGCGACGGCGAAGCGATGCGCCGGATCTCCACCATCTATCGGGCCTTCCCCGATCACCTCGTCAGCGCCGACTGGCGGCCGCATGTGCCGACGCTGCATTACGGCGTCTATGCCAGTGAGTTTCCGCTGCCTGGCAAGTCGCTGTGGACGATCATCAATCGCACCGACTGGAGCGTGAACGAGAGCATCATGCGCGTCCCGCACAAGCCGGGCCAACGCTACTTCGATGTGTGGAACGGCAAAGAAATCACGCCGCTGATCCGCGACGATCAAGCCGAACTGAGCGTGCAACTGGAAGCACACGGCTACGGCGCCGTGCTGCGCATCGACCGCGATGCCAGCATTGCCGACCTGGACATCACATTAAAGCGATTGGCGCGACAGGCCACCAAGCCATTACATTCCTACGCCAACGAGTGGCGGCCGCTGCAGCAGAAAATGACGCCGATCGCAGCCAGCACTCCCGCCCGCAGCACTCCCGATGGCATGGTCAAGATACCGGGAACCGTCTTTGACTTCCAAGTGCACGGCATTGAGATCGAAGGCGAAAACAAACCGGGACTGGATGTGCAATACCCATGGGAGCAGTCCGCCAGACGCGGCCACGTACATCGCCTGACGATCAAGTCGTTTTACATCGACAAATATCCGGTCACCAATGCGCAGTTCAAGAAATTCGTCAGCGCGGCGGCCTATCGGCCGAAGGATGACCACAACTTCCTCAAGCATTGGGTGAACGGCAGCCCTCGATCCGGCGATGAAAATCGGCCAGTGACCTGGGTTTCGCTGGAAGACGCGCGCGCATATTTGCTATGGGCCGGCAAGCGCTTGCCGAATGAATGGGAGTGGCAGTATGCTGCCCAGGGCAACGATGGCCGCCTCTACCCATGGGGAAATGAGTGGGATGCAGCGATGGTCCCGACACCGGCCAAGGGGCGCGACCTTCCGGCACCGGAACAGGTCGGCCAGCACCCGGGCGCGGCCAGCCCATTTGGCGTCGAGGACATGATCGGCGGCGTCTGGCAATGGACCAACGAGTTCGCCGATGAGCACACCCGCACAGCGATCCTGCGCGGCGGCAGTTACTACCAGCCACAAGATTCATACTGGTACTTCCCGCAAGCCTACAAGCTGAATGAACACGGGAAGTACTTGCTGATGGCCCCTTCCAAGGACCGCTCCGGCGGCCTGGGATTCCGGGGCGCAAAAGACACGACAACCGAATAATTTCACTTTTCGTATGGAACCCGCATGAGCACAATTAGTATTCGCCAGGCCGCACTCACTGATATTGACGCACTGTCCGTTTTATTCGATGGCTACCGCCAGTTCTATGGCCGCGAAAGCGACGTCGCGGCGGCAAAGCAATTCCTGATCGACCGATTCGGCAACGGCGAGTCGGTACTGTTTATCGCGCACGATGGATCCGAGCCCATCGGCTTTACGCAACTGTATCCGAGCTTCTCCAGCGTTTCGCTTGGTCGTATCTACGTCCTGAACGACTTGTTCGTCAATGAACTGGGCCGCCGCAAAGGAGTGGGTTCCAAACTACTGGCAGCAGCAGCCGATTTTGCGCGCGCGGTTGGCGCCATTCGTCTCGCCCTGTCCACCTCAAACACAAACACCGCTGCGCAAACGCTCTACGAAACCGAAGGCTGGGAGCGCGACGACGACTTCTTCTACACCTACACCACTAAAAAATAGTCGTGCACGAAAATGCTAGCGGGTCCAGTCTTCGACCCGCAGTTTAGGAACTTGGGCGAAGACATGGTCGCTCGTGACCAGGACCGCATCCTTGATCAGGGCATGGGTCGCAATCAGCAAATCGAACGGCGCCAGAACATTGTCCTTCGCCGTCATCTGTCCACGCACCGTGCCGTAAAGTTCCGCTGCATCGCCATCCCATGGCAGAACATCGACGCGCCGCAGAAATTCTTGCACCACCGTCCGCAACCGGATCGCCTCCGGCCGCCTGGCTAATCCGAACATCAGTTCACCCTTGGTGATGGCCGAAATGCAAAGCAACGCCATCGGCACATTCAACAAGCGCCCGGTAACAACCGGATGGTCCTTGACCAGATGGCTGACCGTATTGGTATCGAGCATGTACAACGTCATTCTCGCCATCCTTCAAAAGGATCGCGCTGCGGCGACTCCTGGCGACGCTCTTCCTCGCTAAGGAAATCGGCGGGCACATCGGCGCTCTTCAGCGCTGCGAAAAAACCATCCCAATTACTGGGCCGCCGTGACAGGATCACATCCCCGGTTTCAGGGTCTTGTCGAATAAAGACCTCTTTGGTGTCAAACCGGTAGGCGGCAGGCAAGCGCACCGCTTGGCTGCGCCCATTGACAAAGAGTTTTGCGATATAGCTCATGATCACCTCTTTGGCATATACCAAAGTATATGCCAACTCAAAAAAGGTGCAATGCTAATCAGATGATAGGCCTCAATCGACGATGCTGCCCGCCGGCGGCACGCCATAGCGGTCTGCCTGTACCTTGCCGCTGACGCCGTGCGTGCGCACGTCGGCGGTGATCGGCAGCATCTCCTTGTTCCACTGCTCCCACTGCTCTTTCAACTTCGCAAACACTTCGGGGTGGCGCTTGGCCAGGTTGGCGCGCTCGCGCTGGTCCTTGGCCACGTCGAACAGGAACTCGTTGCCGCCAATTTTCAGATACTTCCAATTGCCGGAACGGATGGCGCGCTGCGCGTTAGCCTTGTAGCGCCACAGCAGCGTGCGCTCCTGCTGCTTCGCCTGGCCCAGCAACAGCGGCAGCAGATTGGTTCCGTCGGTCGGATAGGCCGGATCGGGCGCGCCGCCGGCTGCGGCCAGCAAGGTCGGCAGCCAGTCCATGCTGATCGCCACCTGCTCGGACACCTGCCCCGCCGCAATCTTCGCCGGCCAGCGCACGATGGCTGGCACGCGGATGCCGCCTTCCAGCAGCTCGGTCTTTTGCCCGGTCAGCGGCCACGTCTTCGAGAAGCGCTCGCCGCCGTTGTCGCTGGTGAAGATGACGATGGTGTTCTCGGCCAGCCCCTTATCCTCCAGCGCTTTCAACACGCGGCCGATCGACGCATCCAGCGATTCGACCATGCGGCCGTAGGTGGCCAGGTCGCCGCCGTCGTAGTGGAAGATGTTGTCGATGTCGCGCGAGATGGCCTCGTCGCCCGGCCCTTCCCAAGGCCAGTGCGGCGCCGTGTAGTGCAGCGACAGCAGGAAGGGCTTGCCGGCCTGCTGCTTCTGCACATAATCCACTGCGCGCGCGCCCAGCAGGTCGGTGTAATAGCCAATCTGGTGCACCGGCACTTCGCCCTCGTACAAATCCTCCTTCACCTGCGGGCCGACGCCCGGCTTGTGCGTGAAGTAGTCGATGGCGCCGCCGTAGTTGCCGAAGAAGCTATCGTAGCCGCTCTTCAGCGGGCCGAAGGTCGGCAGGTAGCCCAGGTGCCACTTGCCGATCAGCGCCGTGCCGTAGCCCTGCTTCTTCAGCAGCGACGGCAGTGTCGGATGCGTGCGCGGCAGGCCGATGGTGTCGGAAGCGCCGGCGATCGGCTCCTCCAGCCCGCCGCGCAGGCGGTACTGGTAGCGGCCTGTGATCAGAGCAAAGCGCGTCGCCGAGCACACGGCCGAGTTGGCATAAGCCTGCGTGAAGCGGATACCCTGCCCGGCCAGCCTGTCCAGGTTGGGCGTGCGGAAATCGGTCTGGCCGTAGACGCCCAGGTCGGCGTGCCCCAGGTCATCGGCCAGGATGAAGATGATGTTCGGCTGCTCCTTGCCGGCGGCCAGGCCATTCGGCAGAACGCCGGCCAGCGCCAGCGCAGGCAGGGATTTAAGTACGCGGCGGCGGGTGTTATTCGTCATGCATGGTCTCCAATCAGAAATCCGCGCGGGCGGTCACGCCAACCTGGCGGGGCGTTCCGATCACGGCGTTATAGGCACTCGGGCTGGTGTTCCAGGTGCTGGTGTAATAGGTCTTGTCGAACACGTTCTTGGCCCAGACCGAGATATCCCAGCGGGTCTGGCCGTTCTTCACTTTCACGCCGGCCGACAGATTGGTCAGGCTGTAGGCAGGAATGCGCGAGTACTCCGAAGCATCCAGCGTACCGTAAGTCCCGCTGCGGTAGGCGTAATTGATGTTGCTGTAGCCTTCGACATTGGCCTCCAGCGTAGTCGCGTATTGCGCGCTGAGGTTGCCGATCCAGCGCGGCGCATTGACCAGCGCGGCGCGGCCCGACAGATCGCACGATGCGCCGGGACGCTCGCTCGGGCACGGCGCGTTCTTGTACTCCTTGTACTTGACGTCGTTGAACGAACCGTTGGCGCCCAGCGTGAAACCACGCACCACGACAAAGCTGGTGTCCAGCTCCAGGCCGCGGCTGCGCACGTTGCCGGCGTTGGTCAGGTAGGACGTGGCGCTGACCGGATCGTAGGCATTGCTCTGGTAGCCCTTGACCTCGTTCCAGAACAGGCTGGCGTTGACTTGCGCGCGGCGCTCCAGCAGGTTGCTCTTGATGCCCAGCTCCAGGTTGTTGGCCTTTTCGTTGTTGACCCTGAGCGAGGACACACCCGCCGCGCCCGGCACCGACAGGTTGATGCCACCCGATTTCTCGCCGTGCGACAGACTGCCGAAGGCCAGTACGTCGGTATCGACCTTGTAGGCCAGCGTGAGCAGCGCCGATGGGCTCAGGTTGTTGAGGTGGACGTCGCCGGAGTTGTAAACGCCGTAGCGGGCGTTGCGCGATGCCAGCGCCGGGCCGGTGACGACGGCGCCGCCGATCGGCGCATCGCGCGTCACCTGGGCGATCTTGTCTTCGTAGGTGGCGCGCAGGCCGCCGGTCAAATCCCACTTCGGATCGATGTGCCAGATCGACTGGCCGAACAAGGCGTAGCTGTTGACGCGCAGGTGGCCGTTGCCGATGCTGGTGACATTGCTCCAGGCGCCGGCCGGCGTGGCGTTGAACTTGTCGGCCAGCGGCCCGTTGTAGGTGAAGTTGACGTTGTCCAGGTTCTGGTAATAGTAGTACGCGCCGAGCACCGATTCCACCGGCCGGCCCAGTGGCGTTGCAAGGCGCAGCTCCTGTGTGAATTGGCGATGGCGCGCGGACGAACCGACGTTCAGCACGACCGGCACGTCGAGGCCGTCGTCATTGTGCGGCGTGAAGTTCCAGAATCGGTAGGCGCTGATGGAGGTGAATTTGTAGTCGTTGTCCAGCTTCCAGTTGACCTCGCCCGAGACGCCGCCCTGGTGAACGTCCACATGCGAGCCGCTGTCCAGGTTGACCTGGCGCTTGGTCGGATCGGTGATCGGGTGGCCGCCGACGGCAGCGGCCTGCGACAGGAACTTGCCGCCAGGGCCGGCGCTGTAGAAGATCAGCGTGCCGTTGTTGGAATCCTCGACGTTGTAGTCGGCGATCAGGCGGGCGCTGACTTTGCTGTTCGGTTCCAGCAGCAACTGGGCGCGCACGCCTTCGCGGTCGCCGCCCTGCACTTTGCTGCTGTTGTAGACGTTGGTGATGTAGCCGCCCTCATGCGTCTTGTAGACGGCGATGCGGCCGGCCGCCGTGTCCGAGAAGGCGCCCGACAGCACGGCCTTGGCCTGAACGTAGTCCTGCTGGCCGAGCGACAGCTGGGCGCTGTTCTCGCTGCGGAAGGTCGGCTGCTTGGTGGTGATGTTGAGCACGCCGGCGGTGGTGTTCTTGCCGAACAGCGTGCCTTGCGGACCGCGCAACAGTTCCAGCTGCTGGATGTCCAGCGCATCGAAGGCGGCCATGCCGGGACGGGCCAGGTACACGTTGTCGAGATAGACGCCGACGCTGCCTTCCAGGCCGTCGCTGGCCGGGTTGTTGCCGAGGCCGCGGACGGCAAAGCTCATCTGGCGCGCGTGGACGTAATTGACGGTGGTGCTGGGCAGCAGTTGCTGCAAGTCCTGCACGCGGTAGACGCGGTTGCCTTCCAGCGCGCTGCTATCGAGCACGCTCATCGACGTTGGCACGCTTTGCGACGTCTCGTTGCGGCGGCGCGTGGAGACGGTGACGCGGGCCACCACTTCCAGCGAAGCGTCGGCGGCGGCGGTGGCGCTCGTGGCAGCGGCCGACGGCTCGGCGCCTTCAGCGGCAGCCTCCGCGCCGGCAGCAGCGCCGTTCGCGGCGGCAGTCCCGGTTGCGCCGGCGGCGGCTTCGGCGGTTGCACCGGCGGCGGCAGCAGCGACGGAGGCCGCCGATAAGCCCAGCGCCGCGGCGTTCTGCGCCTGCACCGGCGCAGCGGCGACCAGCAGGAGTCCATATGCCGCAGCGACGGCGGCGGCCAATTTATTCTGTTGCATAGCAGTCTTCCATTCAAATTAACGGGCGTGAACCGCCCCGCACCCCGGCTTGGCGGCCGGCGCGTTCTGTTGTTGTAGGTAGGTGATGGCGCCGCAACGATGCGCGGCGCGGGGGCGTGTTCGCGCTTAGTTCGTGACTACGCGGAACTTGCCTGGCTCCGGCGGCGTGACCGCTTTTTCGGAACGCGGAGTGCCTTCCGGCACCCAGTTGTACGGCACCGGTTGGGCGCGGTACAACCAATTACTCAACACCGGCTTGCCCGCGCCGGCTACCGGCGTCGGCGCGAAGTACGGGCTGACGTATTCCCAGGCGATGTCGCCCTTGCTCGTGACCTGGAAGATGCGGCCGTTCATGCCTTCATCGATCAGGGTATTCCCGTTCGGCAGGCGGCGCGCGCTGCTGATGAAAGAACTGTAGAAACTCCACTCCGGTCCGTTCGAATCGCCGCCCGTGTATTCCCACACGATCTGCTTGGTGACAGGATCGATCTCCAGCACCCGTGAGCGCGGCTGCACGCCAACGCTGACGCGCGGATAGCCCGCCTCGCCTTGGTTGTCGAACACGAGGATGTTGCCGGCGCCAGGCAAGCCCGGCTCGATCAGGTGCGCATCATGCTGGCCGATGATCTGGTCCACCGGGCGCGGCAGCACGCGCGGACCGCGCACCTGCGCCGGATAGTCCGGCCCCAGCGACCACACCACTTTGCCGGTCTGCTTGTCGAGGATGACGATGAAGTTGGCCTCGCGCGAATCGATCAGGATGTTATCGGGATTGAAGCGCTTATCGCCCGCATCGAACCAGCGGTTCGGCCCCAGCACCGACATGTTGTTGACGTGTAGGTAGTCGAACGGCGCAGCCTTGCCACGCGGCGAGTAGCCGTTCTTCACCAGCTTCAGCGATTCCGGCTTGAAGCCGAATTCATCCAGGTGATCGGAGGCCAGCCACTTCCAGACGATGTCGCCGCCCGGCGTGACCTCGTAGATCACATCGTCCAGCACCTGCGGCGCGGCGAAGCCTGCCAGCGGATGCACCAGGTTGGCCAGCACCAGCGTATTGCCGTTCGGCAGACGGCGCCAGTCGTGGTGCTGCTTGGCGCTGCCGCCGGGTACTTGCGAAGAAGCCTTGCCTTCCACCGGCGCGGCATACGCATCCCGCGCGCCGCCGGCCGCGCCCCATTGCCAGACGACCTTGCTGTTCCAGTCCAGTTCACCGATGGCCTGGTTGCGCAGGCCGTTGCCCTCGTTGGAGGTGCCGGTGGTGCTGGCCAGCTGCACCAGCACGTGGCCGCGCTTGCCGCCGGTCAGCGCAGGGTTCAGCAGCACCGGCGGGAAGCCTTCGGCGTTCCAGCGGTGTACCTCGTTGCCGTTCATGTCGATCAGATGGGTGTTCTTGTCCTGGCCGCTGAAGATCACGTAGCTGTTGTACGCGGTGGCAGTGTCGTAGCGGGTGACGCCGGTAGGATAGACGCTGGGCGCGGCGCCCAGGTTGGCTGCAACGGTGAACAGCGACAGTGCGGCGAGTGTACGAGTAGTCATGACACGAGTTCCCAGTGAGTGGACAGTGTGTCTATATTACTAATCCACGTAGAAAACTCGAACTAATATAACCAAACATCGATATACAAAAAATGCCGAAGAACCCCGCATGCGTTTAGCGATACGCTGACTGCGCCGCTTAGGGGTCAGACCCCGTCCGGGGTCTGACCCCGCTTGGCCGTGCGGGTTTAAACGGCTTCGGCGCCGGTCTCGCCAGTGCGGATGCGGATGACCTGCTCAACGTTCTGCACGAAGATCTTGCCGTCGCCGATCTTGCCGGTGCGGGCGGCTTTGATGATGGCATCCACCACCTGCTCGGCCACGCCGTCGTCGACCACGACTTCGACTTTAACTTTCGGCAGGAAATCGACCACGTATTCCGCGCCACGATACAGTTCGGTGTGGCCTTTCTGGCGGCCGAAACCTTTAACTTCGGTAACGGTCAGGCCGGTGACATTAACTTCGGCCAGTGCTTCGCGCACCTCGTCCAATTTGAACGGCTTGATCACAGCGGTAATCTGTTTCATGACTTCTCCTTATTTTGTTTCAACGAAAATCTGGTGCCGGGCGTGCCGCGAGCGATTACTTTGTATTGTAATCGACGCGCACACGCTGTCCATCAACGTATGCGAATACCTGTCAATTCCCTGCTTCTTGCACCGGAATGGAGCGTAATTCCTCCAGCCATACAACGCTTTGCGCGTCGCTCGGCGCGCGCCAGTCGCCGCGCGGCGACAGCGAACCGCCGCTGCCCACCTTCGGTGCATTCGGCACGCAGCTGCGCTTGAACTGGCTGGTGCGGAAGAAGCGGTCCAGGAAGATGCCCAGGTTTTTCTTGATCTCGGCCAGTCCGTACTGGTTGCGGGTGACGTGGTCGCCATCCGGCCAGCGGCCCTTCTCCTTGTCCTGCCAAGCCGCCAGCGACAGGAAGGCGACCTTGGACGGACGGAAACCAAAGCGCAGCACGTAGTACAGGTTGAAGTCTTGCAGCTCGTAAGGACCGATGGTGCTTTCGGTGCGCTGCTCCGGCTGGCCGTCCGCCGTGCCCGGCACCAGCTCGGGACTGATCTCGGTGCCCAGGATGTCGAGCAGCACCTGCGCATCGTTGCGGCCGATCACGCCGGACTCGGCGACCCAGCGCACCAGGTGCGAGATCAGCGTCTTCGGCACGCTGGCGTTGACGTTGTAGTGCGACATGTGGTCGCCCACGCCGTAGGTGCACCAGCCCAGCGCCAGCTCGCTCAAGTCGCCGGTGCCGCAGACGATGGCGTTGTGGTGGTTGGCCAGGCGGAACAGGTGGTTGGTGCGCTCGCCGGCCTGCACGTTTTCAAACGTGATGTCGTACTGTGCCTGCCCTTCCGAATACGGATGGTTCAAGTCTTTCAGCATCTGGATGCAGCTTGGGCGGATGTCGATTTCCTGCGCCGAGCAGCCGACCAGCTTCATCAGCGCATGCGCCTGCGTCAGCGTGCGTTCGCTGGTGGCGAAGCCGGGCATGGTGTAGGCCAGGATGTTGGTGCGCGGCAGGTTCAGCTTGTCCATCACGCGCGCGCACACCAGCAGCGCATGGGTCGAGTCGAGGCCGCCGGAGACGCCGATGACGATCTTCTTGATGTTGCTGGAGTTCAGACGCTGCGCCAGCGCCTGTACTTGTATGTTGTAGACCTCGTTGCAACGCTCGTCGCGGCGGCGCGCATCGGCCGGCACGTAGGGGAAGCGTTCGACGCAGCGCTTCAGCGCCAGCGGTTCTTGGCGGTCGATCTCCAGTTCGAAGAACACGGTGCGGAATTTGTTCACTTCGGCCGCATGGCGCTGCACCGATTGCGCGAAGGTGTTCATGCGCATGCGCTCGCGCGACAGGCGCTCCAGGTCAATGTCGGCAAAGGTCAGCGTGGCTTCGTCGCTGAAACGCTTGGACTCGGCCAGCATTTCGCCGTTCTCGCAGATCACGCCCTGCCCGTCCCAGGCCAGGTCGGTGGTCGATTCACCGGTGCCGGCCGAGGTGTACAGGTAGGCGGAGATGCAGCGCGCCGATTGTTGCGACACCAGCTGGTTGCGGTAGCCGGCCTTGCCCACCAGCGCGTTCGACGCCGACAGGTTGACCAGCACCGTGGCGCCGGCCAGCGCCGCGAACGACGACGGCGGTATCGGCACCCACACATCCTCGCAGATCTCGACGTGGAATTTGAACAGCGGCATGTCGGCCACTTCGAACAGCAGGCCGGAACCGAACTGCACGCGCTCGCCCAGCAGGTCGATCTCGGTGGCGACCGCATAATCGCCGCTGCAGAACTGGCGCACGTCGTAGAACTCGCCGTAGTTGGGCAGGTAGCTCTTCGGCACCACGCCCTGGATCTGGCCGTTGGCGATCACCACCGCGCAGTTGTACAGTTGGTGCTCAACGCGCAGCGGCAGGCCGACCACCAGCGCCAGCTTCCATTGCACCGAGGCGGCGACGATGCTGTCGAGCGCATCGAGGCAACCATCCAGCAAGGCACGCTGGTGGAACAGGTCGTCGCAGGTGTAGGCCGACAGGCCCAGCTCCGGGAAGGCCACCAGCGCCGCGCCTTGTGCGGCGGCCTGTTCGGCCAGCGCGATGGTCTGGAGGGCGTTGTAGGCGGGGTCGGCGATCCGGCAAATGGGCGAGGCGATGGCGACGCGGGCGAAATCGTGGGTGTACAGATTCAGGAAATTCGAGGTCATGTGTAGTCTTTCGCGAGCACAAGGGACATGCAAAATCGAATTATCGCACGGGGACAGCCGTGCCGCCGCCAACAGATCGGCTTCAGATAGGCTAGACTTGCGCCAACATCAAAGGCCGGAGGCAAGCGTGGCAGTAGCAGTATTTACGATCATCGACTCACTGGACGGCGTGGACCCGGCGCAATGGCAGGCGCTGGCCGGCGACAATCCGACGCTCAGCCACAGCTTCCTGCATGCGCTGCACGAGAGCGGCTGCGCCGCGCCCGACACCGGCTGGTCCCCGCGCTACCTGGTGCTGCATCGCGACGATGTGCTGGCCGGGGCCATGCCGCTGTACCTGAAGGACCACAGCCGCGGCGAGTATGTGTTCGATCACGCCTGGGCCGACGCCTTCCACCGCAACGGCATCGAGTACTACCCCAAGCTACTGTCGGCGGTGCCGTTCACGCCGGTGACCGGCAGCCGCTTGCTGGCGCATACGCAGGAAGACCGCCAGTTGCTGGCGCGCGCCGCCGTGCAGGTGGCGCGTCAGCTGGGCACCTCGTCGCTGCACATCCTGTTTCCCGACCAGCTGGACAAGCAGGCGCTGGCCGACGCCGGCTTCATGCTGCGCGAAGGCGTGCAATTCCACTGGGATAATCCAGGCTATGCGGATTTCGAGGCCTTCCTGGCCAGCATGAAGATGGAGAAGCGCAAGAAGATCCGCCAGGACCGGCGCCGCGTGCTGGATGCGGGCATCGCCTTCGAGCACCTGGCCGGCGAGCAGATCACCGCCGAGGTGCTGGGCTTCTTCTACGACTGCTACGTGTCGACCTACCACGCGCACTATTCCAAGCCGTACCTGTCACTGGCATTCTTCCAACGCATCCTGCGCGAAACGCCGGACAGCATGATGATGGTGCTGGCCAAGCGCGGCGACGCGCCGGTGGCGGCCGCACTGAACCTGGTGGGCGGCGGCATCATGTACGGTCGCTACTGGGGCACGCTGGAATTCGTCTCCGGGCTGCACTTTGAAACCTGCTACGTGCAATCGATCGAATACTGCATCGGCCACGGCATCGCCCGCTTCGAGGGCGGCGCCCAGGGTGTGCACAAGATGTCGCGCGGGCTGGTGCCGACGCCGACCTGGTCGGCCCACTGGGTGGCCGACCAGCGCTTCGCCGGCGCCATCGCCGACTTCCTGCGCGAGGAAACCGCCGCCATGAACGACTACATCGACGAGCTGGCCGAGCACGTGCCGTTCAAGGCAGGCTGACGGGGCGCGTCAGTGCTGGCCCGCCGGCGTCATGCGCCGTTCGGCCACGCGCCGCTCGGCATTGACATTCCTGGCGGCCTTCGCGGGCAGCGGGCCGTAGGCGCGGTAAGCCAGCGCCAGATACAGCACGCCCGCCACAATGGCGTACACGCCGACCAGCCAGACCAGCGCCAGCACACCCATGTTCGGCATGGTCACCAGCACGGTGCCGAACATGACGGACACCAGGCCGCCAGCCAGCAGCAACCAGTCGCCGCCGCGCAGATGACTGCGCAAGCGCACCGCCAGGATGATATCCAGCACGCCGCTGATCATCGCATTGACGCCGATGACGAGCACCAGCACCAACGCCGCCAGCACCGGCTGCATGACGGCCAGCACGCCGGCGGCGATGCTCACCAGCCCCAGCACCAGCAACAACCACCAGTCGAACGCATGCGACCCGGTGGCGTGGCGCCGGTTGCGCGCCGCGCCGGTCAGGTAGACCACGCCGGCCAGCAGCGCGTACACGGCGAAGATCGCCACCAGGCTCAACACGGTCGGTCCCGGCATCGACAGCGCCAGTCCGCCGAACAGCAGCAACAGCACGCCGCGCAACGCCAGCATCCACCAGCTACGCAGCACCATCGGCCTCGCATCCATGCTCACCTCCCCTCATAAACGGTCGCTCATTGGTGTCAGACCAGAGTGACGGGCAAAGGGTTCCGCAAAACACAGGTAGAATGGTAGCGTTACCTACTATCGATACCAGTATGAAACCAGTTTGCTTCACAGCAATTTCAATCGGGCCTATACTCTGTGCCCCTTTGTAGGGTTTTATCAGGAACGTGGCAAGCCAAGCATGAATGCAGATTTTATAAGACAACGTGAGCGGTTCAAGTCCGCCACGATGAAGCGGATCGACGTCAGCGATGAATCCTATAGCAACGTAACCGAATTATTGGCGGCGATCGCCAAGCCTTTCCACGTTCGCAAGGGGGAATACATGCAGCGCGCCGGCGTGCCGGCGACCCAGGTGCACTGGATCAGCAGCGGCGTGGTGCGCAGCGGTTTCTTCAACCGCGACGGCATCGAAGTGACCTTGCGCTTCTACCGCGAGGGTGAATCTGCCACCACGCTGACCGACCTGATCAGCGGCGAAACCGGCCAGCCTGCGGTGCAGTTCCTGATCGCGGAAACGCCGATCCACGGTTTCACGCTGGACTGGAAGCGGTCCTGCGAGCTGCGGGCGCAGCACGAGGTGATGCAACATTATCATCTGAACATCGCCATGCACGGCCTGCAGACGCTGGCCCAGCGCGCCTACACCAACGGCGAAACCTCGGCCCACGAGCGGCTGGCGGCGTTCCGCGAAGAATATCCAGGGCTGGAGGCGCGCATCTCCCAGCGCGCGATCGCGTCCTACCTGGGCATCACGCCGCAGTACATGTCGCGCTTGCGGCGCGAGGCGGAAGCCGCCACCGGCGCGCCGCGCGGATAAAAAAAAGCCCCTGGCGCTAGCGCTCGGGGCTTTCTTGTTTTAGACGGCGTGAATTACGCGATGCCGTTTTCTTTCTTGTAAGCGGCGACGCCGCTCAGGATCTCTTCCTTGGCTTCGTCCGGACCATACCAGCCGTCGATCTTGACCCATTTGCCTTTTTCCAGGTCTTTGTAGTGCTCGAAGAAGTGCTGGATCTGGCGCAGGCGCAGTTCGTTCAGGTCTTCCGGCTTCTGCCAGTGGCTGTAGATCGACAGTACTTTGTCGACCGGCACGGCCAGTACTTTGGCGTCTTCACCGGCTTCGTCGGTCATCTTCAGCACGCCGACAGGACGGCAGCGCACCACCACGCCTGGGATCAGCGGGAACGGGGTGATGACCAGCACATCGACCGGGTCGCCGTCGGCGGACAGGGTGTTCGGCACATAGCCGTAGTTGCATGGGTAGTGCATGGCGGTGCCCATGAAACGATCGACGAAGATCGCGCCCGATTCCTTGTCAACTTCATACTTGATCGGATCGGCGTTCATCGGGATTTCGATGATGACGTTGAAATCGTTCGGCAGATCGCGGCCGGAAGATACTTTATTCAAGCTCATGGGGGTTTCCTCGTAAGTGCTGGCAAATGTTTAACCGCGTAATTATAGCGAACTACAGCCCGCTTGTGCGGCGCAGCACTACGAAACAGCCCGCCAGACGCTACTGTGTCGTGAGCGGACTCAATAGCAAAACCCCTCGCCCCATCTAAACTGAAGGTTTCAGGAGGCGAAAAATGAAGCCATTGAAGAGCAAGTGGATTGCCTACACGGTCGTTGTGGGACTGATCCCAATGCTGACACGCTTGCTGATATGGACGGCGACCACAGCGGGAGAAGGAGCAAGCGATGACCACAATTCTTAACATCATCACCTACATAGCGGTAGCAGTCGGATTTGGGGTCTCAATCTGGGTATATCTTCAGACCGGAGAACAAGCCCCACCAGAACGCCCGCAAGACGAAAAATCCGACCCCTCAACTATGAAATAAAAACCCGTCGCCAGTACGGGACCAAAGCCGGTTTCGCGACAATCTTGTTACTCCCTGTGGCGCTGCCAAAGGCATAAAGTTCTCCTGCAGCGCTGATCCACGGCGCATCTACAGGAGGCAGCAATGACCAATACCACTACCGAAACTTTGAACCATACCGTCGCCTCGCCCGCACTATGGCTGCAGCAACGCCTGGCCTTGCTGGCGCGCGAGAAGGAATTGACCCACCTGCACGACCAGGTCGCCCGCGAACGCCGCGCGCTGCCATGGGAGCGCGTTGAAAAAAACTATGTGTTCGACACGCCGCAAGGTAAGCGCGCGCTGGCCGATCTGTTCGAAGGCCGGCGCCAGCTGGTGGTGCAGCACTTCATGTTCACGCCCGGAGCCGAACAGGGGTGCAGCCACTGCTCTTATATGGCGGACCATACCGACGGCGCCCTCGCCCACCTGGCACAGCGCGACGTGACCTTCGTCGCCATCTCGCGCGCGGCGCTGGAGGACATCGAGCGCTTCCGACATCGCATGGGCTGGCGCTTCAATTGGGTATCGTCGGGAGAAGGTGATTTCAACTACGACTTCCACGTCAGCTTCCGGCCCGACGAGCTGGCCAGCGGCGAAGTCGATTACAACTACCAGCGCCAGCCCACAAAAAATCCCGACATGCCCGGCGTCAGCGTGTTCTACAAGGATGACGACGGCGTGGTCTACCACAGCTACTCGACCTACGGCCGCGGCGTGGAGGTGATGATGCACACCTATAACTTCCTCGACCTGACCCCGCTGGGCCGCAACGAGGAAGACCTGCCCTATACGATGGCATGGGTCCGCCACCACGACCGCTACGAGACCGCGCCGGCTGCGGCCGCGTGCTGTCATGCGCAGGCATAAGCAGGCGCTGCAGGTCATGGCGCCCATCGCGGCCGGCCATGCCGCCTCCGCCGCCTTGATGACGGCCGTTCACGGCGCCGGCCTGATGCTGGCGCCGGTGCTGGTTCCGCTGTGCAGCAGCGACGGCACCGTGCGCGAGGTGGCCATGGCGGGTTCGCAGACGCTGGTGCTGGCGGCGTCCGGCATGCACGCGGCGGCGATGCTGGGCATGACCGCCGCCGTCAATGCGCTGCTGAAACGGTACTACGCGACGTAAAAAAAACCCGTCGCAAGGACGGGTTCTGTTTAGAGGATGGTGGCCAGCGCGCACTGGCGGTAGTGGTTGGCGGCGTCTTCCGGCTGGGCCAGCGCTTCGTGCATTTGCGCCAGCTTCAGGTGGGATTCGCGCACCATGCGCGGGTCGGCGGCGTCGGACAGGGCTTGCTCCAGATAGCGCTGCGCCTTGCCCCACAATTTCTGCTTCAGGCACAAGGAACCCAGCGTCAACGCCAGCTCGGCGTCGGTCGGACGGGTGTGTATCCAGTTCTCGCAGTGTTCGATCTGCATCAGCAAGGCCGCCGAGCCGGCCGGCGCCGCCGCTTCGCGGTAGGCCCGCACCACGCGGTCGTCCCAGTCGGCGGCCAGCGATTCTTCCGCCACCAGGCGCGCTTCATCATGCAGCCCGCGCGCGTTGAGCGCGGTGGCGGCGCGGCAGGCCACGTACGGCTTGATGCGGTCGGCGCCCGGGACGGTCGACCATACCCGCTGCAGCGATTCCGCATCGTGGCTGCTGTCGGACAGCATGTCGTCATAGGCCAGCTCGCGCAGGCGTGATGACAGCGCCGGATGCAGCGCGCGGTGCTTGTCCAGCGAACGCACCAGGCGCAGTACTTCCGGCCAATTCTTGGCTTGCTGCTGGGCCTTCAAGGACCATTGCAAGGCGTGGATGTGGCGGGTGCCGCTGGCGTTCAGCTCGCGCACCGCCGCCAATGCCTGCTCCGGCTGATGGTCGTCGACCAGCAGTTCGGTCATCGTCATCAGGCGCGCGGTCTTCATCGCGTTGTCGTCGGTCAGCTTGGCCAGCCAGTTGTCGCGGCGCGGGCCCTGGCGCATGCGGTGCGCGGCGCGGGCGCCGATCAGCGCAGCCACGCCGGCGTTTTCCGGCAGCTCCGAGGCGCGCATCGCTGCCTTTTCGGCATGGCCGAAGCGGCCCTCGAACAGCGCCTTCAGCGCTTCGCGCAAACCCTTGTTGCCATCGCGTTCACGCTTGCGCTGGCGGTAGGCCGCCACCTTGCCCGGCATGCTGACGGTGGCGCGGAAGGCGCGGATCACGAAGTACAGGAAGGCGAACAGCGCCACTTCCAGCACCACGAAGAAATTCAGCGACAGGTCGATCCGGTGCGGCGGGTAGAACAGCACCACATTGCCCGGATTAAAACGCGCCGTCACGGCGATACCGATGGCGGCAGCCATCAAAGCGACTATCCAGAGAAATAAACGCATGACTATGGCTTCGCTTTGTAGTTGCGCACAGCGTTCAGGCTGTCCGACAGGGTCGGCATTTCAATCGCCAGATTGCTGGTCTGCACCTGGCGCAGCAGCATCTGCACGGTCTGCGTCGATTTGGCGCGGACATCGAAATACTTGACCAGCGCTTCCTGCGCCGCGATCAGGTCGGCGCGGAAGGCCGTCTCGTTGCGCGACAACAGCGCCATGCGCGCGTTCAGCAGGCGCAGTTTCAGGTTCTCGCGCAGGAAGTAAGCCTGGCTCGGCGACAGCATCAGCGCGTCCGGCGTGGTCACGCTGCGCACGCGGATCAGCTGGCGCACGTCGGTCCACATCTCGGTGCTCCAGCTGCTCCAGGTGTCTTGCACTGCTTGCAGCCACGGGCTGGTCTGCTCGACCGGCTCAGGCTTGCCGCCCTTGCCCAGGGCAGGCTTGGCCTTGCTCTTCTTTTCCGGCGGCGCCGGCAAGGTCGGCTTTTCGTCCGACAGCATCGGCAGCGTATCGATTTGCGCGATCACGTTGTCCAGGCGCAGCGCCATGCCCACCGAATCGACGCTCGGCAAGGCCTTCAGCTTTTCCGTGTCCTTGGCGATGGCGCGGCGGATGGTGATGAATTGCGGCTTGTCCGAACGCGACAGGCTGCGGTCGGCGTTTTGCAGCGCGATCAGCGCGCCCGGCACGTTGCCGGCCAGTTGCAGCTGCTGGCTGGCGGTCGACAGCACTTGTTCGATCTCGGTCAGCGCCCACTCGTCGCGGTTCTTGGACAGGTCCTGGTACAGCTGCTCCAGCGCCAGTTGCTGGCTCTGCGCTTCCTGCTGCTTGCTTTCCAACAGGGCAACCTTGCCTTGCAACTCCTTGCTGGTCTCCTGCACGGCGCGCGCCAGGGTGCCGGTTTCGGCATTGCTGGCGTCGCCCTTTTGCAGGCGGCGCGCCATTTCTTCGCGCAGGTTGCGCACCTGGTTGTGCGAGGACCAGGTCTGGCCGGCCAGCAAAATGGCCAGCACGACGATACCGACCAGCAGCATCTGCGGCTGTTGCACGGTTTCGAGCAGGCTGGGCTCAGGCTGCGGCTTGGCCACAGGCGGGGTCTCGGCGGCGGCGCCGGCGGAGACGACAGGATCGGGTAAGGTAGGCAAATCGTTCATAGGCGTGATTGTAACGCGGCCAGCAGGCGTTCGTCGCCTGATCCGGTGAGCGTCAGTCGGGAAAACCCTAAATTATTTGCCGTTTCGGCAATTCGGGCGTGCGGAATGATCAAATGCTGTTGTTGCATCAATACAACGCAACTCTGCTGCGTCGCATCAGCCTGTTGCGCGTCCAGTTGCGCCAGCAGTTCGCACAGTCCGCGCAGGGCTTCGGAACTGGTGATGATCCAGTCGTTTTGCTGCGACAGCAAATCGCGCAGGGTCGCGGCCAGCTGCGGCGTCAGGCGCGGCACCGAGCGGCGGTAGGCCGGCACCACGTCGACCACGGCGCCGGCGGCGCGCAGGCCGTCGGCCATCAGCTCGCGGCCGCTTTCGCCGCGCACGATCAGCACCGGCTGGTCCCGCAGCGCGGCCAGGTCCAGCGTTTGCAGCAAGTGTTCGGAATCGCTGTGGGCGCTGTCGGCCGGGCTGACGATGTCGACCGTCGCCGGCGTCACGCCGTGCGCGGCCAGGGCTGCGCGGCTGCCCTCGCCCAGCACCGCCAGCCTGACGCCGGCCGGCCACTGCTTGATATGCGCGAACGCGGCGTCGATGGCGTTGGGCGAGACGAAGGCCACCATCTTGTAGCCCGGCTGCGGCGCGCACAGCCGCTCCAGCGCGGCCAGCAGTGCGGCCGGCTCGGGCAAGGGCTCGATTTCCAGCAGCGGCAACAACGCCACCCGGCGCCCCAGTGCGCTAACACGGGCCGCCAACGGCAAGGCTTGCGCCAGGGGACGGGTGATGACGACGGCGCCGGTCATCCGCTGGTCAAGTGCCGGAGGACGGCGCGGCGGCCAGCGTGGCCGAACGGGCGTCGGCGTCGGCCTGGGCGGCTTCGCTCAGGCAGGACGCCAGGATGCCGACCGCGTCCTGCGCGCGCAGCAGCTCGGCGACCTGCTGGCCCAGCGCTTCCGGGTCGGCGGCGGCGCCGCGCACCTCGGCGCTGGCCATGCGGGCGCCGTCCGGCGTGGCGACCATGGCGCGCAGGTGCATCTGGCCGTCTGCCACGGTGGCGAAGGCAGCCAGCGGCACCTGGCAGCTGCCGCCGAATACCTTGGACACCTTGCGCTCGGCCGTGACGGCCTGGAAGGTGGCTTCATGGTTCAGTGGCGCCAGCAGCGCCATCAGGTCGATGCCGCCGGCTTCCTTGCGCACCGGGATCTCGATCGCCATCGCGCCCTGGCCGGCGGCCGGCAGGCTGTCGGCCGGGTCCAGCAGCGCGCGGATGCGTTCCGGCAGGCCCAGGCGCTTGAGGCCGGCGGCCGCCAGGATGATGGCCGCGTAGTCGCCGCGATCGAGCTTGCCCAGGCGGGTGTCGAGGTTGCCGCGCAACGGTTTGATCACCAGCTGCGGGTAGCGCGCGGCGATCAGCGACTGGCGGCGCAGGCTGCTGGTGCCGACCACGGCGCCGGCCGGCAACTCGGCCAGCGAGGCGTAATCGTTGGAGACGAAGGCGTCGCGCGGGTCTTCGCGCTCCAGCACGGCGGCCAGGGCGAATCCCTCCGGCAACTCCATCGGCACGTCCTTGAGCGAGTGCACGGCCAGGTCGGCGCGGCCTTCGGCCATGGCGACCTCAAGTTCCTTGACAAACAAGCCCTTGCCACCCACCTTTGATAAGGTTCGATCAAGAATTTGGTCGCCTTTTGTCGACATTCCTACAATTTTAATATCGCACTGCGGATATAATAATGTCAAACGTGCCCGTACATGCTCGGCCTGCCACATGGCAAGCCGACTTTCACGCGACGCGATCACCAAGGTGGACGGAGGATTTTGTAGTAATTCCGATATTTTCAAAACCAGTTCTTTCGCTGTAGCGGGCGCTAACCGGCGCAGGCCAGTCTCACGCGCGTGTTTAAGATCACAAATTTTATCACGCTCACCTTCTTGCAGAACCGGGCCACAAGCCTTTGCACCGACTTTTCACATCTTTGCGGCTTATCTCATGGCAAACCAATCTAGTGCAACGAACGATCAAACGGCTGAACAACCTGGCGTAGACAAAGACGCGCCACTTAAAGAAGACATCCGCCTGCTAGGCCGCCTGCTGGGCGACGTGCTGCGCGACCAGGAAGGCGAAGAAGTCTACGCCGTGGTCGAGACCATCCGCCAGACGGCGGTGCGGTTCCGCCGCGAAGCCGACGCCGGCGCCGCCAAGGAACTGGACGGCATGCTGAAGATCCTGACGCGCGAGCAGACCATTTCCGTGGTGCGCGCGTTCTCCTACTTCTCGCACCTGGCCAATATCGCGGAAGACCAGCACCACATCCGCCGCCGCCGCGCGCACCTGCTGGCCGGTTCCAAGCCGCAGCAAGGCAGCGTCAACTTCGCCCTGTGCAAGCTCAAGGAAGCCGGCGTCAGCCAGGAAACCGTGGCCACCTTCTTCCAGGACGCGCTGATCGCCCCGGTGCTGACGGCCCACCCGACCGAAGTGCAGCGCAAATCGATTCTTGATGCGGAACACGATATCGCCCGCCTGCTGGCCGAGCGCGACCTGCCGCTGACGCCGAAGGAACAGGCCGCCAACATGCACCTGCTGCGCGCCCGCGTCGCCACGCTGTGGCAGACCCGCATGCTGCGCTACTCCAAGCTGACCGTGGCCGACGAAATCGAAAACGCCCTGTCCTACTACCGCATCACCTTCCTGCGCGAGCTGCCGGGCCTGTACGACGACATCGAGTCCGACATCGCCGCCCACTATGGCAACGGCGACGGCGCAAGCCAGGCCATCGCCGCCCCCTACGTGCAGATGGGCAGCTGGATCGGCGGCGACCGCGACGGCAACCCCAACGTCAACGGCGGCACCATGCAGCACGCGCTGACGCGCCAGGCCACCACCATCCTCGACTTCTACCTTGAAGAAGCGCACACGCTGGGCGCCGAGCTGTCGGTGTCGACCCTGATGATCGCCTGCAGCCCGCAGTTGCAGGCGCTGGCCGACCAGTCGCCGGACCTGTCCGACCACCGCGCCGACGAACCGTACCGCCGCGCCCTGATCGGCATCTACGCCCGCCTGGCCAGCAGCGCCCGCGCGCTGGGCGCGACCAACATCCTGCGCAAGGAAGTGGGCCACGCCGAGCCGTACGCCACCGCCGCCGAATTCTCGGCCGACCTGCAAGTGCTGATCGACTCGCTCAACGCCAACCACGGCGCCGTGCTGGTGCAGCCGCGCCTGTCGACCCTGAAGCGCGCGGCCGACATCTTCGGCTTCCACCTGGCCTCGCTGGACATGCGCCAATCGTCGGACATCCACGAGCGCGTGCTGGCCGAGCTGTTCGTCAAGGCCGGCGGCCAGCCGGACTACTCGTCGCTGGACGAGGACGCCAAAGTGGCGCTGCTGCTGAGCGAGCTGTCGCAGCCGCGCCTGCTGTATTCGCCGTACATCGCCTACTCGGCCGAGACCGACTCCGAGCTGGGCGTGCTGCGCGCGGCGCGCCAGATCCGCGCGCTGTACGGCGCCCGCGCCATCCGCAACTACATCATCTCGCACACCGAAACCGTGTCCGACCTGCTGGAAGTGCTGCTGCTGCAAAAGGAAATGGGCCTGCTGCGCATCGCCGAGCAGGAACTCGACCTGATGGTGATCCCGCTGTTCGAAACCATCCCCGACCTGCAACGCGCGGCCGGCATCATGGAAGCCGTGATGGCGATCCCGCTATTTAAAGCGTTGATCGCCAGGCAGGGCCAGATCCAGGAAGTCATGCTGGGCTATTCGGACTCCAACAAGGACGGCGGTTTCCTGACCTCCAACTGGGAGCTGTACAAGGCCGAGACCCACCTGGTGACCGTGTTTGAAAAAGCCGGCGTCAAGCTGCGCCTGTTCCACGGCCGCGGCGGCACCGTCGGCCGCGGCGGCGGTCCGTCGTACGAGGCCATCCTGGCGCAGCCGCACGGCACCGTCAACGGCCAGATCCGCCTGACCGAACAGGGCGAGATCATCGCCTCCAAGTTCTCCAACAAGGACATCGGCCGCCGCAACCTGGAGCTGCTGGTCGCCGCCACGCTGGAGGCGAGCCTGATGCCGCAGTCGGCCGACAGCGCGCACCTGGCCCAGCTGCGCCAGTTCGAAGCCATCATGGCCGAGATCTCCGACCGCGCCTACCAGGCCTACCGCAACCTGGTGTATGAAACCCCAGGCTTCACCGACTACTTCTTTGCCGCCACGCCGATCGCCGAGATCGCCGAGCTGAACCTCGGTTCGCGCCCGGCCTCGCGCAAGTCGACCAAGCGCATCGAAGACTTGCGGGCGATTCCATGGGGCTTCTCGTGGGGCCAGTGCCGTCTGCTGCTGCCGGGCTGGTACGGCTTCGGCAGCGCCATCGGCGCCTGGATCGCCGACGGCAAGCAGTCCGATCGCCTGGCCCAGCTGCAAGCGATGTTCAAGCAATGGCCGTTCTTCGCCACCCTGCTGTCGAACATGGACATGGTGCTGGCCAAGACCGACCTGGCGATCGCCTCGCGCTACGCCGAGCTGGTGCAGGACAAGGAGCTGCGCGAGCGCATCTTCAAGCGCATCACCGAGGAGCATGCGAGCACCTTGGCCATCCTGCAAAGCATCACCGGCGCCACCGAGCGCCTGGCCGGCAACCCGTTGCTGGCGCGTTCCATCCAGAACCGCTTCGCCTACCTCGATCCGCTGAACCACTTGCAGGTGGAGCTGATCAAGCGCCACCGCGCGCTGTCGAGCGAACCGGGCAAGGCCGACGAGCGGGTCCATCGCGGCATCCACCTGTCGATCAACGGCGTCGCCGCCGGCCTGCGCAACACCGGTTAAACCCGTTACGCCGCCAAGAACACCCCGCGCCGCAAGGCCCGGGGTGTTTTTTTTGCACCTTTGTTATGAAACGAAAAAATTCCTACCGCCAGTAACAAGCCCGCCAAATAGCGATGGTTTTCAACATGGGACTGTTACCTATCATTTAGGAAAGGTGTATGGATTTCCAGACAGACTGGACGAAATGCTGCTGACAAAATGAAACATTTCAGTAGAATCAGGTGCAGTTGATCGACGCATCAAAACGGTATAAATAATATTTCCGTCGGCGCCAAAAGCGCGGAACGAAGCGGCAAAATCTGATCCGGAGAGTTCACATGAAGTTGCGCACACATCGCCTGCTGTACACCGACCGCCCCGCCCCGACACCGCAAGCGCGCTTGCTCTAGAGCCGCTTCTCCCGAATTTCACCCCCCTTTTTCACGCGTGCCGCCAAGGCACGTGTTGGAAGCGTGCGCGCCGCGCCTGGCTGCAGACCTGCGTAGCGACGCATACATCAGATCGTCCCCCAAGGACGACTTTACTCAGTTGAACCTTGCGACACACCTTTTGGAGAGATCAACATGACATTCAGCCGTAAACTGACCATGCTGGCAGCCTGCCTGGCCTGCGTATCCGCCGCTCACGCCGGCGCCATCAAAGAAGACAAGGACTCCCTGTTCAAGCCCAGCGGCAAAGGCTGGGGCGAGCTCGATGTCGACTCGATGAGCCGCCCCGAACGCGCCGCCACGCTGCGCGCGCAGCGCAGCGCCAACCTGACCTACCAGGGCGGCCCGGTCATGGTGGCGCCGACCAAGGTGTACTACATCTGGTACGGCTCGGCCTGGGACAGCGCATCGCAAAACGTGCTGAACAATATCGCCTCGCACATCGGCGGTTCGCCTTACTTCAACATCAACACCACCTACTACAACGCCAGCAATACTCACGTGGTGAACCAGGTGACCCTGGCCGGCAGCACCGCCAACTCCGGCACCCTGGGCACCAAGCTGACCGACGCCAACATCCAGACCGTGGTGACCAACGCCATCAGCTCGGGCGCGCTGCCGCTGGATTCCAACGCCATCTACTTCGTGATGACCGACAAGAACACCACCGCCACCTCGGGCTTCTGCACCCAGTACTGCGGCTGGCACACCAACACCAACTTCAACGGCCAGAACATCAAGTACGCCTTTGTCGGCAATCCGGAAACCCAGTGCGCATCGGCTTGCGGCGCCACCTCGCCGAGCCCGAACAACACGCCGGGCGCGGACGCCATGGCCAGCATCTTCGCCCATGAACTGGAAGAAGCGGTCACCGACCCGGACGGCAACGCCTGGTACGCGCTGTCGAACGGCATGGAGAACGGCGACAAGTGCGCATGGAACTTCGGCACCACCGCCACCGCATCGAACGGCGCCAAGTACAACCAGACCTTCGGCACCATGAAGTATCTGATCCAGCAAAACTGGGTGCTGGCCCCGTCCCAGGCGTGCGCGCAGCACTATCCTTGAGCAGGCTAGTACAATCAGTTTGAACTGATCCGGGCCGCCGCGGCGCATCGCGGCGGCCTCCCACCCTCCTGGAATGTTCATGCAAAAAATTTCTTTGATCGGGCTGGCGCTGCTGGCCCTGGCCCACACCGCGACGCAAGCCGCGCCGCCGCGCACGGTGCCGACCGTCACCCGCACGGTGCAACTGTTCAGCACCCTGGAAAACGACTGGCTGGACGCGGTGCACAAGCGCGACACCAAAGCCCTGAAGAAAATCGTCGCGGATGAATTCGAACTGCGCAGCGCCAGCGTGCCCGGCCGCCCCACCGCGCGCGCCGAATGGCAGCAGCAGGCGTTTGCCGCGCCGGCGCCGGAGTCGAGCATCGAGCAAATGGCGGTGCACGAATATGGCGAGCTGGCGGTGGTCAGCTTCATGTGGAAAATCGCCGCGCCGAAAAACAGCGCTCTGCCCACCCAGGTGTTCGTGGTCGATACATGGAAACAGATGGACGGCGGCTGGAAGGCGGTTGCCCGCTACGCCGCCACCGTGGACGGCGCCAGCAAGGCGGTGCCCGGCTCCGACCTGGCCGCGCCGGCCATCCATAAAAAATACTGACCCCGGCCATGACGACCTTGCTGTACCGGGAACGCTACTGGATAGGCGCCGCCGCGCTGGCCGGCGTGGCGCTGGCGTGGTACTGGCCATCCGCCGATGCGCCGGCCGTCCCGGCGCACACCGCCGCCGCGCCCGCGTGGTACGACCGCATCACCTCCAGCAAGATGGTCGCCGACCTGCGCCAACCGAGCGAGCTGCCGCTCGACGACCAGCTCGCCCCCTCCTCGCTGTCGACCGACGCCGCCGGCAACCTGGTGGTGGACGCGCCGCTGCGGATGCTGTTCGAATTCTTCCTGGTACGCGGTGACGGCGCCGACCTGAATGCACGCGCCGATCAACTGCGCGACCATCTGGACCGGCAAGTCAGCGGCCCCGCCGCCACCCAGGCCAAGACGCTGGCCACCCGCTACGCCGCCTACGTGCGTGCGCACGACGAGCTGCTGGCAAGCCAGCGCATCGCGCTGCCCTCCGGCGCCGCCCCCTCGCCGCAGCAGGTGGAACAGCTGGCGACCTGGCAACAGCAGCGCGCGCGCCTGCGCCTGAGCAGCTTCGGACCGGCCACGGCCAATCTCTGGTTCGGCGCCGACGATGCCGGGCTGGCGCAAGCGGTGGCCGAGCTGCGCGAGCAGGCCGCCACCGGTGCGAACTCAAACGCCGCCGATGCAGGTGGGGCCGAGCCCGACTCCAATACGCTGCGCGAGCGCCGCCTGCACGGCGCCACCCGGGACGCGGTACGCGACAGCGACACCAGTGAACTGCTGGCCGGCGCCACGCAAAGCTATGAGGCCGTCGCCGGCGAGGAGCGCGCATGGCGCGCCCACTATCTGCGCTACCGGGCCGACGCCGGCCGGCTGGCCGCCGCCCCCGGCAGCGAAGCGCGCCGGCTCCAGCTGGAAGCACTACAGCGACAGAATTTCCCCTCCGAGCGCGAGCGCATCCGCGCGCGCGCCAGCGGCATCGAATAATCCACCAGGAACACACCGCATGAAGCACACCACCAAGCTGCTGCTGGCAGCCAGCCTGCTGACCTTGCCCGCAGCCCACGCTGAAACGCCCGAGGAAGCCCGCATCAAAGCGCTGATCACGCCCCGCCTGGGCGTCAACATCAAAGTCGATTCGGTGACTAAGACGCCGTACGGCGGCCTGTACGAAATCAGCACCAACGGCGACATCTTCTACACCGATGAAAGCGCGCGCTATCTGTTCGTCGGCAAGGTGGTCGACACCGGCGACAACTATCAGGACCTGACGCGGGCCCGGGCCGACCAGCTGGCCGCGATCCGTTTTGCCGACCTGCCGCTGGAAAACGCGATCAAGACCGTCAGGGGTGACGGCAAGCGCGTGATGGCGGTGTTCGAGGATCCAAACTGCCCTTACTGCCGCAAGCTGCACCAGACGCTGGAAGGGATAGACAACGTCACCATCTACACCTTCCTGCTGAATATCCTGTCGGACGACTCGTCGCTCAAATCCAGGGACATCTGGTGCGCCCCCAACCGGGCGCAGGCATGGCGCGACTGGATCGTCAACGCCAGGGCCGCACCGGCCGCGCCGCCCGCCTGCCCGACACCGAACGAGCAGGTGCTGGCGCTGGGCAAGAAACTGCACGTGGCCGGCACGCCGACCGTCTACTTCGCCGACGGCTCGCGCACCGGCACCTCGTTCGACCGGCAGGCGCTGGAGGCCAAGCTGAGTGCGACGACCAGGTAGGTCCGCGCCGTTTGCGGGAGAATTTTTTATTTCCTTGAAGATTACTCAATTTGGTTATTTTGGCATTAGAATGTCAAAAAACCACTATTGTCCGCAAACATGAAGAACTTGATTGAATCGCTGGGCAAATCGGAAATCGAAAGCGTCGTCACCCGTCTTCAGGCCGGCATCGGCGGCACAGCGCCCGTCACAGGCGAACTGCACAACATCATCGCGGTCATGCCGCTGGCCCTGTTCATCAAGGATGCGCAATCCCGGGTCGTGCTGATGAATCCGGCCTGCGAGGCCCTGTGGGGCATCGCCTTCGCCGACATCCGCGGCACCGACGGCGCCGCCTTTTTCCCGCCCGAGCAAACCGCCTACTTCCTCGAGCACGACCGCATCGCCTTCGACAGCGGCCAGAACACGGTGTACGAAGAACAGCTGTGGCATGCCGGCCGGGCCGAAAACCGCTGGATGCAAACCCACAAGCAGCCCACCTACGACGAGCTCGGCCAGCCCAAGCTGCTGATCGCCATGTGCATCGACATCACCGAGCGCAAGCTGGCGGAATCGGCTTTGCAGTCCTCGCTGCAAGAGATGAGGACCCTGTCCCGGCACCACCACACCACCAAGGAAAGCGAGCGCCGCCGCATCGCCCAGGACATCCACGACGACCTGGCGCAAAACCTGCTCGCGCTCAAGCTGGACGTGGCCACCCTGCACAAGCGCACCACCGCGCGCCAGCCGCTGCTGCACCAGCGCGCCGCGCAGGCGCTGCATACGCTCGACGCCAGCATCCTCGCGGTGCGTGAACTGATCAACGAACTGCATCCCCGCACGCTGGAGCTGGGCCTGTCGGCCGCCATCGAATGGCAGATGCAGCAACTGGAGCGCCACCACGGCCTGCATTGCCGGCTGGAGCTGATCGAAGACAACGCCACGCTGGACCAGCGCCAGGTGACGGCGATCTACGGCATCATGCTGTCGGCGCTGAGCTATCTGTGCAGCCAGAGCGGCACGCGCACCGTGCAAGCGACGCTGAACCTGCGGCCGGAGCAGCTGTCGATCGTGGTCAGCGGCGACGGCCTGCCCGAGCAGCAATCGCCGCGCGACGTGCTCGACCTGGGCGCCATCCGCGCCCGCCTGGCCGACTTCGGCGGCGATCTGGCGGTGGCGCAGCTGCCCGGCGCCGGCACCGTGCTGCGCATGAACTTGCCGGGCCAGCCTTCCGCCAGCTAGCGGATGCACGGCCTTGCCCCCTGAATGTTAAGCTTCACCCATGACTCTTACCCTGCGCAGCCGCTGGCTGCTGGCCGGCGCCTTGCTGCTGGCGCTGTGGCGCCCGGCCGCCGCGGCTGAACACGCACGCCTGCTGAGCGATTACAGCCATCGCGCCTGGACCGCCGCCCAAGGCGCGCCGGCGCAAATCCAGGCCATCACCCAGACCCGCGACGGCTGGCTGTGGCTGTCGACGCCGACCGGCCTGTACCGCTTTGACGGCCTGAGCTTCGAACGGCGCGACCAGGTCGGCGGCCACAAGCTGCTGTCGACCATCGTGCTGCCCTTGTACACCGCGCCGGACGGCGCCTTGTGGGTCGGCTACCGTTTCGGCGGCGCCAGCGTGTTCAAGGACGGCCAGGTGCGCCACTACAGCGCCGCCGACGGCTTCCCGCCCGGCGCCACCTACAGCTTCGGCCGCGCGCCGGACGGCACCATGTGGGTCACCACCTCCAACGGCCTGGCCTGGCTGAACGGCGGGCGCTGGGTGCGGATCGGCGCCGACAGCGGCTTCGATCCCGGCGCCAAGTCGGTCTGGGGCGTGTTGTTCGACCGCGCCGGCACGCAGTGGGTGTCGAGCGACCGCGCGATCTACTACCGCCGCCAGGGCGAAAGCCGCTACCACGTCGCCAGCCCCGCCAATATCCGGCTGTCGTCGCTGGCGGCCGCGCCGGACGGCACCGTGTGGGCCTCCAACGGCAGCGACGCCAACTACAAGCTGTCGCAGAGCGCGCCGGCCGGCGGCCCGCCGCCCCGCCCCGACCTGCCCGGCAGCGGCATGTGGTTCGACCGCGCCGGCACCATGTGGCTGCTGAGCGAAGACCGGGTCGAGCGCATGCTGCCGGACGTGTTTCCCGATCCGCGCCAGCGCGTCACGCAGGAACAAGGCTTGAGCGGCATGAACCCGCAGACCTTTTTCGAAGACCGCGACGGCACCATCTGGATCGGCACCGTCAACGGCCTGGACCAGTTCCGCCGCAACCGCGTGACGCCGCTGCCCAGCCATCTGGAAGTCGCCACGCCGGCGCTGTGGCCCGACCGCGACGGCAAGGTCAGGATCAGCAGCTACAGCGGGGATTCCTGGCTGATGGATGCCGGCGGCCGGCGGTACGAACACTCGCCGCTCGCCTTCCGTTCGGCCACCGCCACCACGGACGGCCGGCCGGCGCTGGGCACCGCCGCAGGGATCTGGCTGCCGGGGCCCAATGGCGGCGCCATGATCGCCTCGCCGCCGGAAGCGCTGAAGGACGCCATGCCGGCCCGTGCGCTGGCCCAGGACCGCAGCGGCGACTGGTGGGCCAGCTATGTGAACCTGGGCATTTACCGCCGCCACGACGGCACCTGGCGGCGGTTGGACGATTCCCGGCTGCCGGCCGCGCGCGCTCTGATTATGCTGGGAGACCATAGCGGCAGGGTCTGGATAGGCTACCAGGGCAACCGCATCGCCGTCGTCGGTGGCGCTGGCGATGGCGTCCGCGTGCTGGGCGCGGCCCAGGGCCTGAACATCGGCAACGTGCTGAGCCTATACGAACGCAACGGCCACCTGTGGGTCGCGGGCGAACTGGGCGCCGCGCTGTACGACGGCCAGCGCTTCGTGCCGCTGCGCCTGGCCGACGGCCATGAGCTGCGCGGCATCAGCGGCCTGGTGGAAACGGCGGCCGGCGAGCTGTGGCTGCACGGCCATGACGGCGCCTTCCGCATCCCGGCCGCGCAGCTGGCCAGCTTCCTGCACAACGGCGCCGCGGTCGACTACGAACTGCTGGGCATAGCCGACGGCCTGACCGGCGCGGTCCAGCCGACCGGCCCGTTCCCGTCGATGATCGAGGCCAGCGACGGCAAGCTCTGGCTGTCGAGCCACAGCGGCGCCGTGCTGATCACACCCAATCAGATCAGCCGCGACGCCACGCCGCCGCCGGTGGAGCTTCGCGCCGTGGAGAGCAACGGCAAATCCTATCCGGTGGGCGCGCCGCTGACGCTGCCGCAAGGCGCGAACAATCTGCACCTGACCTTCAGCGCGCTCGGCCTGGCCATGCCGGGACGGATCGCCTTCCGCTACCGGTTGGAAGGCCTGGACCGCGACTGGCAGGCGGCCGGCGGCCGGCGCGAAGCCTTCTACACCAACCTGGGGCCGGGCCAGTACCGCTTCCAGGTGATCGCCGCCAACAAGGACGGCGTCTGGAACAACGACGGCGCAACGCTGGAGGTGACGATCCCGCCGACCTTCTTGCAAAGCCTGTGGTTCAAGCTGCTATGCGCGCTGGCGCTGGCAGCGGTGCTGGTGCTGGCCTGGCGCTGGCGGCTGGCGCAGATGGCGCGCCTGATCGAAGCGCGCCACGTCGAGCGCCTGGGCGAGCGCGAGCGCATCGCCCGCGCGCTGCACGACACCTTCCTGCAAGAGGCGCAAGGCACCATCCTGATGATGCAGCTGGCGATGGAACAGGTGCCGCCGGCGCTGCCGGCGCGCGCCGCCATGGAGCGCGGCATCGGCTACATCGAGCAGGCGCTGATCGAGGGCCGCGACGAAGTGCGCGGCCTGCGCTCGCCGCTGCGCGACGATGAAACGCTGGGGCAATCGCTGGAACGCTTCGGCCAGCGGCTGGCGGCTGGACTTTCGGCCAGTTTCCGGCTGGAGCAAAAAGGCGCACCATACGCCCTGCCCGTCATCGCCGCCGACGAAGTGTTTTCCATCGGCCGCGAAGCCATCTGCAACGCCTTCCGCCATGCACAGGCGAGCGAGATCGTGGTGGAGCTGGACTACGGCGCCAAACGGCTGACGCTGCTGGTGCGCGACAACGGCAAGGGCATCGCGGCGGATACGCTGGCGCAAGGCGGGCGCAGCGGCCATTGGGGCCTGGTCGGCATGCGCGAACGCGCGGCGCGCATCGGCGCGATGATGGAGGTCGGCAACCAGGATGAAGGCGGCGCGTTTATGCGTCTGACCTTGCCCGCTATGTACGCCAACGCATAGACGGCGCGGCGCGGCATTGATGTAATCACGAAGTTGCATTCCCACCCAACGAGGAGCGAACTAATGAAGCTGAAAGACAAAGTCTGTATCGTCACCGGCGCCGCCAGCGGCATCGGCAAGGAAATCGCCCTGGTGTATGCGCGCGAAGGCGGCAAGGTCGTCATCGCCGACCTGAACCTGGAGGCGGCGCAAGCCACCGCCGATGAAATGAAGGCCGGCGGCCACCAGGCCATGGCCATCGCCATGAACGTGGTCGACGAAGCCCAGGTCAACGCCGGCATCGCCAACGTGATCGAGGCCTGGGGCCAGATCGACGTACTGGTCAGCAACGCCGGCATCCAGATCATCCATCCGGTCGAGGACTTCCCGTTCGAAGATTGGAAGAAGCTGCTGTCCATCCATCTGGACGGCGCCTTCCTGACCACCAAGGCCTGCCTGCCGCATATGTACAAGGCCGGCAGCGGCAGCGTGATCTACATGGGCTCGGTGCATTCGAAGGAAGCGTCCAAGCTCAAGTCGGCCTATGTGACGGCCAAGCACGGCCTGATCGGGCTGGCCAAGGCGGTGTCGAAGGAAGGCGCCGAGCATGGCGTGCGCGCCAACGTGATCTGCCCCGGCTTCGTGCGCACGCCGCTGGTGGACAAGCAGATCCCCGAGCAGGCCAAGACGCTGGGCATCTCCGAGGAAGACGTCATCAAAAAAGTGATGCTGGCCGATACCGTGGACGGCAAGTTCACCACGGTGGAGGACGTGGCCGAAGTGGCGCTGCTGTTCGCCAGCTTCCCGTCGAACGCGCTGACCGGGCAATCGCTGGTGGTCAGCCACGGCTGGTTCATGCAGTAACGAGCACGCGGCCACGCAGGGCGCACAACGCCACCAACGACCAAAGCCGCAACAGAACATTGATATAAACAGTTTTCATTCTTTATCAGTGAAAATCTGGGGCCGCCCTTCGGAGAACTCCAGCGGCCCGTATTGCCAGCCGCCGGTGTCGCGCTGGCGATATGGCAGGACCACGTAGGCGCGCATGCGGCGCCGGTCCTCAATGTCGAACATGGCCGCCTGCCAGCCGTCGCCGCTGCCGGGATCGACCGGCATCGACGAGCCAATCAGCGTGGCCGCCACATCGCCCTCCCCGACCATCGGCAGTATCTGCTTCAGCAGCCCGCCTATCGCCGCCCGCAGTTCGTCAAACCCGTCCGCCAGCAGCCCCACGGATTCGCCATCGTCCTTCAACACCAGCGCGAACACCGGAAAACCGTTTTCGTTTTTCAGGGACTTGCGGACGGCCGTCTCGGCCTGCTCCAGCAACAAGTCCATTTCTTCAGTGAGTTCCATATTCCTCCCGCGCGCATCGATGTTTGATTTGATCATCCGAAAGACTTGTTTTGGAGATGCCGCCAGTGTATTGCAATTCGGTCAAAAAAGCGTGTTTGACAACAGATTCCAGACCTTGCTACACTAAAATTGCAATTATTATATTTTTACCGAAAATTAACATCTACGGGACCGTCATGAACCGACAATTACTGGCTGCGCTGTTCGCCACCACCACCCTGGCCGGCGCCGCGCACGCCGCTGACATACCGAAATCGCTGGAAACCATGGGCATCAAGATCGGCGATACCCAGCAACAGGTTGAAAAGGTGCTGTTTGCCGGCGGCTACAAGCCCTCCCGCACGCATGTGCGCCCGGCGGACTCGGTCTATGCGGCTCGCCCCGACAGCATCGATTACACCATCCCGGACTCCCCCAAGCGTTCGCGCGTCACTGTCGCCTACGGCCCCATGGATGGCCGCGCGGTGCAGATCGAGCGTACCGCCGAGGTGTTCGAGCAAAAAGTCTTGAACGAAGAGCTGCGCAAGCAGCTGCAGGAAAAATATGGCCAGTTGCCGCCTAACGAAGGCAAGTACGGCGACATGCACTGGGTCCACACCAAGACCGGCAAGCCCGAATACGAATGCTTCGCGCGCAACGCCAGCCTGACGTTCGCCCATGCCCTGCTGATGGACCGCATGCTCAAATGCGACAAGTCCGTCACGGTGACCATCGTCGGCGACTCCACCTGGGCCACGTCCATCAGCGTGTCGATCATCGACTTCGACGCCGCCGTCAAGAACCTGATGCCGATCGCCGCCGCTGCCGCGAAGGCGAAACAGGACGCCATCGACGCCGCAAAAAAAGCCCCGATACCAAAGCTCTAAGCTTTACGCTCGCTGCCAAAAAAAAAGGGAGGCGCATGGCCTCCCTTCTTTTTATCTCGCTGACGCTTAGTTCTGCGTCAGGAAAGTCTTCAGCTTGTCCGAGCGCGACGGCTGGCGCAGCTTGCTCATGGCCTTGGCTTCGATCTGACGAATACGCTCGCGGGTCACGTCGAACTGCTTGCCCACTTCTTCCAGCGTGTGGTCGTTCGACATTTCCACGCCGTAGCGCATGCGCAGAACCTTGGCTTCGCGCGGAGTCAGCGAGTCCAGCACTTCCTTGATGACGTTGCGCATCGAGGCGTGCAGCGCGGCGTCCAGCGGCGCCAGCGTGGTGTTGTCTTCGATGAAGTCGCCCAGCTGCGAATCGCCGTCCTCGCCCATCGGCGTTTCCATCGAGATCGGCTCTTTGGCGATCTTCATGATTTCGCGGACTTTGTTTTCCGGCATTTCCATCTTGACCGCCAAGGTCGCCAGGTCCGGCTCGCTGCCGGTTTCCTGCATGATCTGGCGCGAGATGCGGTTCATCTTGTTGATCGTTTCGATCATGTGCACCGGCACGCGGATGGTGCGGGCCATATCGGCGATCGAACGGGTGATGGCCTGGCGAATCCACCAGGTTGCATAGGTCGAGAACTTGTAGCCGCGACGGTATTCGAACTTGTCCACCGCCTTCAGCAGGCCGATGTTGCCTTCCTGGATCAGATCGAGGAACTGCAGGCCGCGGTTGATGTACTTCTTGGCGATCGAAATCACCAGACGCAAGTTGGCGACCGTCATTTCACGCTTGGCCTGGCGCGCGCGTTTTTCGCCGGCGGCCATCTGCTTGTTAATCTTGCGCAGGTCGGCCAGCGGCAGCGCCACGCGGGCTTGCAGGTCGATCATTTTCTTTTGCAGTTCTTTCACCGCAGGCACGTTACGGCCCAGGATGGCGCTGTACGGATAGGCGCTGTCGACTTCGCCGTCAACCCAGTCCAGGTCGCATTCATTGCCAGGGAAGACCTTGATGAAGTGGGCGCGCGGCATGCCGCATTTGTTCACGCACAGTTCCAGCACGGCGCGCTCGATGTGGCGCACTTCTTCCATCTGGCCGCGCAGCGTGTCGCACAGCTTCTCGACCACCTTGGCGGTGAAGCGGATGCCCAGCAGTTCGGCCGAAATCGCTTCCTGCGCCGACACATAAGCCTTGGAGCCGTAGCCGCCGGCGGCTTTGCGCATCTTGTCGTACTGGGTCGAGATGACGTCGAACTTTTCCAGCGCGGCTTTCTTCAGCTGCGCCAGTTGCTCGGTCGAGAAGCCTGCCGCGCCGCCGTTGGCGTCGCCGTCTTCTTCCTCGACTTCCTCTTCCTCTTCTTCTTCGTCGTCCGAGGCGGCGGCAGGCGCGGCCGCGACGGCCGGCGTGTTGTTCGCTTCGTTCAGGTCGACGAAGCCGTCCACCACTTCATCCACTTTCAGTTCGTCGGCTTCGATCTTGGTGGCCAGCGCGACGATCTCGGCGATCGTGGTCGGGCAAGCGGAGATGGCCTGGATCATGTCCTTCAGGCCGCCTTCGATACGCTTGGCGATCTCGATCTCGCCTTCGCGCGTCAGCAGCGCCACGGCGCCCATTTCACGCATGTACATGCGGACCGGGTCGGTGGTGCGGCCGAAGTCGGAGTCGACCGTCGACAGCGCGGTCGCGGCGGCCGCTTCCACTTCGTCGTCGGAGGTCACGGTGGCGACGCTGTCGGTCAGCAGCAGCGAATCGGCTTCCGGCGCGCGCTCGTAGATGGCGATGCCCATGTCGTTGAAGGTCGCGATGATGCCTTCGATCGCTTCAGGGTCGACAATGTTTTCCGGCAGTTGGTCATTGATCTCGGCGTAGGTCAGGAAGCCGCGCTCCTTGCCCATGTTGATCAGGTTCTTGATCTGGGTGCGGCGGCGTTCCAGTTCCTCGGCAGTGCTCTTCGAGTCCACGCCCAGCATGTCGGCGGCGCCGCCCTTGGCTTTGCGCTCGCGGGCCTTGGACACGGCCTTCAGTTCGGCGCGCTCGACCGCGTTCAGTGCCGCGACTTCGTCGTTTTCCGGCGTGAATTCGGACGGCTTGCGGCCGCGGCGGCCTGGCACCTTGACGCTAGGCAGCAGGTAGCCGGAGGTGTCGATCGAAGCCAGCGTGGCGGCGTCGGTCACCTGGCTGACGGCCGGACCGGCGGTCACGATGACGACCGGCGCAGGCTCGGCCTTGGCGGCCTTGACCAGCTTGGATTTCGGCGCGGCCTTGACCACCACCGCAGGCGCGCCGGTCTCGGCGGCCGGGACCGCGGCGCTCTTGCGCGCCACCTTGACGGTCTTGATCGGGGTGTCGGACGCGTCAGCGTGCTGCACCGCGACTTGCGCTTCCGCCTGGGCCGCTTCGGCCGCGGCGCTCAGACGCGTTTTCTTTTTGACTACCGTTACTTTGCTCGCTGCCTCTTGCGCATTATCGATCACATAAGATAGAGTCGTCTTTGGCACCACCAGCGGAGCGGAGCTGGTACGGGCGGCCTTGACGGACAACGTTAAAGTTTTCGGCGTTTTTGTCATTAAATATCTCTCAATGCGTATTCGTCGGAAAATACAAAATGCCACAGCCGGCGCCGACCGTTACCAGTGCGCTCAGATGGAAATGTTGTAATTTAGCTGACGATTATCTGCGGAATAAAAAAAGCCCGCATCCAACAACGGGCTTGTTTCTCTTTTCAGTGAAGAATAGGGAGAGGGCAAAGTATGCCGTATAGCGAGACATCAGGATAATTGATAGTACCTATATCCGACATCTTAAAACCATATAACAAGGGCGTCACACTCTTGTCAGACCGTCCAAATCGCATCCTGTACCAAACTGAAACGCACCGTCCTGCAAAGGTGCGTCTCGCATTATACATGTTTTGGCGTGCGAGCGCACCTCCCGCGCCCAAGGGGCGTATGATGTCGATATGGTCATTTATACATCATGGCCTAAAAGGCACTGCAATCCCGTAGTGCCCATGATATGCTGACGCCTCTTGCTTAAACTATGAAGTCGATGAACACTAGCCTCACCCCTCAGGCGCCGGCAATCGAGCCCGCAGCCTCCGCCGCTACCGCGGCACCTGCGGCTCTGACCCCGCGCAGCTTGCTGAAACAATTGCAAACCCAATTCCCGGCCTTCCGCGATTTCCTGCCCCTGTCGATCGGTATCGACAAGCAGATCCTCGCCGTCATGCCTGAACTGGACCGCAAGACCATGCGTACCGCGCTCGGCATCCATACCGGCTCGCTGCGCTACCTGAAAGTCATGGAAAAAGCCAAGGTGCGTCACGATCTGGACGGCACCCCCGGCGCCGAAGTGACCGACACCCACCGCGCCCACGCCACCCAGGTGTTGCAGGACCGTTTCAAGAAAGAAGCCGAACGCAAGAAAGCGGAACGCGACGCGGCTGCGGCCGAAGAAGCGGCCCGCGTGCGCGCCGACAAGCTGAACCAGCTGACCGCGAAGTTCTCGCGCAAGGGCTGAGTTGGCTCAGTTGGATACCCAGCAGCTAGCGACACAGGCGGAGGCCGAGCTTCCGCCCTACGTGGGGATACGCATCGCCGATGTCCGGCTGGTCACCACGACCGAGCAAGCCGTCGCCGCGCGCGACGCCCTGCTGGCCACCGACGCCATCGGCTTCGATACCGAATCGAAGCCGACCTTCACCAAGGGCGAGACCTCGACCGGTCCGCACCTGATCCAGTTCGCCACCGATCACCAGGCCTATCTGTTCCAGATCGGCAGCAGCACGTCCGCGGCCATCCTCGAGGTGCTGCAGGCGGTGCTGGAAACGCCGGCTTTGCTGAAGGTGGGCTTCGGCCTGTCCGACGACGTCAAGCGCCTGCACGCCAAGCTGGCGATACGGGCGGCCGGCGTGGTCGACCTGTCGGTGGCGCTGCGCACGCCGGGACAGCGCAACGACCTCGGCGCCAAGACCGCCGTCGCCAAGTTCTTCGGCCAGAAGCTGCAGAAATCCAAGAAGATCTCCACCACCAATTGGGCGCTGCCGCGCCTGAACGAAAAGCAGATCCTGTACGCGGCCGACGACGCCCAGGTGGCGTTGCGCGTCTACCGCCATTACATCGGCGCCGGCAACAAGCTGCCGCCGGTGAAAGCCGTCAAACTTCCTCGTCCGCCCAAGCCGTTGTAGAGGTTGATCTGGTATCCTTGCTGGATAGCTACGACCTCAAGGAATGGCATGTCTACCTCTTACGTCGTGCGCGCGTGCGCCGCGCTGGCTTTGGCCGGCTGCGGCCTGCCATCGCTGGCCGCCACGCCCGCCACCCTGCCCGACACGCTGGAACAACGCGTGGCCGCCTGCACCGCCTGCCACGCCGTCAAGGAGCGCGGCGACGCCTTCTTCCCGCGCATCGCCGGCAAGCCGGCCGGCTACCTGTACAACCAGCTGGTCAATTTCCGCGAAGGCCGGCGCCATTACCCGATGATGACCTATATGGTCGACCACCTGCCGGACGCCTACCTGCGCGAGATCGCCGACTACTTCTCGCAGCAGCATCCGCCCTACCCGCCGACGCAGGCCGGCAGCGGCGCCAGCGCCAGCGCGGCCTCATTGGCGCGCGGCCAGACGCTGATGCAGCAAGGCGATCCGGCCAAGAAGATCCCCGCCTGCGTGGCCTGCCACGGCAGCGCGCTGACCGGCGTGGCGCCGGCGATACCCGGCCTGATCGGACTGCCCAGCGATTACGTCAACGCCCAGTTCGGCGCATGGAAGAACAAGGTGCGCCGCGCCGCCGCGCCGGACTGCATGGCGGAGATCGCCAACCGGCTGTCCGAGGCCGACGTCGCCGCCGTCTCCGGCTGGCTCAGCAAGCAAACGCCGGACGCCGCCGCCCGCCCCGCCGACAGCATCGCCATGCCCCTGCCGCTGAACTGCGGCAGCGCGCCAGCACCTTGAGGGGCCGCACATGAAGAAAATTATTTATACCGTTATCGCGCTGCTGCTGGCCGGCATCCTGTTCGTGCTGTTCGGCGGTTCCGACGATGCCGGACCGGCGCCGACCACCACCGCAAAGCTGGCGCCGGCGGAGAAGATCGCGCGCGGCGCCTATCTGGCCAAGGCCGGCGACTGCATGGCCTGCCATACCGTGCGCGGCGGAGCGCAATATGCGGGCGGACGCGCGCTGCAAACCCCGTTCGGCAACGTCATCTCGCCCAACATCACCTCCGACAAGGCCAGTGGCATCGGCAGCTGGAGCGCGGACGATTTCTGGCAGGCGCTGCACAACGGCAAATCGAAGGATGGCCGTCTGCTGTACCCGGCCTTCCCCTACACCAACTACACCCGCATCACGCGCGACGATGCGGACGCGCTGTACGCCTACTTCCAGTCGGTGCCGGCGGTGGCGCAGGCCAACCAGTCGCATGATCTGCGCTTCCCGTACAACCAGCAATTCATGCTGGCCGCGTGGCGCGCGCTGTACTTCAAGCCCGCCGTGTTCCGCGAAGACAGCAAGCAATCGGTGGACTGGAATCGCGGCGCCTATCTGGTGCAGGGCCTGGGCCATTGCAGCGCCTGCCACAGCGCGCGCAACACGCTGGGCGCGACCGATGGCGAAGGCCTGTCCGGCGGCCTGATCCCGGTGCTTGGCTGGTACGCGCCGTCGCTCAATTCCGGCGCCGAGGCGGGACTGGGGGAATGGATGCAGCCGCATATCGCGCAACTGCTGAAGACCGGCGTGTCGCCGCGCGCGACGGTGTTCGGGCCGATGGCGGAAGTGGTGCAGCAAAGCCTGCAATACCTGAGCGACAGCGACATCAACGCCATGGCGGTCTACCTGAAAGCGCTGCCGGGCGACGGCAAGAAATCCGAGTTCGAGCGCGACAAGGGCGACGAAGCGGTGGCCTACCTGTCGGCCGGCGCCAAGCTGTACGAGAAGCACTGCGCGGATTGCCACGGCGCCGGCGGCGCAGGCCTGCCGCCCGGCTACCCGCCGCTGGCCGGCAACCGCGCGCTGACGATGGAGCAGGCGGTCAATCCTATCCGCATCGTGCTCAACGGGGGCTTCGCACCGGGCACGGGAGGCAATCCACGGCCATATGGCATGCCGCCGTTCGGCCATGTGTTGAGCGATACCGAAGTGGCGCAGGTCGTATCCTATCTGCGCAGCGCCTGGGGCAATAACGCGCCACCGGTCAACGGCAACGACGTCAACCGCTACCGCGCGATTCCGCTGGATTAATGAAGAGAGGTATGCATGACGACTGAAAAAGACTTGACCGCGCAACAGCTCTACCACGGCACGCGGGCCGACCTGAAAACCGGCGACCTGATCGAGCCTGGCTATTCTTCCAACTACGGCAGCCGGCGCAAGGCCAACCACGTCTACCTGAGCGCAACGCTGGAGGCCGCGACGTGGGGCGCGGAACTGGCTCAGGGCGACGCTCCCGGCAGGATCTACATCGTGGAACCGACCGGCCCAATCGCCGACGATCCGAATCTGACGGATAAAAAGTTCCCCGGCAACCCGACCAAGTCCTACCGCTCCCGGGAACCGCTACGAGTCATCGGCGAGGTCAAGGATTGGCAAGGCCATGCGCCCGAAGTACTCCAAGCCATGAAGGACCACGTCGAGAAAATCAGGTTGCAGGGCATTGAGGCAGTCGACGACTGAGTTGTCGTGTCCGCATCATCGCGCGGGCTAATGGCTGGAAAGGCGTCCGCCAGTAACCCAGCCATCGACGCGATGACCATTTTTAGGATTGGTATAGGTGACAAAAACAAAATCTTCATGCATCAACGACGTGAGGAGCCGGTCACCAGGAACGACAAATACACCCTTGTTCGCACATGCTTCGCTCGGAGCCGAGAAGAACTGCAATCGCCCCTCCCCTGTGACGAATCTTTCCAGATTCTGAACTTTCTTCGCCGGTGTTTTGACAGTCAACGCTAGCGAAGCGCATATGTCGGCGGTTTCAAGTTGCGTCATTTCGCCATTCCGCCAGACATAGCTCACCGAACTGCCGAGGTGGACGACCGGCTCCTTTCCAACGATCCCGGCGCCGCTCAGTTCCCCGCATTCGCCAAAGTCTTTGGAGACCAGCACAACGCCATCTGCCGCCAAGTCAATGAGGTGGAAAAAGTAATGACAATTCAGGCCTGGATGCCAGGCCCTTACTACGACATATTCATGGCCTGCGCTTGTCGTAATTCGATGCAGCGACGCCCAGTCCGCCTCCAGAGTCAGAATGGCATTTCCTCGATAGCGAACGACCGTGGTGTCAGAGGCAGAGAGGGTATCAATGCTGCCGTAGCGTGTTTCGAGACGTGCATTTTCCGCTGCGAGCACAGCGCTTCCTGGCAAAATCAGCAGGAGAAAATTAAAAAACAGTCCGAAAAACTGGGATTTCAACTGAACTCACTCCTCCGAAATCGGGTGCGAGTCAAGCGACCGCGAGCCCGCTCAGTGATGATACGACGTCGCTCAAGCTTGCGACCTCGCAGGTTGGCGCTGCCGCCGATTTGTTCGTCAGGCGATCGGGATTGAACCAGCAACTTTCGATGCCGTATCGATTCGCGCCGAGGATGTCGGCGTCCAGGCGGTCGCCGATGATGATCGCTTCTTCCTTGGCAAACGGCTTCGCCATTCTGGCGGCATATTCGAAGAAGCGCACATCCGGCTTGGCGTAACCGCACGCTTCGGAGGTGGCGACGAAGGAAATGTACCCGGCCAACCCCGAGCTGGCAATGCGGCGATTCTGGATGGCTTCGACACCGTTGGTGATGATGCCCACCTCGCCAATTGCGGACAGCGTCTCGCACACCAGTTTGGCGCCCTCGATGAGGACCACGGTATCCGGCAGCGACTCAAGATAAAGGCTGCTTGCCGCCTCCGGGTCGAGCTCGATGCCATTCGCCAGGAAGGTCTGGCGGAAGCGCTCCACCTTCAAGAAGTCCTTGGTGACAGCACCCGTCTCGAAGCGCCGCCACAATTCCACATTGATCGCCTGGTACTGGAGAAAAATTCCATCCACGCTGTCGCGCAGCCCCAGTTCCTGCATGGTGCGTACGAAAGAAAGCTTTTCGGACGCTTTAAAATCCAACAGCGTATCGTCCAGGTCAAAAAGGAATAATCTGTGCTTCATAACTTCTCATTAAAATTGTACTCACTGACCATCACGTAATACCCATCGAGGTCGCGCAGCGCGAATTCCCTGGTGCCTGTCGCCGGATTCACATTCGGCTCCTCGGCCAGCCCCGCGACCAGCCCGCGTGCGCGCAGCAGCGCCTCATCGAAGTCATCCACCCGGAAGAACAGCAGCAAGCCATTGCCAGGCTGCGCGTGTTCAGGACTGGTCAAGGTCGGATGATCGTGCGCGCCCCACTGGTGCAGGCAAAGCAGGACCGTGCCATCGGCGTCCAGGATTTGACCGAAGTACTCGTGAGCGGGCCCCGTTGCCGCTTGACCGAACAACGATTGATACCACTTGAAGCTTTGGGCGACATCCGCGACGCCGATGATGGTCCACGTCCGTTTCATGTCATCCTCCTACATTCAGGAATCTGCTAGTAGTGCTCGGCGAAACCGATGCGGTCGGTCGTGGCGTTGCGGGCGTCGTCCACGCTGACCTTGCCGTCCGCCAGCAACGCGCGCAGCGAAGCGTTCATCGTGTGACAGCCCTCACCCGGCTTGGTTTCCATCCAATTGCGCAGCGCCGACACCTGGCCGGTGGCGATCATCGACACCACCTCCGGATTCGAGGTCAGGCACTCGGTGGCCAGGTGGTAGCGGTCGCCGTCCACCGACGGCAGCAACGCCTGGCACAGCACGCCGCGCAGCGCATGCGCCAAGGCTTGCGATTGCGGCTCGGCGTTGCCCAGCAGGCGCACCATCTTCTGCAAGCCCAGCTCGGTCGAGCGCGCGTGCAGCGAGGCCAGCACCAGCGGCCCGGATTCGGCCAGCGCCAGCGCTTCCTGCGCCGTCTGGGCGTCGCGGATCTCGCCGATGACGATCACGTCCGGCCGTTCGCGCAGCGCGTCCAGCGCGCCCAGGTAGAAGCTCTCGACGTCGCCGTCGAAGCCCACTTCGCGCTGCGTGATGACGCACTGGCGCTGCGGGATCAGCGTTTCCACCGGATCTTCAATCGTGATGATGTGGCCGGAGCGGTGCTTGTTGATCTCGTCGAGCATGGCGGCGATGGTGGTCGACTTGCCCTGGCAGGTGTCGCCAATAATCAACACCAACCCGCTGGTGAGCTTGGCGAAATTCTGCTCGGCCTGGCGCAGGCCCAGCTGGCTGAGCACCATCGGCTCCTTCGGGAAACGGCGGATCACGCAGCCCAGCCGCTTCTTGCCCTGGAAGCTGAAGCAGTTGGCGCGGATGCGCGCCGTGTGCAGGTCCACCGCGCGGTCGAAGGCGCGGTCCTGGATGCGCTCGGCCCAGTTCGGCTCGACCACTTCGAAGAACTCTTGCAGCTCCTCGCGCGTGATCGGCGAATCGGTCACCGCCACCAGCCCTTTCGGCTGGCGCAGCAACAGCGGGCTGTTCTGGTGGATCAGGATGTCGCTGAAGATCAGCTTGGAATTCAGCAGATGCAGGATCTGCTCGACTAGCGTGCCGAAGACCGGGTGGTCTTCGTTTTCGATGTAAGTCAGGGTGCGAATTTGCGACGACTGGTAATTTTCCATCTGTACTCTGATCTCCGTGGGGTCGGTGTTGCTCCGCGAACGATTATAAGAGAAAAATTGCAGCATCGAAATTTTTTCAGCTGCGGACCTTCGGATATTTGAAGCCGGTGCGCAAGTCCATGCTGAAGCGTTGTTTGCCTTCGGTGACCACCACGTGGTCGGGCGGTTCCTCGCCGGCCAGCGCGCGATAGAAGATCGGCAAGCCCTCGCCTTTGCGGATCAGGTCGTCGCAGCGTTCGTAGACATTCGGACAACCGGTCTCGGCCAGCAGCGCCTGCACGATGGCCACTTTCCAGGCCTCGACGCCGGCCGACTGGAACTGGCAGATCAGGTAGCCCTGGACGCCGCCCCAGCTGTCGACCAGCAAGCCGGACAAGCCGTCCTCGTCGCCGCGCACCACCGGCACCAGGTCGTTGGGACCGGCCGCGCGCACGCTGGCGGCGCGCTTGGCGATGGCGGCCTTGACGCGGCGCTTGATCAGCGCGTGGTCGACCGGCTCGTCTTCCTTGTAGGTCCAGATGCGGGCGCAGATCTGCGACTTGGCGTTGTAGGCGGCGCGGCCGATGAACTGGCGCGACGACGTCTGCACCGTGGCGGTGGCGCCCGGCTTGTTCTTTTCCTGCGGCTTGCCCTCGATTTTTTCTACCGCGGAGGCGTAAATCCAGGGGTCGCCGGCCAGCAGGCTCTTTTCCTTGCCCTGTTTGATGGTGATGATAAGCATGTAAGTCCAATAAGTGCTGCATTGCAGCGTACGGTGTTGCGGGATAGCCCGAATGATACCTCATGCCGGCCTTGCCCCCGCCGCCGGACGCGGTCTGGTCCCCGGCAGCTGCATTCTATGCCGCGCTGGCTGCAATCTGTCGCAGCCGGGTTTCGTGCGCGGGGGCGAGTCCGTAGTATCCAACCTCAAGAGCAGTACCCACCATCCCGAGGAGATCATCATGGCAAATCCATCCGTCCGTAGCGCGCTGCGCATCCTGTTCCTGTCCGCCGGGCTGCTGGCCGTCGCCGCGCCGGCCGGCGTGGCCGTGGCCGGCCCGCTCAGTTGGTTCCATGGCGAGCGCGTGCAGGGCAGCGGCAAGATCGTCAAGCAGAACCGTGAGATCGGCCATTTCACCTCGCTGGCGACCAGTCTCAGCGGCAACGTCGAAATCCGCATCGGCAATACCGAAGGCATCAGCATCGAGACCGACGACAATTTGCAGGCGCTGATCGAGACCGTGGTCGACAACGGCACGCTGCGCATCCGGACCACCCGCAAGGACATCAACCTGGAGTCGCGCACCATGAAGATCGTGGTGCAGGCGCGTTCGATCGAGAAAATCGCGGTGGCCGGTTCCGGCTCGGTCGAGGCCGACAAGCTGCGCGGCGAGAGCCTGACGTTTGACGTCGGCGGCTCCGGCTCGATCAATGTGCGCAACCTGGAGAGCGAATCGGTGGCGATCGCGCTGGGCGGCAGCGGCAACCTGAAGGCCAGCGGCAACGTCGAACGCTTGCAGGTATCGATCGGCGGTTCGGGACGGGTGCAGGCCGGGCAGCTGGCGGCGCGCGACGTCACGGTCAGCATCGGCGGCTCGGGCCAGGCGACGGTGTGGGCCAAACAGACGCTGAACCTGAGCGTGGCCGGTTCGGGCGACATCACCTACTACGGCGATCCGCAGCTGAGCAAGAGCGTGATGGGTTCGGGCACCATCAAGCGGCTGGGTGGTTCGCCGCAGTAAAGACCTCGGCGGGGTTGCCGCCCTCGGCCAGCGCCTGTATCCAGGTACTGAGCTGGGCGGCATCGGCATGGTCCATTTTTTCGGCAACTCCCACCGGCAGTGGCGCGTTTCGGCGATCCAGCAACTCCTGCAAAATGCCTTTCAGCGCCGTGCGTTCACCCTCTTGCAGCCCTTGTTGCATGCCTTGTTGCATGCCTTGTTGCATGCCTTTGCGACGTCCCTCTTTCAATCCCTGGAGGCGGCCACGCTTGACGGCCTCATATTCCAGCAAGGCTTCATAAGTCTTGAATCGCCGATTAAATAGCATCACTGGCTCCTCCCCTGAGCTCATAATAGCTTCGTCAAATTCGTCCTGCAAGGTCGTGCATACCCAGCGCTTCAGACTATCCCGGGCTCTTGCGACATCCGGCGCTTTCATGCGCTCGGCAAAATCGCCCAACGCAGACAGCATTTCCTTATTGGTCTTCGAACGCAACAATCGGAACACGATACCCAGAATATTGGCCGGGTCATCCGGGTTCATATGGCGATGCTGGTCTATCAGCATGTATTGCTGCTGCGGCTGATAGACTTCTAATCCCATTGGCGGCGGCAGCATCAGGTCGGTCAAATCCCTGCTGGCGCGCCACAGGCCTCGACCGTGGTACAGCACAATCGGCAGCACCGGCGGCAACTTGTCACACCGCGTCAGGCAATGCCGGGCAACCAGGTCCTGCAGCAGCAGCCCCACATAAACCTGCATGCGCAAGGCCATCCAGCGATCGGAGCGGGCCTGAAATTCCAGCAGGATGTAGACGTAGATCCACTCCCCTCCCACCATGGCGCGCCACACCATGTCCTGGTGGCGCTGCTTGCCGCGGTCGCTGGCGTAGCTGGCGTTGACGCGCTCGAAGACGCTCACGTCCAGCGTCCTGGCCCAGTCGGCAGGCAAAAACCCGGCCAGCAAATCCCGTACGATTTCGGGATGCGCGAAGAGTTGGCGGTAAAGCGTGTCGCTGCGGGTGTTCATCCAAAAAATTGTAGCGCCCGCCTGAAGACGCGGGTACGCTAGGCGGGCGCCGTTTGGCCCGCATCAATCCGGTGCACATAAAACGAATAAGAACCTCACCACAAGGAGATCCGCTTGAACGTTATCGCCATGTCCGTCCGCCGCGCCTGCACGCTGCCGTTGTTGCTGCTGGCCTGCTCCGCCGCCTTCGCCGCCCCATCCACCGTCACCGCCATCAAAGCCGCCCACATGCTCGACGTGCGCAGCGGCGCGTTGATCGACAACGCGGTGGTGCTGGTCAGCGGCGAACGCATCACCGCCGCCGGCAGCAAGCTGGCGATCCCGGACGGCGCCCAGGTCATCGACCTCGGCAACAAGACCCTGCTGCCCGGCCTGATCGACATGCACACCCACCTGACCGGCGACCCGCAGGACGCCGGCTATTCCATCATCGCAAAATCCATCCCCCGCGTCACGCTGACCGGCGCCAAGAACGCCCGCCTGACGCTGCAAGCCGGCTTCACCACCGTGCGCGACGTCGGCGCCGATGGCTATGCCGACATCGGCCTGCGCGACGCCATCAACGACGGCGACGTGCCCGGTCCGCGCATTGCCGCCTCCGGCCCGCCACTCAGCATCACCGGCGGCCACTGCGACGACACCATGCACGCGCCCGAATACAAGCAGACCGCGCTCGGCGTGGCCGACGGTGTCGACGAAGCGCTCAAGGTCACGCGCCGCAACATCAAGTACGGCGCCGACGTCATCAAGATCTGCGCCACCGGCGGCGTGCTGTCTTTCGGCGACGATCCGCGCACCTCGCAATACACGCTGGAAGAATTGAAGGCCATCATCAGCGACGCCCACCGCCTCGGCCGCAAAGCCGCCGCCCACGCGCACGGCGGCGACGGCATCAAGCTGGCGGTGCTGGCCGGCATCGATTCAATCGAGCACGGTTCCTACATCGACGACGAAGGCATCAAGCTGATGAAGGAGCACAAGACCTGGCTGGTGCCGACGGTCTATCTGGGCGACTGGTTGATCGACAACGCCGAGGCCATCAAGCTGCCGCCGCCGCTGCTGGACAAAGCCAAGGTGGTGTTGCCGACCGCGCGCCTGAACATCGCCCGCGCCATCAAGGCCGGCGTGCCGCTAGCCTTCGGCACCGACGCCGGCGTCTACCCGCACGGCCTGAACGCGCGCGAGTTCGGCATCCTGGTCAAGCTGGGCATGACGCCGATCCAGGCGATCCGCGCGGCGACGCTCAACGCCAGCGAGCTGCTGGGCTGGACCGACAAGGTGGGCACTATCGAAGCCGGCAAGTTCGCCGACCTGATCGCGGTCGACGGCGAGCCGTTGAAAGATGTGAAGACGCTGGAGAGCGTCCAGTGGGTGATGAAGGGCGGCGCGGTCGTCAAATAATATAAACGATAAACCGCGCGCGGCCTCAGGTCAATGCTGGTGCTGCGCCGTTCCGGCCGGCGCCGGCAGGACTTCCAGCACCGGCGCCGGCGCCTTCAGTTTGACGCCGCTGTCGCCGGGGATCTCGTCCCAGGCCACGCTGACCTTGTCGCACTGCTGCACGATGCGGAAGTACAGCTTGCCCGGTTGCGCGGTCAGCTTGACCTGCACCACGAACTCGTCGAAATAAGCGTCCGGCAGCGGACCGCCCTTCCAGCTGATTTCCTGCACGCCGCCGTTGGTGCCGACGTTGATCTTCCAGCCCGCCTTGGGCATAGGCTTGGCGTTGGTCGCGCCCTCCGGCAGCGATACCGTCAAGCCCTTGGTGGCCGTGCCGTCGCAGCCGTGGCCGACGCGGAAGGTCAGTTTCTGGAAACTGCCGGCCACGCCGGTAGTTTGTTCCAGCGTCACGTGCGCCTGCGCCGCAGGCGCCAGCATCGCAGCAGAGAAAGCCAGCGCCAGCATGGTGGAAGTCGTTTTCATCACTGCCCTTTCGGTGGTGTGTACGTCAGCGGTTTGACCGTCACGTCGATGGCGACGGTTTCGGCCGGCTTGCCCTTCTTGCGGATCACCAGCGTGACCGGCACGGTCTCGCCTTCCTTCAACTGCCGCTTCAAATCCATCAGCATCACATGATAGCCGCCGGTCGCCAGGTCCACGTTCTGCCCGGCCGGCAAGTCCAGCGACGGCACGGCGTGCATCTTCATCATCTGGCCATCCATCTCCATGTGATGAATCTCCGCCACACCCGCCACGCTGGAACGCACTTCCACCAGCTGCCCCGCCTGCTTGGACTTGAGCTGCATGAACACGCCGGTGGACTTGGCCGACGGCACGGTGGCGCGTATCCACGCGTCGCGCACTTCAACCTGGGCCAGGGCCAGCGGACTGGCGGCCGCCAGCAGCAATGCGTAAAGGATTTTTTTCATCGAAGGATTATATCAACGTTGAATTAACGTTCGCCCTTGAAGGTCTCACGGCCGACTTCAACCGTGGTGGTGCCGTCGGTCAGCCAGATCTGGCCGTCCTGGATCGTGCATTGCAGCTGCATGCTGCGCTGGGCCATTTTGGACAGCTGCTCGGCGGCGTCGGCGTCGAGGTTGATCACGGTCAGGTTCTTGCAGCGCTCAACCTTGTTGGCCAAAGCCTTCCACCAGATGTGGCTGGTCGCGGCGTAGCTGTAGACGTAGACGTGTTCCGAACGGCCGCTGGCCTTCAGGATCACCTTCTCGTCCGGCTGGCCCACTTCGATCCACAGCTGGATCGCGCCGGTCAGGTCCTTCTGCCACAGGTCCGGCTCTTCGACGTCGAACAGGCCCTTGGTGAAGGTCAGCGCTTCGTTGGCGTGGATCGCGAAGGCGATCAGGCGCACCATCATGCGCTCGTCGGTTTCGGACGGGTGGCGCGCCAGCGTCAGCGACTGGGTCTCGTAGAAGTTGCGGTCCATGTCCGCGATCTGCAAGTCGGCTTTGTAAATTGTTGCTTTGAGGGCCATCGGTGAATCTCTTTAGTTTATTTGAAGACGACAGTCTTGTCGCCGTTCTGCAAAATGCGGTGTTCGACAAACCATTTCACGGCGCGCGCCAGCACCACGCACTCGACGTCGCGGCCAATCGCGGACAGCGTGTCCGCATCCATCGAATGATCGACGCGCTCAACGTCCTGCTCGATGATCGGACCTTCGTCCAGATCGCCGGTGACGAAGTGCGCGGTCGCACCAATCAGCTTGACGCCGCGATGGTGCGCCTGCGCATACGGCTTGGCTCCCTTGAAGCTCGGCAGGAAGGAATGGTGAATATTGATCGCCTTCCCTTTCAACGCCGTGCACAGGCCTGGCGACAGGATCTGCATGTAGCGCGCCAGCACCACCAGGTCGATGTTGTGCGAGTTCATCAGCTCGATGATCTTGGTCTCTTGCGCCAGCTTGGCTTCCTGCGGCGCGCCGGTCGCCAGCGGCAGGTGGTGGAACGGAATATTGTAGCTGGCCGCCAGCTGGTAGAAGTCCATGTGGTTGGACACGATGGCCGGAATTTCCACCGGCAGCAGACCGCTCTTGTAGCGGAACAGCAAATCGTTGAGGCAATGGCCGATCTTCGACACCATCAACATCACGCGCGGCTTGTAGTGGGCGTCGCGCAGTTCCCAGTCCAGCTTCATCTCGGCGCCCAGCAGGCCGAAGTCGGCGCGCAGCAGGTCGTCGTTGACGTTGCGGTCTTCCAACGCGAAATGCACGCGCATGAAGAACAGCTTCGACTCGCTGTCGCCGAACTGGGCCGAGTCGATGATGTTGCAGCCGTGATCGGCCAGGAAGCCCGACACGCGATGAACAATACCGCGCTGGTCCAGGCAAGAGAGTGTCAAAATGTATTCGGGATTGCTCATATCCACCATCGTTATAGGTCTAACAAGGCCAGTATTGTCGCACGGCTGGCCACACACCGTAAAAATAGCACGATCGTTCAATTTGCGGTATATTCGTCGTCACACTCCACTTTGAGGATACAAAATGACTATCAACGAGACAAATCTTCAATTCCGCCTGGCGGCCCGTCCGGTCGGCATGGTCAAGGACAGCGACTGGCAACAAGTCAGCGAACCGGTGCGCGAGCCGGCCGAGGGCGAAGTCGTGGTCAAAGTGTTGTACATCTCGCTCGATCCGGCCATGCGCGGCTGGATGAACGAAGGCAAATCCTACATCGCGCCGGTCGCCATCGGCGAGGTGATGCGGGCCGGTGGCGTGGGCGTGGTGGTGGCGTCGAAGTCGCCGGACTTCGCGGTCGGCGACCACGTGCAGGGCGGCACCGGCGTGCAGCGCTACTGGGTCGGCCCGGCCGGCGACAAGCGCCACGGCTTCCGCAAGGTCGACGCCAAACTGGCGCCGCTGCCCACCTACCTCAACACGCTGGGCATGCCCGGCATGACGGCCTACTTCGGCCTGATCGAATCGGGCCAGCCGAAAGCCGGCGAGACGGTGGTGGTGTCCGGCGCGGCCGGCGCGGTCGGCCAGACCGTCGGCCAGGTTGCCAAGCAACTGGGTTGCCGCGTGGTCGGCATCGCCGGCGGCAAGGACAAGTGCGACTTCGTGGTCAACCAGCTGGGCTTTGACGCCTGCATCGACTACAAGGGCGGCTCGGTCAAGGATGGCCTGAAGGAACACTGCCCGAACGGCGTCGACGTCTACTTCGACAACGTCGGCGGCGACATCCTCGACACCGTGCTGACCCGCATCAACCTGAAGGCGCGCATCGTCATCTGCGGCGCCATCTCGCAGTACAACAACACCACGCCGGTCAAGGGCCCGGCCAACTATATGTCGCTGCTGGTGAACCGCGCGCGCATGGAAGGCATCGTCGTGTTCGACTACGCCGACCGCTACCACCTGGGCATCGCCGCGCTGGGCAAGTGGATGAAGGAAGGCAAGGTCAAGAGCAAGGAAGACATCGTGCAAGGCCTGGAGCAGTTCCCGCAAGCACTGAACATGCTGTTCGAAGGGAAGAACTTCGGCAAACTGGTGCTGCAGGTGGCCGCCGAATAAATTCGGGGAACTTTTTAACGTAGGCCGCGTCTATCCTTCGGCTGCACACACCGCCGGGCCGCAAGCCCGGCGTTTTTCATTGAAGGATCACGACGAGGACGCATCATGTTCGCCCAACCCATCCCCCCCGCGATCAAATCGCACATCGACATCCAGATTACGCTGTACACCGACCTGACCCAGCGCGCGCTCGAAACCCTGCAAAGCTTGAGCGAGCTCAACCTGCAGCTGGGCCGCGACCTGATCGCCGAGTTCGGCGCCAACATCCAACGCATCATGGCCAGCAAGGACGCGGCGCAACTGGGCTCCGCCGTCGGCGCCCAGTTCACGCCGGGCTGGGGCGCGCTGCAAAACTACCAGCACCACCTGGTCGAGATCCTCAGCCGCGCCAACTCCAGCCTGGCGCAAACGGCCGCCACCCACATGCCGGCCGTGCGCCGCGCCGCCAGCGACGCGGCCGAGGAAATCATGCACCAGGCCTCGGAACAGACGGCCCGCACCGCCGAGCAGATGTCCAAATATCAAATGGCGAGCGAACTGCGCCATTAATTGCCCTTCTTTGTGGAACTTTCGTCAACCTTGAATCTCTAACCATGCAGAGCAGCCGGCTTCAGGGCTGGCTGCTCGGGGAACCCTGACGGAATTTCATAACACTCATGAGGAGGTCTTATGGCCAGTAATTCAGGTAACGATCAAAGCAAGCCGAAAGGCACGGCCAAGCGCGGCTTTGCGGCGATGGACGAAGCAACCCAGCGCGCCATTGCCAGCAAGGGCGGACAGGCGGCCCACCAAAAAGGCACGGCCCATGAATTCGATTCGGAAGAAGCGCGCCGAGCCGGCCAGAAAGGCGGCGAGGCGGTCAGCCGCGACCGCGAGCACATGGCGCAGATCGGCCGCAAAGGTGGGGAAAGCCGACAGTCCGCAGCCCGCGCCAACGCCGAGAAAAACGCCGCCAACGGCACGCGCGGCGCCGCGTCCGAACAATCTTCCAAGGGAGGCAGCCAGCAAGGCGGCAAAGTCGCCGAGCGCTAAGCTAAACAGCGCGCCCGCCTGCCTATGCCTCCAGCGCTTGCTGCAAGCGCAGCAGCATGGAGGCATGCGCACCGGGCGCCGCTGCGGCCATGCTGAGCGCGCCCAGGCCGTAGGGCTTGCCATCGACCTGGGTCGCCTGGCCGCCGGCTTCGCGCACCAGCAGCGCGCCGCCGATGCAATTGAAACCGTCATCGCCGAATTGCCAGTAGCCGTCGAGGCGGCCACATGCGACGTAAGCCAGTTGCAGCGAGGTCGCGCCCGGGCCGCGCACCGCCGCCACGTCGGGCAGCATGGCGCTCAGCGCGACGCCGGCCTGGCGCACCGCGCGCCGGTCGCGGCCGGCAAACGGCGGCTGGCTGGTGGCGACGATGCCCTGGTAATGGCTGGCGCGGCCGTTGACGCGGATGCGCTCGCCGTTACGGTAGGCGCCATGGCCCCAGACCGCATGGAACATCTCGTCATGCACGGCGTCGAAGATGGCGCTGAACACCGGCACGCCCTCGCGCATCAGCGTCAGCGACATGGACCAGTTCGGTATCGCGCGCAGGAAGTGCGCCGCGCCATCGATGGCGTCACAGATCCAGTACTCGCCGCGCTCGGCCAGGGCGGCGGTTTCGGCGTCCTCCGCCACGGTGTCGCCCAGCTCGTCCTCCAGCCAGCCGATGGCGGGATGCAGGCGGCCCAGCGCCAGCTTCAGCCTGGCGTTGGCGGCGCCGTCGATGCGGCGAAACGCCGTCATCATGTCATCCACTTCCATCACCGGCTCATGGCGCCAAAAGGTCTCGCACAGATCGGCGCCGGCCTCGCGCAGCAGCCCCAGCACTTCTTCCGTATCGATTGCAGTCATGCCGATTCCTTGCTATAAACTAAAGTCCTAGATTGCCAGAGAACTCAACTCCTGACTAACTGGCGACAGACAAGTAATATCGCAATCGGGCCAAAATATGGGTAGCAACTACTACGGCGACAAGCGGCTGACGGACGAGATGCCGATCATGGTGGCCGCGCAGCACGCCGACCACACCACCAGCAACATCAAGCATGTGCACCACCATCCGGAAGGCCAGCTGTACATTCCGCTGCAAGGCGTGATCGTGGTCGAGGCCGGCGACGTGCGGCAGGTGCTGCCGCGCGGCCGGCTGGGCTGGATACCGCCGAATATGCCGCATGGCGCCAGCGCCTACGCCAGCACCTTCAAGCCGGGCCTGGCCGGCTACACCATCCACCTGGCGCCCTCGCTGTGCGCCGAGCTGCCGCCGCAGTCGCGGGTGATGCGCATGTCGGCGCTGGCCGCGTCGCTGCTGGAACGCATGGTCGCGTGGCCCGGCGGCATGCCGGCCGACGCCGCCGGACGGCGGCTGATGACGGTGTTCCTGGACGAGGTTCGCGCGGCCGACGAAGAGCCGCTGCACCTGACCATGCCCAGCCATCCGCGCTTGCAGGCGATGGCGGCGGCGATCGCCGACAATCCGGCCGATGAGACCGATCTCGACCAATGGGCCGCCAAACTGGGCTGGTCGCGCCGCAGCCTGACGCGCCACTTCCGCCACCAGACCGGCATGTCGCTGGTGGAGTGGCGCCAGGTGGCGCGGCTGCAAAAAGGCATGGAGTTGCTGAACGGCGGCGCCTCGGTGACGACGGTGGCGCTCAGCCTGGGTTATGACAGCGTCAGCAGTTTCATCGCGCTGTTCCGCCGCATCCTGGGCGTCACGCCGGCGCGCTTCGCCCAGTTCGATACCTGATCAGGCCGGCGTGCCGAGGATGACGCTGGACGCCTTGAAGATGGCGGTGGCGGCCATGCCCACTTCCAGCGCCAGCGTCTCACCGCTGTCGCGGGTGACGATGGCGGCGATCGCGCCACCGCCCGGCAGCTCGATGCTGACCTCGGTGTTAACCGCGCCCACCTGCACCCGCGTGATCTTGCCGGACAAGCGGTTACGCGCGGAAAATTTGGCCCCGCCCATTTCCGTCACCACGATCACCGCCGAGGCCTTGATCAGCGCGAAGGCTTCGGCGCCGACCACCAGGCTCAAGCTGTCGCAGCTGTCGCGCGTGATGGTGGCGACAATGTGTTCGCCGCCGACGATTTCCAGCGTCACCTCGTCGTTCACCGCGCCCTCTTTCACCGCCACCACTTTGCCGCTGAACTGATTGCGCGCGCTGGTCTTCATCTTCATCCTTTGTATCAACAAAAAATCGTCGGCCAGCGCGTGCGACTGGCTGCTCAGGTGCGCCACGAACTTGCGGTGCTCCTCGTCGATCTTACGGAAGTTTTCCACCAGCTGCGCGCCGCGCGCCGTCAGCCGTGTGCCGCCGCCGCCCTTGCCGCCCGCCGCGCGTTCCAGCAGCGGCTCGCCGGCCAGGTTGTTCATCGCCTCGATGGCGTCCCATGCGCCCTTGTAGCTCATGCCGACCGCCTTGGCCGCGGCCGTGATCGAGCCCTGTTCGGCGATGGCCGCCAGCAGCGCCATCCGGTCCTGCCCCCCCCAGCTTCTGACCGCCGACGGTCAGCCATACATTGCCCTGCAATGCCATTGCGTGTTCTTCAGGCTTCATTGCGCTCCACTAGCTCCAGGTCCTTGACGTCGGCCATGCTACCATTTTCCATGCGCAGCACGTGCTCGCCGAAAGCGCGCACGTCTTCCGGATCGTGGGTGATCAGCATCATCGGAATGTTGAGGCGGCGTTGCAGCGCATCCAGCTCGGCGCGCATGCGTTCGCGCAAGCCCGGGTCCAGCGCGGCGAACGGCTCGTCCAGCAGCAGCGCCGCCGGCTCCGGCGCCAGCGCGCGCGCCAGCGCCACCCGCTGGCGCTGGCCGCCGGAGAGTTGATGTGGAAACTGCTGCGCCACATGCTCCAGTTCGAACGCCTGCAACCAGTAGCGGACCGCCTCGCCATCCACGCGCGCCAGCGGATTGCGCCAGCCGCGCTGCAAGCCGAAGGCGATGTTCTGCCGCACGTTCAGGTGCGGGAACAGCGCGTAATCCTGGAACAGATACGCCAGCTGCCGCCGCCGCGCCGGCAGGTCGACGCCCTTGCCGCTGTCGAACAGGCTGCGCCCCGCCACCTCGATGCGGCCGCTGTCCGGCGTCATCAGGCCGGCCACCGCCTTCAGCAGCAAGCTCTTGCCCGCGCCCGACGGGCCGTAGACGACGATGCGCCGGCTGTCCGACGCCAGCCGCGCGCGCAGTTCAAAGGCGCGCGAACCGGAACGCAAAGTCTTGACGATGTCGATATTAATTTGCATGCTCAGGCCTGCGGATTGCGGTTGGGCGTCAGTTTGTTCGCCGCGATCAGCACCACGATGCAGACCACGGAAGTAATGATCACCAACAGGTTGGCGCTGTCGTCCTGCCCGGCCTGCACGGCTTCGTACACGGCGATCGACAGCGTCTGCGTCTTGCCGGGGATGCTGCCGGCCACCATCAGCGTCGCGCCGAACTCGCCCATCGAGCGCGCGAACGCCAGCAAGGTGCCGCCCAGCACGCCGCGCCAGGCCAGCGGCAGGGTCACGCGCAGGAACACGCCGAACGGCGATATGCCCAGCACCCTGGCGGCCTGTTCCAGTTGCGTGTCGACCGTTTCAAACGCCGCCCGCGCGCCCTTGAGCACCAGCGGAAACGCCACCACGGCCGCCGCGATCACCGCCGCCTGCCAGGTGAAAATCAGGTTGATGCCGAACGCCTGCTGCAACCACGCGCCGATCACGCCATGCCGGCCGATCACCACCAGCAGGTAGTAGCCAAGCACGGTGGGCGGCATCACCATCGGCAAGGTCAGCAGCGCATCCAGCAGCTCGCGCCCCGGAAAGCGCTTGCGCGCCAGCAGATAGCCCAGCGCCACGCCGAACACCAGGTCCACCAGCGTCGCCCAGCACGCCACCTTCAGCGACAGGCGCAGCGCGATCCAGGCCGGTTCGGCAAGCAGCACGCCCACCGCTTACGGACGGCCGAAACCGTACTTGGCCAGGATCGCCTGGCCGGTGGACGAGCGCACGTAGTCGGCGAACCGGTGGCCGGCGGCCGCTTGCGGACCGGCCGCGATCACCGCGATCGGGTAGCTGACCGGGGTTTCGGTCGGCACGGTGGCGATCACCTTGACCTTGTCCTTCATCACGGCGGCATCGGTGGCGTAGACGAAGCCGGCATCGACTTCGCCGCGCGCCACATAGTCCAGGCTCTGGCGCACCGAGGTGCCGAAGATGGCCTTGGGCTCGACGGCGGCCCACAGCTTGGCCTGCTCCAGCGCATGCCTGGTGTAGCGGCCCACCGGCACACTGGCCGGATTGCCCATCGTCACGCGGGTGACGGCGGCCTGCTGCAAGTCGGCGATGCCCTTGATTGGCAAGCTGCCGGCGATCGGCGTGATCAGCACCAGGCTGTTGCTGGCGAAATTCTTGCGGCTGCCGGCGGCCAGCAATTTCAGGCTGTCGGCCTTGTCCATCGCATCCTGGTCGGCGGAGGCGAACACGTCGACCGGCGCGCCCTTGGCGATTTGCTGCACCAGCGGATCGGAAGCGGCGAAGTTGAACTGCACCTTGTCGCCCGCATGCTCTTTCTCGTAGGCGGCGCCGATTTCCTTGAATGCATTGGTCAGGCTGGCCGCGGCCGACACCGTGATATCCGTCGCCGACGCCGAAACGCCCACCGCCGCCAACACCAGCGCCACCCCAAGTTTCAACATCGTTTTTCCTTTAAGTAAGAGAATCGCAATAAACTCGATTATATAGCGATGTACGGGATACTGCGCTATGCCGTAATGACTATACGGTCTATGGCCGTCGTCCTCAGTTACACTGGCTGGCTGTATCGCGTTTGAAAGGAATCGACATGGGGCGTCAGGGCACGGATTGGTTGCGGCACGGCCCACAATCCGAAGGTATCGACCTGGTCGAAGCCTACTTTCAAGGCGCGGCGTATGGCGCGCACCGGCATGACAGCTACGCCATCGGCCTGACGATGGCTGGCGTGCAATCGTTCCGTTACCGCTCGGCGATGCGACACAGCCTGTCCGGGCAGGCGCTGGTGCTGCATCCCGACGAAGTCCACGACGGCCAGGCCGGCACCGAGGACGGCTTCCACTACCGCATCGCCTATCTGGCGCCGGCCTTGCTGCAACAAGTGCTGGGCGGTGCGCCGTTGCCGTTTGTCGACGGCGGCGTGTCCGGCGACAAACGGCTGGTCAAGGCGGCGCGCGGACTGCTGGACAATTTCGACGCCGCGCCCGGCTCGCTGGAGCGCGACGACGCACTGGTCGACATCGCCACCGCGCTGCGCCAGGTGGCCGGCAAGCCCGACCTGCCGGGCGGCGACTTCCGCGCCGCCCGGATCGCCCGCGAATACATCGACGACGCCCTGCTCTCGCCGCTGACGCTGGATGAACTGGCGCAAGCCAGCGGCCGCGACCGCTGGAGCCTGTCGCGCGATTTCCGGCGGTTTTTCGGCACCAGCCCGCACCGCTACCTGACGCTGCGCCGGCTGGAGCTGGCGCGCCGGCTCATGCTGCACGGCCTGCCGCTGGCCGACAGCGCGGCCCACGCCGGCTTCGCCGACCAGCCCCACCTGACACGCCACTTCGTCGCCGCCTACGGCATCTCGCCGGCCCGCTGGCTGCGGCTGAACCGGCAGCCTTAGCCTGTGTTACTGTTACAGCCATCGAAGCTGCTTCTCTCCCAACGCGTGGAGGTCCGACTTGCGCAGTTCATTTCCGAGTTCCCGGCTTGTCGGGCTGCTGACCGCCGGGCTGCTCCTGGCCGGCCCGGCGCAGGCGGGCGACACCATGACCTGGCTGATGCCGGACTTTCCGCCCATCGGCATACCGGTCCACGGCCAGCCGACCGACGGCATGGCCGACCAGCTCGTCAAATACATCGTCGCCAAGTGGCCGGAAGCCAGCCACCGCTTCCTGTACGCCAACCCCAACCGCGTCTGGTCCATGCTCGCCTCGGGCGAACAGGTGTGCTTTACCGGCGCCCTGCGCACGCCGGAACGCGACCGGTTTGCCTACTTCCGCAACACCTACCTGCTGCCGCCGCCACAGCTCATCATCCGGCCCGAGATCCAGGCCGCCATCCCGCTGAATGCCAAAGGCGAGGCCGAGCCTGGCCCCCTGATGAACAACCCCGCCTTGCACGGCCTGGTGATCGAAAAACGGGCTTATGGCCCTGCAGTCGATGCGCTGCTGGCGCAGCCCACCGCCAGTCCCCATATCAAGCGCCTGGCCGCCAGCAACTACGGCAAGACCATCTTCACGATGATGACGATGCAACGTGGCGACTACACCATCGACTACGATTTCGTCCTGGCCCACGCCGCGGCAACCGACGCACAATTGGCCAAGCTCAAAGCGATTCCCCTGGCCGGCGCCGACAACCTGATCGTCGGCGGCATCGCCTGTCCGCGCACGGCGTGGGGCCGGACCACCGTGCAGAAAATCGACGCCCTGCTGGCCTCGCACGAAGGCTCGGCGGCCTTGCTGCAGGCGCAGGCGCGTTGGATCAGCAAGGAATCCGCCCTGCGCTACGAAGAACCGATGAAGGAGTTTTTCAGGCGCCTGGAAACGCCGCAACAATACGAGCACCCTTGACGCACAAACGTTCAAGACCGGCAGCCCGCAAGCCGCTACAGTGAGGACTCCATCGCCCCACAGGAGCAGCCATGAAATTAGCCATATCCCCCGCCGCCAGCGCCGCCGCGCTGACCGAACACTGGTCGCCGCGCGTGATCGCCGAACTGGACGACAGCTATGTCAAGGTCGCCAAAGTACTGGGCTCGCTGGCCTGGCACAGCCACGACGCCGAGGACGAGCTGTTCTTCATCCTCAAAGGCAGCCTGCGCATCGAACTGGAGGACGGCGCGGTGGAACTGTCCGAAGGCCAGGCCTACGTCGTGCCGAAAGGCGTGCGCCACAACCCGGTGGCGGAGCAGGAATGCCTGCTCATGCTGATCGAGAAAAAAGCCACGCTGCACACCGGCGCCACGATTACCGCCAAAACCCGCTCCATCGAGGAACAGCTCGGCTAATCGTGCGACAGGATATTCAGCAGGCGCCCGAACGGATCGCGCACGAACAAGCGCCGCACGCCCCATGGCTCGCTGACGGGACCGTATTCGAGCGCCAGGCGCGCGGCGACCAGGCGGCGATGGACTTCATCCAGGTCGTCCACCTCGATCGACAGGTCGGGCACCGGCGTGCCCGATCCGCCTTCGGACGCAAAACTGATCTGCGGCACGGCCTGCCCGGCGCCCGCCAGCGTCACGATCCAGCCGTGGTCCATCACCACCGACAAACCCAGCACGCCGCCGTAGAAAGCCTTGGCGGCCTCGATGTCCACCGTGGCGATATTGGTCACGATACGTGTTACCTGCATATGAACTCCCTCCAAAGATGGGAAGGACGGCCGGGTGTGGTACATTCACGCCTCGATTCTTTCCAGCCGTGCCCAACATGTCCTCCCTGAAGTACCTCAGCGCCTATTCCGAGCAAACCCAGCAGCAAGTATCGCAACTCCTGGCCCAGAACCGTCTGGGCGAAGTGCTGCTCAAACGCTACAGCAAGGCGCACGACCTGCGCACCGACAAGGCACTCTACCAGTATGTGCAAGATTTGAAAAATGAACATTTGCGCAACGCCGAGCCGATCAACAAGGTCGAGTACGACAGCAAGATCCACGTGATCAATCACGCGCTGGGCCTGCACACCTCCATCTCGCGCGTACAGGGCGGCAAGCTGAAGGCCAAGCATGAAATCCGCGTGGCGACCATGTTCAAGGAAGTGCCGCAGGAGTTCCTGACCATGATCGCGGTCCACGAACTGGCCCACGTGAAGGAAAAGCAGCACGACAAGGCGTTCTACAAGCTGTGCACCTACATGGAGCCGAACTACCACCAGTACGAGTTCGACCTGCGCCTCTACCTGACCCACCTGGACACCGGCGCGCCCCGCCTGTGGACCTAACGCATCCAGTCGTGCAGGCCGTAGGCCTTCATGATGCGCTCCAGTTGGCCGGACTCATGCAGCTTGGCCATGCCTTCATCGAACGCCTTGGCCAGCGCCCTGGACTCCGGCAGCGCCGGCGACAAGGCGAAATAGGAATAGCTGACCGGCGCACAGCCGGCCTGGCGTAGCCGCACATCGGCATGCATGGCCATGGTGTAGCTGACCAGGTTTTCATCCTCGACAAAGCTGTCCAGGCGCCCCAGCAGCAGCTTGCGCGCCAGCCGGTAGGTCAGGTCCTCGCCGTAGTTGAGCTCGAATGCCGCCGTTTTTTGCGCGACGGCCTGGTCGATTTCCTTGCCATAGGTATAGCCCTGGACGATGCCCACCCGCTGCCCCGTCAGCGAGGCGGCGTTCTTGTAGAGCCAATGACTGTCCGGCGCCGTATAAAAACAGTAGCGGTTGCGCGAGATCGGCGTGGCGGGATAGATGAAGTCCGGCGCCTCGTCCTTGTAGGTCGGCGAGGTCGCGGTGTAGCGGCCGGTGCGCACGCCGAGCAGCGCGCGCGCATAGTTCAGGTTCTCGTAGTTGACCTGCCGGCCCAGCGGGGTGAAGATGGCCCGCAGAATATCGATGGTGAAACCCTCATGCGCGGCGCCCGCCTTGCAGCTGAACGGACACCAGTAGTCCGGCGCCACCACGACGATGGCCTCCGCCCCGCCCGCAGGCTGCGCCGCGCAGGCCGCGCCCATCGCGGCGAGCCATACACGGCGGCGCACTGGGGACGGGAGCATGATCCTAACCGTCCCGGGCGCCGGGACTAAGCCTTCAACAGCTGCAGCAAGGCCTGGGGTTCCGGCGCGGACATCATCAACGCCGCGTGCTGCGGACGGATGAAGCCCTGCGCGCTGGCGTGCTCGATGAAGCCGGTCAAGCCGTCATAGAAGCCGTCCACATTCAGCAGGCCGATCGGCTTGGCGTGAATACCCAGCTGCGACCAGGTCAGCATTTCAAACAATTCTTCCAGCGTGCCCATGCCGCCCGGCATGGCGATGAAGCCGTCGGCCAGCTCGGCCATCATGGCTTTGCGCTCGTGCATGTCCTTGACGATGAACTGGCGCGTCAGGCCGGTGTGGCCCACTTCCCGCTCGACCAGCGCGGTCGGGATCACGCCCGTCACCTCGCCGCCCATGCGCAGCACTTCATCGGCGATGATGCCCATCAGGCCCACATTGCCGCCGCCGTACACCAGCGACAGGTTGTCCGCCACCAGGGCCCGGCCCAGGGCGCGGGCCGCTTCGGCATACACAGGATTGACGCCGGCGTTGGCGCCGCAATACACACAAATGGCTTTCACTACTGTTTTTCCTCTTCCAGTTCACGTTTGGCCGCGTCCGAATCGAGCCGTTCCATCGCATCGTGGATGGCGCCGCGGGCGGCTTGCTCGCACAGGCCGATCGCTTCGGCCTGCTTCCTTTTACCTTCCAGCATCATCATCGCGCGCGCATAGCGGACCTTGGCGATCGCCGAATCCGGCGTCAGCGCCAGCGCGGCCTGAAACTGTTTATAACATTCTTCTTTTTTCACGCCGTAGGTCAGGCCGCCGATCATGGCGCCCACCTTGTCGAGGATCTCGGCGTGGTAGACGCCCAGCGCGATGTGGGCGTCGGAGCGTTGCGGCGCCAGGCGGATCGCCGTGTCCAGGCTGTTGCGCACCTTGGCGCCCAGGCCCTGCGCCAGCGCCTTGACCACCGAAATCCCTTGCGAATACTGGCCCAGCGCATACGCATGCCAGTAGTAGCCGGACGAATTATTGGGTTGCTCCAGCTGCTGGCGTTCGCAGCGCTCGGCCACGCATTCGAAGGTGGCCAGCTTTTTTTGCGGACTGCGCTCCAGGTAATGGGCGTAGATGCAGATGGCCTTGTGCGCCACCGAGTAGCCGTTCACGCCGACGTCCAGGCCCAGCCGGGCGGCCCGTTCGAACTCGCCGGCATGGAAGGCGATCCAGGCCTGCACCAGCAGCGGGTTGACCGGGAACGGCTCCTGGTCGCCGCCATGCAGTACCGGCCAGGCTGCCTCCAGGCTGGCCGGCGTGTACAGGTATGCGGGATCAGGGTACGGAAAGGGGTTCCATGCCATTGCAGTCTCCGTCAGCTTACTTGAGCTTCTTCAGATATTCTTCGGACAGTTTCTGGAACAGCAAACTGGTTTCGTTGCGCAGGTAGGGACCGATCTGCGACAGCACCTGGTAGCAGCCGCGCGCCAGCGCGTCGGCCATCGATTGCTGCTCGCTGTATTTGCGCGGGTTGCGCACGTATTCGTACGACAGCCAGTACGTCGCCACCACCACCATATTGGTGGCCATGGCGTCGATGGCGGTGTCGGAGGCTTCCAGCGATTTTTCGCTGCGCAGGTCTTCGCACAGCTGTTTGGCGACCTTGATCTTGTGCGCCAGGATCTGCTTGAAGTGCAGCTCCAGCTTGCGGTTGCGCGACAGCAGGTCGTTGAGGTCGCGGTAGAAGAAGCGGTAGCGCCAGATCAATTCGAACATCAGGTGCAGGTACAGCCAGACGTCCTCGATGTTGGAGCGGCGGCCGTTGGGCACGGTCAGGATGCGCTCGATCTCGGCTTCAAACTGGACGAAGATCGAGTTGACGATGTCGTCTTTGTTGCGAAAATGGTAATACAGATTCCCCGGCGAGATATTCATCTCTTCAGCGATCACCGTGGTGGTGATGTTCGGTTCGCCGAATTCATTAAACAAGCGCAGCGACAGTTCAAGTATGCGTTCGCGGGTACGGCGGGGTGCTTTTTGTAGCATAGCAAGGAAACCTCTGTTTATTCTCCTGCAAGCATAACACCGATGAGACTATCTTAGAAACATCCGTGCGTGCTTTTACGCGGACATGCCGGGCTGATGCCGCAAGATGCGGCCAAACGCGAGCGTTTTCTAATGCTCGGGCGGCGTGGCCATCCACTTGCGCTGGATTTTCAGCAGGCCGCCGTCCCGTTTCAGCTCGCGCAGCGCGCCGGCCCAGGCCTCGACCAGTTCTTTCGGCGTGCCGTTGGAAAAGGCGAAATACACCTCGGCCGTGCCCAGCCGCAGCGCCACCTCGATCTCGTCCGGCCGGTGGCCGGCCCGCTCCATGGCGCCGGGCATCAGTTCCTCGCCGTCGAACCACAGGTCGAAGCGGCCGCTCATCAGCATCTTGGCGGCGATCTCGGAGGTATTGGTTTCGTCGGTGACGTTGAAGCCCAGCCCGCGCGCCGTGTTGACGAAGATGCTGCCGCGGCGCGCGCCGGCGTGCGACTTGTACAGGCCGGGGTCGCGCCGCTGCAATTCGGCCAGCCGCCCCTTGACCGCGTAGGCCACCACGCGGGAGGTGAAGATCGGGCCGACGAACTGCATCTGGCGCTCGCGCTCCGGGGTGCGCACCACCGTCAGCAACATCACGTTAGGGCCGGCCTCGGCCAGCGTCTGGGCCCGCGCCCACGGCACGATGTCGATCACGTCATGCCGGCCCAGCTTGTCCTGGATGCGGCGCGCCAGCTCGACCGCCATGCCGGCCGGCTGGCCGGTGTCGGTGTAGCTGATCGGCTTGCTGTCCATGCCATAGATTTTCAGCGCAGGCGTGTCCGCTGCGGCGGACGCCATACCGGCGACCAGCAGCAATATGGACAAACTGGACATCATGCGCATCATCAACCCCGGACTCAACCATCACCAAACTTGATAGTAAGCCAGATTTATTGCTGATGCGCTAGCCTATGTGTTGTTCCTGCCTGACGTCGCGGCTCAGAACTCGCGCGCCGTCAGGGCGTCGAACTGGTCCTGGCTGGGGAAGTTGCGCAGGCGGTAGCGGGCCGGGTAGCCCTCCACGCTGTGCGTCAGCTCCTGGATGCTGGCGCGCAGGTCGTCCCAGGCCACCAGCTTGGGGGCGCCGACGCCGTGTTCGCGGCTGTCGTCCGGCCGCACCAGCGCCACCAGGTCCACCTCCGGCAGCAGCGTGTCGACGCCCTCGGTCCAGACCCCGTAGCTGATCAGGTGTCCGCTATCCTTCCTCTGCACCAGCTGGCAGGTGGCGACGAAGATGTCGACCTCGTTCTGCTCGTTGGCTTTGTCCAGCAGCTGCTTTTGCGAGGCGTAATCGTCGGCCAGGTAGATTTTTTTCAGCTGCGCCAGCTGGGCCTGCACCTCCTCGTGCGCCGGCAGGTACTCGACCGCCCTGCCCTGCTCGAAGCGGTACATCAGCGCGGAAATACTGCGGCCCTCGTCGCTGGCGAAGCTGCGCGACAAGGCCAGCATGGTCAGCTGCGCCGCGCTGTCGTTGGACGAGGCCACCAGCAGCCGGTTGCGGGTCGGGATCATGACCACCGGATCGCCGCCCACCTCCAGCCGGAAAAACAGGTCGGCCAGCAGGATGCGCGAGGCTTCATACGAATCGTCCCAGGCCGCCAGCAGCAGGCCGGGCGCCACCTGCACGAAGTTCGCCACCGTCATGTCGCGCAGATTGTCGAGCGCGGCCGACAGCGCCACCTCGAACGAAACGCCCCAGTCCGTCAGCGCGGTCTGCGACAAGGTCTGGATCGAATGCGGGCTGTCGTAGGCCAGCATCAGCACGCTGTCCGCGCTGAACGGCGCCGAGCCGTCCTTGAACGGCTGCGTTGTGGGCAGGCCGGCCTGCATCAGCCGCATGTACTCGAGGATGGAGCGCCCGCGCAGCACCGGGCGCAGGCCGGCGCGCGCCTCGGCAAAGGTGGCCGGCATGGTCGGCGCCTGCATGCTGCGGATGTAGTGGGCCAGCACTTCGGGCCGCTGCTTGCGGCCGGCCTCGCAGTAATCGCGGTAGGCGTTGTGCAGGTTGTAGATCTCGGCACTGCCGCTGTCGCCGACCAGCCGGAATTCGCTGGCGTCATAGCTGAGCGGTCCGGCGTGGCCGCTGTCGGCGAAGGCCTTCAGGGCCAGTCGGGCAAATTTCTCTTCGGTTGGCGTGGACTTGAAAAAATCGAATAGGCCCAAACTCACTCCTTGATGTCTGCGGCAACCGGCTGCACCGGCTGCAGCGGCAGCGCCGGCGCGTGGCCGCCGTGCACCTGCGCATGCAGGCGGAAGCCTTCGCGGATGTTCTCGCGCAGCACCGCACCCTTCCACGGCTTGGTGTAGAAGCGGTCGATGGCGCCGTGGTTGATGGCGGCCATGATAGGCGTCAGGTCGGCGTAGGCCGACAGCATGATGCGGAAGGTGTCCGGCGCCAGGTTCTTGACGCGCTCCATGAACTCGGTGCCGCTCATCAAAGGCATGCACTGGTCGCACAGGATCACCTGCACCCGGTTCTGCGCCAGGATGTCGAAGCCTTCGGCCGCGGTCTGCGCGGTCAGGATGCGGTAGCCGTCCTGCGACAGGAAATCGGTCAGCACGTCGAGCATGAAGGCGTCGTCGTCGACGATCAGCAGGGTCTGCTGCTCGACCACGTTTTCATCGGCCGGCGCCTGCAGGAAGCGGCCTTCGCGCAGCATCGCCTCGAAGTCGTCTTCCGGCAGCGGGCGGCTGAAGTAATAGCCCTGCATCTCGTCGCAGCCGTGGCGGCGCAGATAGGCCAGTTGCGCATCCTTCTCCACGCCCTCGGCGATCACTTCCAGCTTCATGCTGTGCGCCATGTTGATGATGGCCAGCACGATGGCGGCGTCGTCCGGATTGCTGGTCACCTCGCGCACGAAGGCGATGTCGATCTTCAGCTTGTCGATCGGGAAGCGCTTCAGGTAGGCCAGCGAGGAATAGCCGGTGCCGAAATCGTCGATCGAGATCTGGATCCCCAGCGCCTTCAGGTTCTGCAGCACGGTGATGGTCTCTTCCGCGTTGGACATCAGCGAGCTCTCGGTCAGCTCCAGCTCCAGCAGTTCCGGCGCGATGTCGTGTTCCTTGATCGCCTTCAGCACCTCTTCCTCCAGGCCGCCGACGAAGAACTGGATGCCCGAGACGTTGACCGACAGGTGCACCGCGCCCACGCCCGACTTGCCCCACAGCGCGATCTTGCGGCAAGCCTCGTGCAGCACCCAGGTGCCGACCCGCACGATCAGCCCGGTCTCTTCCAGGATGGGGATGAACAGCGCCGGCGACACCATGCCGTGGCCCGGCCGTTTCCAGCGTATCAGCGCCTCGGCGCCGCTGATGCGGCCGGTGCCGATGTGGACCTTGGGCTGGAAGTGCAGCACGAATTCCTCGTTGTCGATGGCCCGGCGCAGCGCGTTTTCCAGGTCCAGCCGCGCCAGCGATTGCGCGTTCATCTCCGAGGTGAAGAAGCGGAAGGCGTCGCGCCCCGCCTCCTTGGCGCGGTACATGGCGGTGTCGGCGTACTGGATCAACGTGTCGGGATCGGCGCCGTCGTCCGGGTAGACCGAGATGCCGATACTGGCCGTCACCGTCACTTCATGGCCCTTGAGGTCGAACGGCCGCCGCATCGATTCGCGGATCTTGTCGACCACGGCGATGGCGTTCTGCGCGCCCTCGGGCAGCATCAGGATGGCGGCGAATTCGTCGCCGCCGAAGCGGCCGATGGTGTCGCGCACCCGCAGGCAATCGACCAGCCGGCTCGAGAACTGCCGCAGCAGCTCGTCGCCGATGGTGTGGCCCAGCGTGTCGTTGACGTTCTTGAAGCGGTCGACGTCGAGGAACAGCACCGCCAGCGACCACTTGTGATCGTTGGCCTGGCGCAGCGAGTGGCTCAGCGAATCGTAGAACTGGCTGCGGTTGGGCAGGCCGGTCAGCGTGTCGAAGTGGGCCAGCTTGAGCAGGCGCTGCTCGGCCTCCTTGCGTTCGGTGATGTCGCGCGCCACCGCCACCAGGATCCAGCTGGGGCCGGAACGCAGGGTGCGGCGCTGCACTTCCACCGACAGCGGCGAGCCGTCCTTGCGGTACAGCAGCAGCTCGGTCATGGCGCCGCTCTGGTCGCCGGCCAGCAGCTTGTCGTACAGCTCTTCCAGGCGGTTCAGTTCGCCCTCGATGGACTTGTTGGGGCCGACCTTGAGGAAGTCCTCGCGCTCGTAGCCCAGCATGCGGCAGGCGGTGACGTTGACGTCGACAAAGCACATGCCGGCGCGGTCGACCAGGAAGATGGCGTCGGCGGTGGCGTCCATCGCCAGCCGGAAACGGCGCAAGTCTTCGTCGAGGCGGATGCGGGCGTTCATGTCCAGCGTCAACTGGGCGTGGTGGCGCTTGATCTCGTCGTACAGCAGCAGGTTTTCGTAGGCCACCGAAATCTGCGCGGCCACCGTGGCGGCGACCCGCTCGTCGACCTCGGAAAAGCCGTCGGCGCCCAGCTTGTCGACCAGGTACAGCCAGCCGTGGATGCGCTCGCGCGAGGCGATCGGCACGCCGAGGAAGGAATGCACCGGCGGATGGCTGGGCGGCAGGCCGATGCTGGCCGGGTCGCCGTTCAGGTCGTTGATGCGGCAGGCCTGGCGCTGTTCCAGCAGGCCGCGCAGCACGCCGGCGCGCGGCGCCAGCGCGATCTGCCGGGCCGGCACGCCGGCGCCGCAGCTGGCGAAGTAGGCCAGCTCGGCCGCGCCCGGCTCCAGCACGCCGATGCAGGCGTATTTGGAGACGCAGATGTTCTGCGCCACCCGGCAGCCGATCTCCACCAGCGCGCCCGGATCGCGTTCGGCGCCCAGCTCGATGCCCAGCTCGATCAGCGCGGTCAGCCGCAGGCTCACCGCCTGCAGGCTGGACAGTGAACTAGTCAAGCGCTGCGTCATGCGCGTCAGGTTTTCCGGCGCCGTCTCGTCGGTCTCGTGGGCGAACTTGGACAGCAGCTGGCTGCTCGATTCCAGTTCGCCCAGGTATTCGGCCACCTTGTCGTCGATGTTGTGGAAGCGCCCTTCCTGCGGCGGCTCCGGCGCGAACGACGGCATCTGCTCGTCCTCGGCCACTTCGGCCAGGCCCAGCGCCTCGTGCACGGTGCGCAGTATCACCTCGGGATCGGACGGCTTGGGCAGCACCCAGCGCACGCCGCAGGACTGCGCCACCGCCATCGCCTCGCGCTCGCGGTAGGTGGCGGTGTAGAAGATCACCGGCACGTCGGCCGTCTGCGGATCGCTGTGCAGGCGGGTGACGAACTCGTAGCCGTCCATGTTCGGCATCAGGATGTCGGAGATCACCAGGTCGGGTTTTTCGGCCCGCACCATGGTCAGGCCCTCGGCGCCGTTGGCCGCCTCCAGCAGCCGGTGGCCGCCGTAGCCCAGCAGGGTCATCAGGAATTCGCGGTTCAGCACGTGGTCGTCCACGATCAGGATCGTGGCGATGTCGGATTTAGCCGGGGCCGACACCGCCCCGGTCAAGAAAGACTCGATTTGCTTGACGAAGCTGTCCGGCTCGACCGGCTTGCCGATGTAGCCGTCGAAGCCGGCCTCCAGCAGTTTCTCGCGGTCGCCCGCCATCGCCAGCGCCGTCACCGCCAGCGTCGGGATGTGCTTGAGCGCGTCGTCGCCCTTGAGCGCGGCCACCACGCCGTAGCCATCCAGCTTGGGCAGGTGGACGTCGCAGATGATCAGGTCGGGAACTTCCCGCCGCGCCGCGGCCACGCCGGCCTCGCCATCGCTGGCCGACAAGGGCACGTAGCCGAAGGCGCGCAACAGGTACACCATCAACTCCATGTTGGTGGCATTGTCTTCTATGATCAGGATACGTGCCGACACGTTGAGCTCCCCTTATTCATCGTTCCAGCGGTAGCGCCAGGGTGAAGATACTCCCGGCGCCAGATTCACTTTCAAACACAATCTCGCCGTGCAGCAGGGCCGCCAGGCGCTGGCTCAGGTGCAGGCCCAGGCCTGTCCCCTCCAGCTGCCGCACCTTGCAGGCGTCGAGCTGGGAAAACGCCTGGAACAGCGTGGCCTGCTCGTCTTCACCGATGCCGATGCCGCTATCGCTGATGCTGATCGTCGCACAGGCGCGCTCATGAACCGTGCCCTGCTCCAGCCGCACCACGACGCGGCCCTGGTCGGTGAACTTAATCGCATTGTGGAGCAAATTCATCAGTATCTGTTGCAGCGCGCGGCGGTCGGCGACCACGGTCAGGTCGTCCGGCGCGCTGACGAATTCCAGTTCCAGCCCCTTGTGCCGTGCCTGTGGCTCAAACAGCAATAATATCTCGTCGATCACTGCGCGGCAGGGCATGGGCTTCAGGTCGAGCGCCAGGCTGCTGGTTTCAATCTGCGTCAGTTCCAGCAAGTCGTTGATCAAGGATAGCAGATGTCGAGCGCTGCTTTGCACGGTCCGCAACTGTTTTTCCTGGTCATCATTAATTGGTCCAGGCAACTTCATCAACATAGTACCCGTAAAACCGATGATCGCGTTCAACGGCGTGCGCAATTCATGCGACATGCCGGTCAGGAAGCGGTCCTTGGCGGCGTTGGCGCGCGCCAGTTCGGCGTTTTTTTCCTGCAGCGAGCGTTCGATCCGCTGGCGTTCGCTGGTGTCGCGGATCGCGCTCATCACCAGCGTGCCCTCCTCGGTGACGATCGGGCTCAGGCTGATCTCGATCGGGAATTCCACGCCGTCGCTGCGCAGGCCGTACAGCTCGCGGCCGCCGCCCATGGGGCGCGCCAGCGGCCGCTCATGGTAGGCGTTGCGGTGCGCCAGGTGGCCATGCCGGAAGCGCGCCGGCATCAACTGCTCCAGCACCAGGCCGCGCATGCCGCCGCTCGGATAGCCGAACAGCGCCTCGGCCTGCACATTGACCAGCACCACGCGGCCGCCGGCGTTGGCCATGATGATGGCGTCCGGCAGCAACTCCAGCAAGCCGGCGAAGCGCGCCTGCACCAGCTTGGCGTCGCGCAGCACTTTCAACGCGGTGACGTCTTTTTTACTCCACAAAATATATTCGGGCCGGCCCTGGTCGTCATGCACCAGTTTGGACGAGCTGTCGATGTACACCAGCGTGCCGTCCTTGGCGTGGCGCATCGATTCATAGTTGGCGGCGCCGCTCTGCAAGGTTGCCTGCAGCACGGCGCGCTCGTCGTCGAGCAGGCCGGCGGGCACGATCAGCTCGGCAAGCGTGCGGCCCTGCGCCTCGGCGGCGCTGTAGCCGAAGATGGCTTGCGCGCCATTGGTCCAGCAGACGACCTCTCCATCCAGCGACGTCAGCACGACAGCGTCTGGCGTTTCATTCAGGATGAGCGTGCCGAAGTCGGTTGCCATTGCGCCGCCTGTTGTTCATGGGTACACATCGATAAACATACAGTAACGAGCAACGCGAATATTCACACAAAATCACAATCGGGCCACGGAGGCGATTTCGTCCAGGGCGCAGCGCAGGATGACGGGGTGGCGACCCAGCGCCACATGGCCTATGGCGCCGAAAACCAGGTTGCGCGCGCCCGGCAGCGCGCTGGAATCCTGCGGCGCGACGATGTTGTCATGGACAGAATAGATGGAGCTGAACAGGCTGCGTTGCAAATTTGCCTCAGACGCCGCCAGCGCCGCCAGCCACTCGCTGCGGTAACGCATTTGCACGGCGTTGCCGCCCGGTCCGAAATGGGCCAGCGCGGTGCCGTGATGCGGCGTGCCCAGCGTGATCACGCGCGCCACGGCGGCCGCGCCGTAGCGTCGCAACCAGGCGCGCGCCACCAGCCCGCCCATGCTGTGGCCGACGATGATGACTTGCTTGCTGCCAGTCGCCGCGCACAGCCGCTCGATGGCGGCCTGCACCTGCGGCGCGTAGGCGTCGATCGAGGCGCCCGGCGGCTCCAGGTCGATGCCGTAGTGGCTGATGCCGGCCCGCGCCAGCTGCGCGCTCAGCGGCCGCCAGTAGCCGCTGTTGCAGGCGTAGCCGTGGATCAGCAGCACCGGCAGGCCGCGCGCCTGCGGCTGCAACTGCATGCCGAGCGGACGCAGCATGTAGTAGGTCGAGGTCAGCATCGAGGAGCTGAATTCATGCAGGAACAGGCTGGCGGCGCTGGCCGGATTGAGCGCATGCGCGGCCGGCGTCGGGTCGCCCTTGCCGGCGCGCGAACTGAGCAGGAAGTTGTTGACCGACAGCGCCACCCGCACCAGCAGCACCGCAGCCAGGCCGATGCCGACATAGGCCAGCGCCGTCAGCGGCGCATTGAGCGGAGCCTGCCAGGCCGGCCGCCACAGTTGGTACAGGCCGGCCGCCAGCGCCAGCGCGGCGCCGGCTTGCACTGCCAGCAACAGGATAATCCAGCGTTTGATCATGCCGCCATCATACCCTCGCCGCCGGCATCAGGCGCGCAGCGGCCGCGCCGCCGGCTTGCCGGTCAGCTGCTGCGCCAGGCCGCTGGCCAACCGCGCCACCACGCCGAAGATCGACAGCTGCGGATTGGCGCCGATCGAGGTCGGGAACAGCGAGCCGTCGTACACCGACAGGTTGGCCAGGCCGTGATAGCGGCCGTCGGCGCCGCACACGCCCTGGCGCTCGTCGTCCGACATGGTGCAGCCGCCCATCACGTGGGCCGACACCACCCGCGTCGCCAGCAGCTTGAGCGGCAGCGCGGCGATACCGGCCCTGGCCTGCGCCCAGCTGGTGTAGCGCGGCGCCGACTCGTGCACCGGCGACACATCCTGCGCGCCGGCGGCGAACTGGATCTCGGCCATCGTCAGGAAGGCGCGGCGCGCGCCGTCCCACAGGAAATCGCTGATCGGATAATCGAGCACCGGCGCGCCGCGGCTGTCGAGCGCCACGCTGCCGCCGGGCGCGTCGGCGTGGAAGCCGTCGCGCAGCAGCGCCAGGATCGCCTGCTTGTGCGGGAATTGCGCCATGTCGCCGGCGTGCTGGGCTCCGAAGCCGGCGGTGGTGGTGGCCAGCAGCAGCGGATGCAGCGGCGGCACTTCCAGCTTGTAGCCGATAGGGCCGTCGATCGGGCTGTTGTGCAGGAAGTGGTCGGAGTACACGGTCTGCGGCGCGCCGGCGTAGCCGTCCACGCGCTGCTCGAAGGTGCCGGCCGAGATCACCACCGGATGCAGGAAGGTGCGCTTGCCCAGCAGGCCGTGCGGATCGGGCGCGCCCGAGCGCAGCAGCAGCGCCGGCGAATTGATGGCGCCGCCGGCGACGATGTAGTGTTTGGCGCGCAAGGTGATGCGGCGCCCGGTCGCAAGCTTGCCGGCGTCGTCCAGCGCCACGCAATCGAGCTGCGCCACCTTGTCGCCCTGGATGACGAAGCGCTCGGCGCGGGCGCGCGTCAGCAGCGTCGCGCCCTGGGTCAGCGCGCCGGGGATGGTGGTGACCAGCATCGACTGCTTGGCGTTGGTCGGGCAACCCATGCCGCAGTAGCCCAGGTTCCAGCAGCCGTTGACGTTGCGGCGTATCAGCCCGGTCGGGATGCCGAGCTTGGCGGCGCCGCGGCGCAGCAGGTCGTTGTTCTCGTTGGGCGCGGCGGCCCAGTCGCTGATGTTGAGGCGCTGCTCCATCATGCCGAACCACGGCGCCAGTTTTTCCGGCGTGTAGTCCTTCAAGCCAAACTGCTTGGTCCAATACGCCAGCGTGATGTCGGGCGTGCGGAAGCTGCTGGTCCAGTTGACGGTGGTGGTGCCGCCGACGGTGCGGCCCTGCAGGATGTTGATGCCCTTGTCGCGCGTCTTGCGCGCCGCCGATTCCTGGTACAGCTGCGGGTAGGCTTCGGCCTCCTTCATGTTGAAGTCGGACGAGGAGCGCAGCGCGCCCTCCTCGACGATCAGCACGCGCAGGCCGGACAGCGCCAGGATCTCGGCGCTGACGCCGCCGCCGGCGCCGCTGCCGACGATGATCACGTCGGCTTCCAGCGTCAGGTCGGCGTCCAGCCGCGCGCAGTCGGTGACGCGCCAGCCGGCGGCCAGCCCGGCCCGTATCGGGTCGGGTATCGGACCTTTGGCGGCGGCGATCGGGATATTGGTGTTGGTCATTTCTGCAGCTCCTTCAGCGGACCGGGATAGCCGATCGCGGCCCACGAGGACGGCTCCGCATACCACGGGCCGAGGATCAGGTCATGCAAGGCCAGGTAGGCCGTTTGCAGCGCGTCGAGGCGGTGATGGCGCCAGCTTTCCAGGAAGGCCGCGACCTGCTGCGGCGCGGCCTGCTCCCAGCTGCCGGACACGCCGGCCAGCCAGCGCCGCGCGGGCGCCAGCGCCAGCAGGCCGAACAGGTCCTGCACTTCTTTTTGCGTGCCCAGCGGCAGGCCGTGGATGGCCGCCAGCGTGCGCGTCATGGCGGCCTCCAGCGCCGCCGCGCGCGCGGCCGTCTCGGCCGGCAGCACCGGGCCCAGCATCGCCGGCACGATGGCGGCCAGCACGGCCTTGGCGTCGCCGTCCAGCGTGAAGGGATGGGGCAGCGCCGGCGGGTTCGCCAGGCGATAGATGACGCCGCCGACTGCGAGGGTAATCGCAGCGGCCGCGCCGATCTTGAGGAAAGATCTGCGGGTAGTCATGTCTCCGTCCGTCTCGTTTTTTTAATCCAGCTAGTGTACGTGAACGGGCGGACAACCTTGCGCGCAAAAAATAGAGTAAGGCGTCTAGTCGGCGGCACGGCGCCAAGCGACGCCTCAGTCCTTGCGCTTGCCCACCATGTGGCGGGCGATGCCGCGCAGGATGTTGACTTCCTCGGTTTCCAGCTGGGCGCGGGCGAACATGCGCTTGAGGCGCGGCATCAGTTTGCGTGGGTTGCCGGCGTCGAGGAAGCCGATCTCCACCAGCGACTGCTCCAGGTGCTGGTACATGCCCTCGATCTGCGCGGCGCTGGCGGCCTCGCCCTGGAAGCCGATCTCGTTGGCGTCGCCGCTCGGCTGGCGCGTATTCATGGCCGGCGGCGCGCCGTCCAGCAGCGCCATCCGGCATTCGTAGGCCAACACCTGCGCCGCCTGCGACAGGTTCAGCGACGAGTAGTCCGGGTTGGCCGGAATATTGATCAAAACATTACATTTCTCGACGATCTGGTTCGGCAGGCCGAAGCGTTCGTTGCCGAAAATCAGGGCCGCGCGCAGCTCGGGCTGGGCCGCCAGCTGCCCCGCCACCTCGCGCGGGGTCAGCACCGGCGGCGAATATTCGCGCAGCCGGGCCGACACGGCGGCGGCGAAATTGATGCCGTCCAGCGCCTCGGCCATGCTGCCGACCACCCGCGCGCCGGCCAGGATGTCGCCGGCGCCGCTGGCGAAGGCCACCGCCTCAGGGTCTTCCAGCGCGTGCTCGAAACGGGGCGTCACCAGCACCAGGTCGCTGAAACCCATGGTTTTCATGGCCCGCGCCACGGCGCCGATATTGCCGGCGCGGCTGGTCTCGACCAGGATGAATCGCAGCTGTTTGAAAAGATTGGTGTTGATTTGAGGCAGGTTCATTTAAATGGCGTATGGTTCAATATCGATACACAAGGGATGGCGGCACGCCCCACAAGCCCGAATTCTAACCCGCCCCCTCCCCGGCGGCCTAACTCCCGGGCGCGCCAAACCGCATTTGTGCACGTATCCAGTTCAGGAAGGCCGATCGCCGCGGATCGGCCTCGAACGGCAGCATCGACAGCAAACAATATTCGGAGCCATCGCGCACAAAGCCGAACGGCGCCACCAGGCGCCCGCTGTCGATCTCCTCTTGCGCCATGAAGACCGAACCGATGGCGACCCCGAGTCCGGCGCCGGCCGCTTGCAGCGTCAGGTAGAAATGCTCGTAGGTCTGGCTGCCGGTGTGCGCGGCCGTGGTTTTGGTGACGGCGCGCCAGCTGGCCCAGGCGTTCTTGCGCGAGGACGTATGCAGGATTCTTTGCGCCGGCAACGACAGCTGCTTGCGCTTTAATAACGCAGGCGCGCAGAGCGGGCCCACCCATTCGTCGCACACCTTTTCCGCATGCACGCTGGCGTCCCACTTGAAGTCGTTCCTGCGCAAAGCCACATCGACGCCATCGCGCTGGAACGCCACCGGTCCTCCGGACGCGAAGATATGCAACTGGATGTCGGGATGCCGACGATAGAAATCGCCGAGCCTCGGTATCAGCCATTTCATCGAGATGGTCGGTTCGCAGGAGACCACCAGGGGCAGGTGGTGCACGGGTTTGCGCAACGACTCCAGCGCCGCGTTGAGGTGCTCGAAAGCGTACTGCGCGGCGGCCGACAATTGTTCGCCCTGCGGCGTCAAAAACACGCCGCGGTTGCGGCGCTCGAACAAGTCCACGCCCAGCGATTGCTCCAGCAGACGAATCTGCCGGCTGACCGCCCCGTGCGTGAGCCGCAGCTCGTCCCCGGCCTTCACAAAACTGCCCAGCCTGGCGGCGGCCTCAAAGAAACGCAAGGAATTCAAGGGCGGCTGTCTGCTCATTATCTGTCAGTTTTCCTCACATGTTATCGAAAGTATAAATCGCTTTTTTCTTATCATGAATATATCGATAATTAAAAGGCAATGCAAGCCTGTCGTCCGCCACCTGTGGTTGGTCGATGATTTTTCACTGATAACCCTGCGTCGAACGATGCATGACTGGAAACTACAAACATGACTATTCTATTGGATGAAGGCCATATTTCTGCGCCGGACATGGCCATTGACCATCTCTGCAATCTGCTCACCCGCAAGGACCGGAGTTTCATTCCGGCCGAGCGGATGAAGCAATACCTGTCCGACGGCGCCATCGAGCCCATGACGGATTTGGCGGCCTTCCAGGACAGCTGGAACAATCTGCCGTGCGACGAATACATGGCCGACGGCGGCCGCTACCGCTCGCGCCGGCATGCCACCTTGCGGGCCCTGCCGTCGAGCCACGTGGTCTATGTGGAGCCGCACCAGCCGCACTATCAGAGCCTGAGCTACAACAATCTGAACGGCGGCATCGCGCGCCACTACCAGCCGATCGAGCCGCATATCCTGCACGGCTCGACGATGACGGCGATCCTGCGGTTCTGCTGCGGCGTTTTCGGGCGCTTGTCGCCATACGCCCATTGGCACATCGAAGCACATCAGTTCCGCATCGACGCGAAACTGGCCGCCGAGGGCAAGCCTACGCCGGAGGGGATACATCGCGACGGCGTCAATTTCGTCCTGATGCTCATGGTCAACCGCAAGAACGTGGTCAACGGTTGCACGCAAATCTATGATCTGGACCGCCAGAGGATAGACAGTTTCACCCTGGCCGACACCTTCGACGCGGCCATCGTCAACGATCACCACGTGCTGCACGGCGTCACCCCGATTGTTCAGCTTGACGTCGATCAGCCCGGCAGTCGCGACGTGCTGGTCGTGACGTTCCGCAAAAAATAACTACCCCGCGTGTCGCGCGGCACCGTGTCCCGCGACCTCTCCCGCTTTCAGAAAGCAGAAAAACATGACTGAACTTATCGCCGTCGCCTTGATCACCATACTCGCCACCATCAGCCCGGGCCCGGATTTCGCGATGGTCACGCGGAACAGCTATCTCTATGGCCGCAACGCCGGCTTGCTGGCCGCGCTGGGCATCGCGCTCGGGGTACAGGTCCATGTGTTCTATACGATGTTCGGCGTGGCACTGGTCATCGCGCATTCGCCCGCGCTGTTCACCGCCATCAAAATTGCCGGCGCGCTGTATTTGATTGTCATCGGCTGGAAAACGTTCGCCAACAAGGCCAAGCTGACGATCGACCTGAGCCAGGAGCGCGCCGTCTCCCCGCTCGCCATGCTCGGCAATGGCTTCCTGACCAACGCACTGAATCCGAAAACGACGATGTTCGTGGTCAGCACCTACACCCAGGTGGTGCATCCGGCGACGCCGCTGTCGACCCAGTTTGGCTACGGCCTGTTCATGTCGTTCACCCACTTTTTCTGGTTTGGCCTGGTTGCGCTGTTCTTTTCGCGGCAGCTGCTGCGCTCGCGGATCGTCAATCTTCAAGGCGCGATCGACAAGTCCATCGGCTCGATTCTGATGGCATTGGGCGTTTCGCTGGCGTTTGCCAATCTCAGCCACTGAAAAGGAACAGCAGATGACGAACATCGCGTGTGTCGACCTGGAGGGCGTGCTGGCGCCGGAGATGTGGCCGTTCATCGGATCGGTCGCCGGCATCCCCGGCTTGAAAATTACGACAAGGGAAGAGCCGGATTACTACAGCCTCATGGTTCATCGCATCGCCCTGCTGCGCAAGCACGGCTTGAAACTGATGGATGTCCAGGCGATTGTCGCCGCGCTCCCGGCACTCGACGGGGCCGCCGATTTTCTGGCAACGTTGCGGTCGCGCTATCGCGTGCTGATTGTTTCGGACGCCTTTATCGAATTCGCGGCCCATTTTGCCTCCCTGCTGGGATCGCCCGAACTGCAATGCCACCGTTTGTCCGTCGATGCCGACGGCTTTATCGACAGCTGTCTGTTCCTCCCCAGGCGCGGCAAGGAGGAAACCGTCCAACGACTGCAGCAGGGCGGACACCGCGTCCTGGCCATCGGCGACGCCTTCAATGATCTGGCCATGCTGCGGGCCGCCGATCGGGGCTTCCTGTTCCGGCCATCGCGGCAAACCCTCGATTCGGCGCAAGACCTGTGCGTGGTGCGGCACTACGGCGATATTTTGCGGCAGCTGCGGCAAGACAGCGTTCCGCAGTGGATTTGCGAAGAAATAGCGAAATAAATCCGCCTGCCCGAAAAGATTCATGTTGATTTCGGGCAGGTTCATTTAAAATAGCGCTATTGCGCGGCATCGACACACAAATTCCCCGGGATTTTACCTGTCGTCGCCGCTCCGCTCTTTAATTCACTCTTGTACACTAATGTGCTGCCGGGCAGGCTGAGGCCCCCGGTGGGCGTTAGCGTTCTTTTAACGGAAAAGCTTACATGCACCCAATGCTCAACACGGCGATCAAAGCCGCCCGCCGCGCCGCCGCCGTCATCAACCGCGCGTCGTTCGACCTCGACCGCGTCATCGTCACCGAGAAAAACCACAAGGACTTCGTCACCGACGTCGACCAGGCGGCCGAACAGGCCATCGTTGAGGTGCTGTCCAAAGCTTATCCCGACCACGCCTTCCTGTGCGAAGAGTCGGGCCCGTCCAAGAACGCCAACGACGAGACTGAATTCACCTGGATCATCGACCCGCTCGATGGCACCACCAACTTCATGCACGGCTTCCCGCAATACTCGATCTCGATCGCGCTGTCGCAGCGCGGCGTGATCACCCAGGCCGTGATCTACGACCCGGTCCGCAACGACCTGTTCACCGCCACCAAGGGCGCCGGCGCCTACCTGAACGACAAGCGCATCCGCGTCACCAAGCTGGACCGCATCGCCAACGCGCTGCTGTCGACCGGCTACGTGGCCGGCAACGCCAAGGCGCTGGACGAATACCTGAAGATGTACGGCATCATGGCCGAACGCTGCCACGGCGTGCGCCGTCCGGGCAGCGCCGCGCTGGACCTGGCCTACGTGGCCGCCGGCCGCCTGGACGGTTTCTACGAAAAAGGCCTGAAGCCTTGGGATATCGCCGCCGGCGCCTTGATGGTGACGGAATCGGGCGGCATCGTCGGCGAGTTCAGCGGCGAATCCGATTACCTGTACAAGGGCGACATCATCGCCGCCAGCCCGAAGATCTTCAGCCAGATGGTTGGCTTGCTGTCGCCGTTCGGTGAGCAGCCGAAAGCCTGAGCAACAAAAAAATAGAATGTTTGTTACAAAAAAAAGGGGCCTTACGGCCCTTTTTCATTTCCTATATGAAACATGAGTTGACCTTAGCTGTTATACTCAGGCCTGCGGCGCTCTGACCAGTCCTTTAGCCGCAGTGTCATCCACTCTGATTGCCTGCGACTGGCGCTTCAAATGCGACAGGCCTATCTTAACAAAAAGTCATCATGTCATTCTCTTCCCTCGGTTTGTCCGACGCTATCGTCCGCGCTGTTACCGAAGCCGGCTACACCTCGCCCACTCCTATTCAACAGCAGGCGATCCCTGCCGTTCTGAATGGCGGCGACCTGCTGGCAGGCGCACAAACCGGCACCGGCAAGACCGCCGGCTTCACCCTGCCCATCCTGCACCGCCTGTCGACCGACGCCAAAGGCGCGGCGATCACCAGCAACACCACTGCCCGCCCGATCCGCGCGCTGATCCTGACCCCGACCCGCGAACTCGCGGCCCAGGTCGAGGAAAGCGTCCGCATCTACGGCAAGTACACCAAGCTGAACTCCACCGTGATCTTCGGCGGCGTCGGCATCAATCCGCAGATCAAGCAGCTCAAGCACGGCGTCGACATCCTGGTCGCCACCCCGGGCCGCCTGCTGGACCACATGGAACAGCGCACCGTCAACCTGTCGCACGTGGAAATCCTGATCCTGGACGAAGCCGACCGCATGCTGGACATGGGCTTCATCCGCGACATCAAGAAAGTGCTGGCCGCGCTGCCGCCCAAGCGCCAGAACCTGCTGTTCTCGGCCACCTTCTCGGACGAGATCAAGGCCCTGGCCGACGGCCTGCTGAACAAGCCGGCCATGATCGAAGTGGCGCGCCGCAATTCGGCGGTCGAAGTGATCGCCCAGTTGATCCACCCGGTCGACCGCGACAAGAAGCATCCGATGCTGTCGCACCTGATCAAATCGAACAACTGGTCGCAGGTGCTGGTATTCACCCGCACCAAGCACGGCGCCAACAAGCTGGTTGAACAGCTGGGCGGCGACGGCATCGGCGCGATGGCGATCCACGGCAACAAGAGCCAGTCGGCGCGCACCAAGGCGCTGTCCGAGTTCAAGGACAACAAGCTGCAAGTGCTGGTCGCCACCGACATCGCCGCGCGCGGTATCGACATCGACCAGCTGCCGCACGTGGTCAACTACGACCTGCCGAACATTCCTGAAGACTATGTGCACCGCATCGGCCGTACCGGCCGCGCCGGCGCCACCGGCGAAGCGGTATCGCTGGTCTGCGTGGACGAGCACGACATGCTGAAGGACATCGAGAAGCTGATCAAGCAAACCCTGCCGCGTGAAGTGATCCCTGGCTTCGAGCCGGACCTGAACGCGCGTCCACAGCCAGTGCAACTGCGCAGCGGCGGCCCTGGCCATCGCAACGGCGGTGGCGGCGGTGGCCGTAACGGCGGCGGCGGACGCGGCAAGCCTGCCGCAGCCGGCGCCAAGCCAGGTGGCGGCGGCGGCAACGGCGGCGGCAAGCCACGCGCGCCAGGCGCGCCGGCCGGCGGCGGTCCACGCACCGGCACCAGCGCCCCGCGCTCGGCAGCCCAGCACCGCTCCGGCGGCCGCGGCCGATAAGCTCCAGGAAAACCACCCTCGCGGTGGTTTTTTTTCGCCCCGCCACAGCGGGGTCTGACCCCGTACGGGGTCAGACCCCAGGCGGAGCGGCGTGCGGGGTGTCGGCATTTGCGGTTACGATAGCGGCTGCCAGCTATTTCCCCGGAGCCTGCCATGCCCAAATTCGCCGCCAACCTGTCCATGCTGTTCAACGAAGCGCCCTTCCTGGAACGCTTCGCGCTGGCCCGCGAGGCCTGCTTCGACGGCGTCGAATTCCTGTTCCCCTACGCCTACGAAGCCGAGCAACTGGCCGAGCGCCTGCGCCGCCACCAGCTGCAACTGGTGCTGTTCAACCTGCCCTGCGGCGACTGGAACGCGGGCGACCGCGGCATGGCCTGCGATCCGCGCCGCCAGGACGAATTCCGCGCCGGCGTGCAAAGCGCGCTGGAATACGCCACCGAACTGGGCGCCCCGCGCCTGCACTGCATGGCCGGCAAGCTCCCGGCCGGCGTGGCGCCGGAGCGCGCCCACGCCACCTACGTCGACAACCTGCGCTACGCCGCCGCCGCGCTGGCGCCGCACGGCATCGAACTGCTGATCGAGCCGATCAACCACTACGACATGCCGGGCTACTTCCTCAACCACAGCAAGCAGGCGCTGGACATCATCGCCGAGACCGGCAGCCCGAATCTGTTCCTGCAGTACGACATCTATCACATGCAGCGCATGGAGGGCGAACTGAGCAACACGATCCGCGCCCACCTGACTATGATCAAGCACATGCAGATCGCCGACACTCCCGGCCGCCACGAACCGGGCAGCGGCGAGATCAATTACCGCCACCTGTTCCGCCACATCGACGCCATCGGCTACGACGGCTGGCTGGGCTGCGAATACCTGCCGGCCGGCGACACCACGGCCGGCCTGGGCTGGCGCCAGGCACTGGCCACCTGATCTGCGCATTCGCAACACGGAGCTATTCAGCCGGGACAAAAATAGCTACACACTTTGTGGAGCGCGCCCATGAAACTCACCCGTGCATTGCTGATCCTCGGATTGCTGGCCCTGCTTGGCGGTTGCGCCAGCAGCACGCCCCGGATGGCGGAGGTACGCGCCTTCGCCGCCCAGTCGCCCAAGCTGGGCGCCTACCATGAACTGACCGAGCGCTACCGCCACACCTACCAGCGCGAACAACCCTTCCTGAATCCCGCCGCCGACGCCCGCGAGCGCCAGCTCGACAGCCAGCGCCAGGCCGCCTGCGACGACTTCGTCAAGCTGCAGGCCGGCGTGCAAGCCTATATGCAGGCGCTGGGCCAGCTGGCCGGCGACCACCAGTACGACCTCGAGGACCAGGTCAAGTCCATGAGCGGCGGCATCAAGGCCTGGCCGGACAACGGCATCGACGACCGCCACGTCAACGCCTACGCCGGCCTGACGCGGCTGCTGGCGCGCGCACTCACCCGGCCGGCGCAGGAAGCCGCCGTGCAGGAACTGATGCGCGACGGCCACCAGGCGATGCAGGAACTGCTGGGCGCCATGCGCACGCTGCTGCGCCTGTACGGCAAGACCAGCGACAACGAGGAAAAAATCGTGCTCGGCATGCTGGAGACCGAAATCCCCTTCCTCGACAGCCGCCGCGACCGCCTGCTGCTGGCGCTGGCCAAGGCCCAGCAGCACGACCGCCAGGCCGAATACCACCTGTTCGGCCTGCGCAACACGCTGGCGCAAAACAACCTGGCCGCCATCGAGCAAAGCCACCGCGCGCTGCTCGGCCAGATCCCGCAACAATAAACCCGGCAAGGAGTAGCCATGACCGATCAGCACGATATCGAAGCGCTGGGCGACAGCCTGTCCGCCAGCGCCGACGCGTTGCACGCGCAACTGATGCGCGCCCTGCGCAAGCGGGCGCCGGGCGGCGCGCCCGCCATGACGCAGGGCACGGCGCAGGCGCTGTTTGAAAACGAAGTGCTGCTGCGCCAGCGCGCCAACAGCCTGTACCTGGACAGCGCCAAGCTGGCCGCCAACGGCCTGGGCGGCGCCCAGCAGCAGCTGCTGGAGCAAACCCGCCGCGCCCAGGAAGCCGTCGCCCGCATCGACAAGGTGAAGGACCTGGTCGACCTCTGCGCCGAGCTGCTGTCGCTGGGCGCGGCGGTCGCCGCCGGCAAGCCGGAACGCATCGTCACGCCGCTGGAAAAACTCAAGCACCACCTGGACGCGCTGGCCCCGCCGCCTTAAGGCCGAGGTCCAAGCCGGCCCGCGCCGAACAAAATCGCGCCGCGCAGGTCCAATGCCGTAAGGAGTGCGCGGCATGAATGGACTCGATGACAATCAATGGACGGCGTTGCAGGCGCGGCTGGAGCGCGCGCGGGCTGCCCTGCTGAGCCAGTTGGCGGACGATCTCGACCGCAGCGCCGACGTGCGCGCGCCGCCGCCGCACGAGGCCGAAGCGTCGCCGGCCGACAACGCCAGCCAGCGCACCCTCAACGCGCTGGTGCACGAGGCGGCCGAGCACACGGCGCGCCAGCTGCACATCGTGCGCCATGCGCTGGCCAAGTTCGACGAGCACAGTTATGGATTGTGCGAGAGCTGCGGCGAGCTGATCGGCTACTCGCGCCTGAACGCGCGGCCGGAAGCGCGGCTGTGCATCACCTGCCAGACGCGCCAGGAACAGCGCCGCCGCTAAGCCCGCAAGCCCGGTTCAACCAGCCTCCAGCCAGGGTTGGCTGCGGATCTTGGCCACCTGCCGCTGCGCCAGCAAGCGCCACAGTTGCAGCGCGTCGGCCTGCGCCAGCGCCGTCATCACGCGCGGGCCGGCCAGGGCGATTTCGCAATCGCGGTCCGACCATTCGGCAAAGCGCACCCGGCCGCCGGTGGACACCTCGACCTCATACATCAAGCCGTCGTCATAACCGAAACGCAGCACGGCGCTGCCGGGGCCGCCGTCGGGACTGGCGGTCTTGCCGCTGTAGACATCCGCCAGCACCGCCGCCATCTGCGCTTCGGACGGCGCCGCCACGTCGCGGCCGTCTGGACGAGTGAGCACTACCCATGCCTGTGCCATTGCCGCATCCCCCTATCAAAACGCGTTAGTCCGACGGGTGCCAGGTTTTTTTATTGTAGCGACTATCATACCCAAAATTGCCGCCAGCGCTGGCTTAGTCCCCAATAAGCAACAATGGCGCGCAAATCGGCGGGCGGCAAAAAAAGGCGGCCGGCGTACACGCCACAAAACTGGTGTGGCCGTATAATCAATTCGGGTTTTCGATATCCAGAAGCTATTAATTCGCTAGGCGCGCCCATGCATGCAGCCACGCAAACGCACGATGTCCCACCCGTGATGCCCGCCCCGGACCAGCCGTTTCTCAGCGCGCTGGAACAGGCGCTGGCGCAGGACGAGCTGCGCCTGCTGTACCAGCCGCTGGTGGACTTGCAGAGCGGCGCCGTGGTCAGCCTGGAGGCGCTGGTGCGCTGGCAACATCCGGAACACGGCCTGCTGTCGGCCCACGCCTTCCTGCCGCAGGCCGAGGCGGCCGGCATGACGGCCGCCATCGGCCACTGGGTGCTGCGGCGCGCCTGCGGCGACCTGCAAGCCTGGCGCCGCGGCGGCCAGAACGACTTGCGGGTGGCGATCAATGTCGCGCCCAGCCAGTTCCGCGACCCCGGCTTCGGCGCCGCCGTCGCCGCCATGCTGGACGACTACGCCATCACCCCCGCCGCGCTGACCTTGGAAATCACCGAGACCGCGCTCAACGAGGCCGGCGCCGCCTGCGACGACCTGCTGGCCGGCTTCAAGACGCGCGGCCTGAACCTGACGCTGGACGACTTCGGCACCGGCCACGGCTCGCTCAGCAGCCTGAAGCGCTATCCCTTCGACGCCATCAAGATCGACGCCGACTTCATCCGCAACGTGGTGGCCGACAGCCACGACGCCGCCATGGCCAAGAGCATCATCGCCATGGGCCACAACCTGGGCATGAAGGTGGTGGCCGAGGGCGTGGAGACGGAAGCCCAGTGCGACTTCCTGCGCCGCAATATGTGCGACCAGATCCAGGGCTATTTCTTCGCGCCGCCGCTGGCCTCGACCGACCTGCACCAGCTGCTGGCCAGCGGCCGCGCGCTGCCGGGCCACCTGCTGCGCATGCACCGGCCGCAGCGCCGCCTGCTGCTGGTGGACGACGAGCCCAACATCCTGGCCGCGCTCAAGCGCCTGCTGCGCGGCGACCACTACCAGATCTACACCGCCAACGACGGCCCACAGGGCCTGGCCGTGCTGGCCGAGCATCCGGTCGACGTCATCGTCTCCGACCAGCGCATGCCCGGCATGCTGGGCGCCGACTTCCTGCGCAAGGCCAGGGAGCTGGTGCCCGACACCATACGCATCATGCTGTCCGGCTACACCGAGCTGCAGTCGGTGACCGACGCCGTCAACGAAGGCGCGATCTACAAATTCCTGACCAAGCCGTGGGACGACGAGCAGCTGCGCGGCCACATCGCCGACGCCTTCCGGGTCAAGGAAATTGCCGACGACAACCAGCGCCTGCACCTGGAAGTGCGCAGCGCCAACCAGGAGCTGGCCGCCGCCAACCGCCGCATGGAACAGCTGCTGCAGGAAAAGCAGCGCCAGATCAGCCGCGACGAGATCAGCCTGAACGTCGCGCGCGAACTGCTGCAGCACCTGCCGCTGGCGGTGATCGGCATGGACGACTCCGGCATGATCGCCTTCATCAACGGCGCCGCCGCCGGCCTGTTCCGCCACAGCGGCGCACTGCTCGGCAACGAGGCCTGCCACGTGCTGCCCGCGCTGTTCCCGGCCGACGGCGCCGAGGACCAGGCTGGCAGCGGCCAACCCCACCACCACCTGGCCGACATCGACGGCCAGCGCTATGCCGTGATGTGCTACCCGATGGGCGAGCACTCGGCTTCACGCGGCAGCCTGATCACCCTTAGCATCATGGAGACCAATCGATGAGCGTCACCGCCCACCGCAATGAAATCGGCCTGGAGCAAGCCGTCGAAGGCATGACCCTGGCCGCCGCCCTGCTGGACGCCCACGGCGGCGTGCTGCTGCCGCAGGACGCCACGCTGACCACCGCCACGCTGGCCTCGCTGCGCCGGCGCGGCATCGAGCGCTGCGTGGTCTGGAGCGAGGCCGACGCGCCCGATCCGGCCGAACTGGCGCGCGCCCGCGCGCTGCAACTGGCGCGGCTGGAGCGCCTGTTCCGCCACAGCGCCGACAGCGACGGCGGCGCCGTGCTGCTGCAGCGCCTGCGCGCCTACCGCGAAGGACCGCCCGCATGACCGCCGACGACATCATCAAGGCGGTGCGCGACCTGCCCTCGCTGCCGGCGGTGGTCAACGAACTGCTGGCCAGCATGGACCAGGACGACATCGACACCCACGCGCTGGCCGCCAAGATCACGCTCGACCAGGCGCTCACCGCCAAGACGCTGCGCCTGGCCAACTCCTCGTTCTACGGCATGCCGTCCAAGGTCACCTCGATCCAGCAGGCGATCTCGGTGCTGGGCTTCCACGCCATCCGCACGCTGGTGACGGCCTGCTCGGTGACCGAGAGCTTCAAGCCCGCGCCCGGCAACCAGTTCGACTTCCCGGCCTTCTGGCGCCACTCGATCGCCAGCGCGGTGTGCGCGCGCGTGCTGGCGCCGCATGTGCGCGTGAACCCGGACACCGCCTTCACCGCCGGCCTGCTGCACGACCTCGGCACGCTGGTGCTGGCCACCCGCTTCCCCGAAGACTACCGCCGCGTGCACGACTACCGCCGCCAGCACGACTGCAGCGCCGCGCCGGCCCAGCTGGCCGTGTTCGGCATCGACCACGCCAGCGTCGGCAGCGCGCTGGCCAAGCACTGGAAGTTCCCGCCTCCGATCCAGGCCGCCGTGGCCGACCACCACCGCGCCGCCGACGGCAAGCCGGCCACGCTGTCGAGCGTGATCTACGCGGCCAACATCCTGGCCCACGCGCTCGACCTGTCGGGCCAGGAGGACGACCAGGTGCCGCCGCTGTCGCTGGCCGCGTGGCAGGCGCTGGGCCTGAGCGACGCCGCCTGGGCCGGCGTGTTCGGCGAGACCGAACAGCTGTTCGAAACCATGTGCAAGATGCTGACGACATGAACACCGCCGCCCCCGCCACCCCAAGCGCCGCCGCCATCCCGCCGCTGCCGGACGCCGAAGCGCCGGCGCACGCCGCGTTCGCGCTGTCCGAGTTCTTCGACGGCCATCCGGTGGCCACCTTCGCCATCGACACCCGGCATGTGATCACGCACTGGAACCGCGCCTGCGAGCACCTGCTGGGCTGGAGCAAGCTGGCCATGATAGGCACCAGCAACCACTGGCAAGCCTTCTACCCCAAGCAGCGCCCGGTGCTGGCCGACCTGATCGTGGCCGGCGACGACCACCTGCTGGAAAAGCACTACCCCGGCAAGTACCGCGCCTCGGCGCTGATCCCGGGCGCCTACGAGGCCGAGGACTTCTTCCCCAACATCGGCGCCAGCGGCCACTGGCTGCACTTCACGGCGGCGCCGCTGCGCGACCACCAGGGCCAGATCGTCGGCGCGATCGAAACGCTGCGCGACGTCACCGAGCGGCGGGTGGCCGAGAACGCGCTGCGGCGCGCCCACGACAACCTGGAAAACGTGGTCGAGAAACGCACCGCCCAGCTGGCCGACATGAACGAGCAGCTGCAGGAAGACATCCGCCAGCGCCACCTGGCCGAGGCCGAACTGCGCCGCAGCAACCTGGAGTTGACCGAACTGAACAGCCAACTGTCGCGCGCCCAGCAGCAGCTGGTGCAGGCCGACAAGCTGGCCTCGATCGGCCAGCTGGCGGCCGGCGTGGCGCATGAGATCAACAACCCGATCGGCTACATCTTTTCCAACTTCACCACCCTGCAGACCTACCTGGACCAGCTGTTCGAGATGCTCGACGCCTACCAGCAGGCCGAGGCCGACATCGGCGCCCCGGCCGCCGCGGCCGCGCTGCGCGCCCGCCGCGAGCAGATCGACCTGGACTTCCTGCGCGAGGACATCCCGTCGCTGATGGCCGAGTCGCGCGAGGGCATCGTACGGGTGCGCCACATCGTCCAGGACCTGAAGGACTTCTCGCGGGTCGACGCCAACCAGGACTGGGTCTGGTCCAATCTGCACCGGGGCATAGACTCCACCCTCAACATCGTCGGCAACGAGGTCAAGTACAAGGCCGACGTGGTCAAGGAATACGGCGACATTCCCGACATCCAGTGCCTGCCGCTGCAGATCAACCAGGTGGTGATGAACCTGGTGGTCAACGCCGCCCACGCCATCGGCGAGCAGCGCGGCCGCATCACCGTGCGCACCGGCACCGACGGCGACAACGTGTGGATCGACGTCGCCGACAACGGCAGCGGCATTTCGCCCGACACGCTGTCGCGCATCTTCGACCCCTTCTTCACCACCAAGGCGGTCGGCAAGGGCACCGGGCTGGGGCTGTCGCTGGCCTACGGCATCGTGCAGAAGCACGGCGGCCACATCGACGTCGAAACCGAACTCGGCAAAGGTACCCGCTTCCGCGTGCGGCTGCCGATCAACCAGCCGGAAGCGGCCAGCGACGACGGGAGCGCGCCATGAGCAGCGCGCTGTCCGCCGCGGCCGTGCCGGCCAGCATCGCCACACTGCTGTGCGTGGACGACGAGCCCAACATCCTGTCCTCGCTGCGGCGCCTGTTCCGCCCGGCCGGCTACCGGGTGCTGCTGGCCGAGAGCGGCGCCCTGGGCCTGGAAATTCTGGAGAAGGAACCGGTCGACCTGGTGATCTCCGACATGCGCATGCCGGAAATGAACGGCGCCCAGTTCCTGGCGCAGGTGCGGACGCGCTGGCCGGACACCATGCGCCTGCTGCTGACCGGCTATTCCGACATCCAGTCGATCCAGGACGCCATCAACTGCGGCGAGATCTACCGCTACATCACCAAGCCGTGGGAAGACGGCGACATGCTGCTGCTGGTGCGCCACGCGCTGGAGCGGCGCCAGCTGGAGCAGGAGAAAGTGCGGCTGGAAGCGCTGACCCTGCGCCAGAACGAGGAGCTGAAGACGCTCAACCAGAGCCTGGAGGCCAAGGTCGAGGCGCGCACCCGCCAGCTGAAGGCCGAGCACGAGGCGACCACCACCGCCAACGGCAAGCTCAAGAGCAACTTCGTCACCACCATCAAGATTTTCTCCAGCATGATCGAACTGCGCGCGCACAACCGGCCCGGCCACGCGCGCCTGGTGGCCGAGCTGGCGCGCCAGCTGGCGGTGCGGCTGGAGCTGGACGCGCGCGCCACCCAGGAAATCTTCATCGCCGCGCTGCTGCACGACATCGGCAAGATCGGCTTTTCCGACGAACTGCTGCAAACCCCGCTGACCATGCTGCACGGCGAATCGCTGGGCCTGTTCCGCAAGCATCCGCAGCGCGCCGCCGAGCTGTTGATGCCGCTGGAGGACTTGCGCGGCAGCGCCACCATCCTGCGCGGCCAGCTGGAGCGCTTCGACGGCAACGGCTTCCCGGACGGCCTGGCCGGCCTGGCGATCCCGCTCGGCGCGCGCATCCTGGCGCTGGCGGCCGACTACTACAACCTGCAACAGGGGGCGATGGTGCAGCGCCACCTGCGGCCGGACGAAGCCAAGACGCTGATCCTCGACGCCAGCGGCAAGCGCTACGATCCCAACGTGGTGACGGCCTTCCGCCAGATCATCGACGGCGGCGCCGACACCGGCGCCGGAGTCGAAGTGCTGTCCGGCGAGCTGCTGCCCGGCATGGTGCTGGCGCGCGACCTGATCAGCCGCGACGGCCTGATGCTGCTGTCGATCGAGCACGTGCTGGACGCCCGCATGATCCAGCAGGTGCAGGACTTCGAGACCAAGGCCGGCGGCCGGCTGTCGATCTGGATCCGCAATCCCAAGGGGGACGCATGAGCAAGATCCTGCTGGTCGACGACGAGATCAACGTGCTCAACGCCCTGCAGCGCGCCCTGCTGCAAATGTTGCGCGAGGCGCCGCCACAGATCGAGACCTGCCTCGATCCCTACGACGCGCTCAAGCGCATCTGCTATTGCGACTACGACCTGATCATCTGCGACTACAACATGCCGCAGATGACCGGCGGCGAGCTGCTGCAAGCGCTGCGGGACGTGGCGCCCAACACGGTGCGCATCATGCTCAGCGCCTCGACCGAGTACACCACGGTGCTGAGCGCCATCAACCAGGCGCAGGCGTTCCGTTTCATGAGCAAGCCCTGGGACGCCGCCGAGCTGGAGCAGGTCGTGCGGCAGGCGCTGGCGCAGCGCGCGGCGCTGGTGGCGCCGCCGCCGCTGTCGCCGCAGGAGCTGGAGGCGCAGCGGCTGGAGGCCGAGGAACCGGGCCTGCTGGACGTCAAGCGCGACGACGACGGCGCCGTGATCCTGTAGCCGTCATGCGGGCGCCGCCGCCTGCGGCGGCTGCACCGGCAGGTGCACCGTGAAGCGCGTGCCCTGGCCGACCACCGAGGCCACCTCGATGCGGCCGCCGTGGCGGTTGACGATCCCGTACGACAAGGACAAGCCCAGCCCGGTGCCGCTGCCGACCGGCTTGGTGGTGAAGAACGGTTCGAAGATGCGGTGCAGGTTTTCCGGCGCGATGCCGCAGCCGTTGTCGCCCACCTCGATCCACACCCAGCCGTCGGCGGCGCCGGTGCGCAGCGTGATCACGCCCTGCTCGCGCAATGCGTGGGCGGCGTTGACCAGCAGATTCATGAACACCTGGTTCAGCTGCGAGGCCAGGCAGGTGACCGGCGGCAGCGTGCCGTATTGCTTGTCGACCCGGGCCTTGTACTTGATCTCGTTGCTGACGATGTTGAGCGTGCTGTCGAGGCCGTGATGCAGGTCGGCCACCTGCCACTCGGTCTCGCCGACGTGGGAAAAATCCTTCAGCGCCTGGACGATGTCCTTGACCCGCTTCAGGCCGTCCATCGATTCGCGCACCAGGTCGGTCACGTCTTCCTTGAGGAATTCCAGGTCGGCCTGTTCGCGCAGCGCCGCCAGTTGCGCCGCCAGCGCCGGATGCGGCTGGGCCGCCTGCTCGTAGCGCTCGATCACGCCGAGCAAGGTGCCGACGTAGTTCTTCAGCGAGCCCATGTTCGAGTTGACGAAGCCCACCGGGTTGTTGATCTCGTGCGCGATGCCGGCCGCCAGCTGGCCGATCGAGGCCATTTTTTCCGATTGCAGCAATTGCTCGTGGGCGTTGCGCAGTTCGCCGATCAGCGCCTGCTGCTCGACGCCCTTGGCCTGCAGCGTCTCCTCCATGCGCTTGCGCGCCGTGATGTCGGTCAGCGAGCCGATCACCTCCAGCGGCACGCCCTTGTCGTCGCGGATCAGGCGCAGCGTGTCGTGCATCCACAGATAGCTGCCGTCGCTGACGCGGAAGCGGTACTCGTAGGCGCGCTGGCCTTCGCTGAACACCAGCGCCAGGCTGGAAAAGATGCTGGGGGCGTCGTCGGGATGGATGTGGTCGAACCAGAAGTTGGGGTCGGCCACCATCTGCTCGGGATGGTAGCCCAGCACGTTCAGGGCGTTGTTGCTGACGAAGGTCATCTTGAAGTCGCCGCTGGGCACGGTGCAATAGATGATGGCCGGCGTGTTGTCGACCAGGTACTGCAAGCGCACCAGCGGCGACGCCGCCTCGGGTGCGGGCGCCGCTACGGCGGGCGCGCCGGTGGCATCGGAGGAAAAGAATTCGAATTCGTCAAATTGCATATTGATAGCCTCGCGACAGCGTTCTGTCCTGCGCAGATCGCGCAGGCGGACGGCATGCATCAGCGTGCGCGGCTGAATCGATTATGCACTAGTTCCAGCATTGATGGTGTTCAATGCGACCAGCTGGACTCCCAGCCGTAGGCGGGTTCGGGCGGCGGTGGCGGCGGCGCCATCCACGCGCGCGGATCGACCCGGTAGTACTTGAGGAATTCGGCGTACAGCTCGGCGTGGTGCTCGGCCATCTGGTACGGCTTTTCGAAAAATGTTTCGGTGGCGACGGCGAAGAATTCGGCCGGATTGGTGGCGCCGTAGTGGTCCATCACGCTGTGCTGGCGGTACATGGCGCTGTGGCGCAGGTTGTGGAAATCGCGCTCCAGCACTTCCGACCATTCGCGGTAGCTGGCCGGATTGCCCAGATACGGCGCGCCGTTGGCGCGGCCCGACTCGCTGTCGAGCTGGTGCGCGAATTCATGCAGCACGACGTTGTGGCCGCGGCCGGGGCCGGATATGACATCGTCCCAGGACAGGATCACCCGGCCGTCGTCCCAGGATTCGCCCAGCATGCTGTGGTGGCCCGGCGTGACCACCCCGCCCGGCCCGATCTCGGCGCGCTGCGCCACGAAGGCGCTGGGGTAGACCAGGATGGTGTGCAACGCCGGATAGACTTTGGAGGGGCGGTTCAGCAACAACAGGCAAGCCTGGCCGGCGATGGTGACGGCCATTTCGTCGCTCACTTCCAGGCCTTCGCAGCCGATGAATTTTTTCTGGTGCAGGAACTGCACCACCATGCGCTGCAGCTGCTGCTGCAGATCGGGCGCCATGCGGCGGTAGACCGGGATGTTGCGCTGCAGGATGGCCTGCGCCTCGGCCGGCAAAGGCTGCGCCAGCACCCGCCGCAAACGCCAGCGCGGGTAGTAAAAAGGCAGCGCTATCAACAGCGCCGTCAGGCCGATCCAGGTCAAAGCTTCCATATGCCGCGCGTCCGTTGAGATGTCCAGTCAAGGCTAGTTGGGGGGCCTTGTCGACATTTCAATATGCAAACAGCCGGGGTATGCCCGGCCGTTCCATCATACGCGTGCGCAACCGGTCGCGCTTAGACGGTTTCTTCTTTTTGCATCGACGGCGCCGAGCCGAACAGCGCTGCCACCAGCGGATCGCGCATCACCGGGCCGCGGTTGACGCGGATCGCATAGTGCGTGTCGTCGGCCAGGATGTGGAAATGGCGGCCGCTGCCGGCCATCGCCTGTTCGCGCAGGCCGGGACGTTCCTTGCGCGGCGGCGCGCCTTCGCGCTTCGGCTGGACGATGGCGGCCAGGAAGGCGCTGACGCGTTCCGGGTCGGGGGTCAGCTGGTAGACGGCCTTGCCCAGGTAGGTGGCTGTGCCTTCGACATAGCGCGCCAGCTCGATCACGCCGGCTTCGCGCAGGTCGCGGATGTATTTGCGGGCGCCGGACGGCGAAAACTTCAGGAACCAGGCGATTTCATCGGCCAGCATTTCGTGCAGTTGCAATTCGCCGATCAGCTTTTGCATGTTTTCGATGCGGCGCAGCGTGGCCGAGGTCGAGCGGACCCGCTCGATAGAGGCCATCGACAGCGCAGGCTTCCGGTCCAGAGGCGCCGGGACCGGACGTTCCACCAGCATCAGCTTGGCTGTGGTGGCGTGCATTTCCGGCGAGGCTTTCATCTCGTTCTGGACCAGATGTTGAGGTTGTCTAACTGCATGCATGGGAACACTCCTTATAACAATTGCCGAGATTAGTGGCAGCGGATGGCGTGGCGGGCGGCGGGCATCTCGCTACGTTCTCTGCATCTGGCTCAAGAATGCCTTTTCGCAGCGCATTGGTCTGTGCGGCAACGAACATTAGCGATCATCCTTGGCACTTAAGGTGTGACAAGGGGCGCGGAACTAAGTTTCGGGAACTGTGCCGGATTTGATACATCACAAGCTTAGGTACGCCAGCGCACAGAAGAGCTGCACCAATATCCCTAATCTTCGGTCCAACAGCGGTGCCTCAACATTGCTGGCAATGAAACACATCCAATCAATAAATCGGGAGCAAACCTGTGAACCAAACTAAAAAAATCGCCCTCGCCGCCGCTGTTCTCTGCGCGTCGTTTTCCGCCCTGGCCCAGGATGCGGTCGTCAATCCATCGTGGTACATCCAGCCCAGCCTGAACGCCATGAAGCCCGATTCGGACTTCGGCGTGGACAAGCGCGGCTACGGCGCCGGCCTCAAATTCGGCAAGGCCATCAACCAGGACTGGGATGTACAGCTCGGCACCACCTATGCCCGCTCCCGTGAAAACGGCCAGCGCTACCAGCAAAACACGCTGGGCGTGGACGGTCTGTATATGTTCTCCCGTAAAACCTTCCGTCCCTTCCTGCTGGTCGGTATCGGCGCCGAACACGACAAGTCGAACCTGAACGTCATCGGCCAGCGCAGCAAGACCTCGCCCTACCTGAGCGCCGGCCTGGGCTTCCAGGCCGACATCAACGACCAGGTCGCCTTCCAGGCCGACATCCGCGACGTGCATGGCTTCATTCGCGGCAATGAGTTCCCGAACAGCAAGAGCAATAACTACTACGCAACGGTTGGCCTGAACATCGCCTTCAACGCGCCGCCGAAAGCCGCGCCGGCAGCGCCGCCGCCACCGCCGCCACGCGCCATGGAACCAGCGCCGCAGCCGGCCCCGGCCGTGGTGCCGCCACCGCCGCCACCGGCCCGCTTTGAGAAAGTGACGATGTCGGCGACCGAGCTGTTCGGCTTCGACAGCGCCAAGCTGGCGCCCGGCCAACCCAAGCTGGACGACATCGCCAACGTGCTGAACGCCAACTCCGGCATCGACAACGTGGTCATCTCCGGCTACACCGACCGCCTGGGCAGCGACAAGTACAACCTCAAGCTGTCCGAGCGCCGCGCCAACGCGGTCAAGGACTACCTGGTCAGCAAGGGCGTCGCCGCCAACCGCCTGAACGCCGTCGGCAAGGGCGAATCCAATCCTGTGACGGAGTGCAACGACAAGAAGCAGAAACGTGCCGACCTGATCAAGTGCCTGGAACCTAACCGTCGCGTCGAAGTCGAGCAGATCACCATCGAACGCCGCGTGCAGTAAGCAACACAAGCCCCGCTCTGCTAGCGGGGCTTTTTTCTGATGAAGCCAAGTTTAGTGTCAGTGCTGCGATGCACAGTTACCGAATGGTTTGAACACCGCGCCAGCAGCAAGGGCGCGGCTTTGGCGTTTTACACGCTGTTTTCGATGGCGCCCATCCTGGTGCTGGTGTTGGCCATCGCCGGCTGGTTCTACGGTCCGCAGGCGGCGCAGGGCCAGTTGTTCAGCGAGCTGCGCGGCCTGGTCGGCGCCCAGGGCGCGCAGGCGCTGCAACTGGTGCTGGCCGGCGCCCGCAACAAGGAGGAAGGCCAGCTCGCCACCCTGCTGGCCGGCGCCCTGCTGCTGTTCGGCGCGACCAGCGTGTTTGCCGAGCTCAAGGCCAGCCTGGACGAGATCTGGCAAGTCCCGCCGCTCACCCACGGCACCGCCTGGGACGTGATACGCACCCGCCTGCTTTCGTTTGGCATGATACTGGTGCTGGCCTTCCTGCTGATGGTGTCGCTGGTGGTCAGCGCCGCGCTGGCCCTGCTGGAAAACCTGTGGGGCGCTTACTGGCGCGACGCCGGCCTGGTGCTGTCGGCCATCAATTTCATCATCGGCTTTGTCGTCATCGCCGCCTTGTTCGGCGTGATCTTCAAGATGCTGCCGCGCATACGGCTGTCCTGGCACGACGTGACGATAGGCGCGACCGGCACGGCCGCGCTGTTCACGCTGGGAAAATACCTGATCGGGGTTTACATCGGCAACAGCGGCGTCACCAGCAGCTTCGGCGCGGCCGGTTCGGTGATCGCCTTGCTGCTGTGGGTGTACTACTCGGCGCAGATCTTCTTCCTCGGCGCCGAGTTCGCGCGCCAGTACGCGCTGCAACTGGGCAGCCTGCGCCGGCGCAGCGCCATGCAACGCTAGCGCCGCCTCACACCAGCGTGCGCCGCAGATAGGCGCGCCGCGTGGCGACCGGCAGGTCGGCCACCGGCACCGACTCGGCCAGCGCCTGCTGGTCGGCCTCGCGCACCTGCGCATCGGGCGCCAGCACGCGGCTGATCACCTGCGGGCTGATGCCTATGCTCTGCAAGAACTCCACCGCATTGGCGGTGCCGATGTCGCGCTGCATTTCCAGCGCGTGGCGCACGATAAATTCAAGGGAGTGCCAGCCGGCGGTGTCCGAAGTCCCCGGTCGCTGGCGGCGGTCTTGCTCTGGACTCATGGCGTCCTCCTCAAGGTGTTGGTAATGCTCATGTTAGCCGACCGGCGCATAGAAACAAGGCCGATCGCGCAGGCCTATTCGCCCAGCAGTTCCGCCACCACTTCCATGCCCTCGACGCGCTCGGCCACCACCTTGACGATGACGATCAACGGCACGCCCAGCAGCAAGCCGTACACGCCCCACAGCCAGCCCCAGAACAGCAGGCTGACGAACACCGCCGCCGCGTTCATGCGGGCGAAGCGTCCGGTCATCCAGGTCGCCACCACGGTGCCGACCACCGTCGCGATCGCCAGCGAAGTGCCCATCACCAGTACGCTCATTTGCAGCGACTCGAACTGCATGAAGGCGACCGCGCCGGTGGCCAGCGTAATCAGCAAGGGGCCGAAGTACGGCATCAGGTGCAGCAGCCCGGCCACAATGGCCCAGGCGCCGGCGTTCTCCAGGCCGATCCAGCGCAGCGCCACCCACATCAGCAAGGCCAGCAGGCCGTTGGTGACGAGCAGCATCAGCATGTATTTCTGGATCGACGAATTGATATCGTCGAGGATGTGGACGGTGATTTTTTTCTTGCTCAGCGACGGTCCGGTCAGCTTGACCAGCTTGCGCTTGAAGGTGTCGCCCGACAGCAGCAGGAAGAACACCAGGAAGATCACCATGGTGGCCTGGCCGAGGAAGCCCATCACGCCCATCGAGCCGGCCCAGATCCAGTCCAGCACCGGCAGGCTGCCGCTGTCCGGCGACGGCGGCGCGGCCTTGCGCACGGTGCGGCGTTCCTGGGCGCCGGCGGTGGCTTGCTGCAATTCGGTGGCCACCGCCTGGATGCGCTGGAAGGTACTGGGCCCGCCATGCGCGCGCTCGGTGAGCAGGCGCGACAGTTTATGGCTGACGGTGGGCAGCTCTTCGACAATGGATTGGAACTCGCCCTGCACCTTGTCGATCACGACGAAGACGCCGCCCAGGATGGCGACGGTGACCAGCGTGGCGCCGAGCACGCGCGGCACGCGCCGGCGCTCCAGCCAGCACACGATGGGGCTGAGCATATAGCTGAACAAGATGCCGAGTAATAAGGGGACCAGGAAGTTGCGCGACCATTGCAGCGCATAGAGAAACGCCACGGTGGCGATGACGCCGAGCGCGAGGCCGCGGGCGTGGACATGCAGGGGAATGCGGGGTGGATCGCCATCGGCGGCCACTGCGTTGTCAGGGGGAAGTTCGGCAGCTGGCTGGTTCATGATGGCTCACAAAGAACTCCCGGCGCGGCACGCCCGGTTGGGCATGCCGCGCCGGCAGGTGCAACTTACTTGACGCGGATGTCGTTCTTGACGGCGGTTACGCCTTTGACGCCGCGCGCCACTTCGCCGGCCTTGGCGATATCAGCAGGCTGGGCGACGAAACCGCTCAGCTGCACGGTGCCCTTGAAGGTTTCCACGTTGATCTCGGTGGACTTCAGGCTAGGCTCGTTGAAGATGCTGGCTTTGACTTTGGTGGTGATGACGGAATCGTCGACATATTCGCCCGTGCCTTCTTTGGTCGAGGTCGATGCGCAGCCGGCGGTGGCCAGCAGCGAAACGGTGAACAGGGCAGTAGCGATTTTGTGTGCGATTTTCATAGCATTCTCCTTGGAGGGTGATTAACAGTGGTTTGTCAGCCAGCGGTACTTGATGTCCCCGCTACCGATGTAGAGGTTTTACGCCCCTTCCCCGCCCACCTCTGTACGGTAGCGTACACAGACCGCACATAGCCAGGCTGGGTGCGGAAGCGCACAGACCCCCGCCGCACCGCTGTCTATTCTGGAATCACACATTTTCGGGAGGACAACATGAAACACTCGACCACCATAGCAGCCGTGCTGATCGCAGGAACCGCCGTCCTGAGCGGCTGCGCCAGCACCGGCCAGCAGCAACAAGGCAGTTACACCAACCCGGCGGACACTGCTTCCTACGGCACCATCGAATCGATCCAGATCGTGCAGGCCAAGTCCGGCACCAGCGGCGCCGGCGCCGTCACCGGCGGCCTGGTCGGCGCCCTGCTGGGTAACCAGGTCGGTTCGGGCAGCGGCCGCACCGCCGCCACCGTGGCCGGCGCAGTCGGCGGCGCCGTGGTCGGCAACAAGGTGGAGGAGAACCGCAGCCAGCCGCGCGAGCAATACCAGATCAGCGTGCGCATGGATAACGGCGACTACCGCATCGTCAACCAGGACAGCGTCTACGACCTGCGCGCCGGCAACCGCGTACGCCTGGTCGACGGCCGCCTGTACCGTTATTAATCGTTGTTAATCGTTCTTAATCGCTACTAATCTTGCCGCACCGGCAGTCAAACACTCAACAAGGAGAATTCCATGGGCACCATCATTCTGATCATTCTGGTCCTGGCATTGATCGGCGCGTTGCCGGCCTGGCCGCACAGCCGCAGCTGGGGCTACGCGCCCAGCGGCATCACCGGACTGGTGGTGGTGATCCTGCTGATCATGCTGCTGACCGGCAGGCTGTAACGACACTGGAGGACATCATGGCTCAATTCAAGCACCTCATCATCGGCGCGGCGCTGCTAGGCGCCGCCTTCGCCGCGCAGGCGCGCAGCAACACCACGCCGCCGCAGAACGTCCAGTTGCAGAAGGCGGAAATCGCCAAGGGCGATCCGCCGCGCTGGTACCAGGACGACGCCAGCCCGGCCGCGCAATTGCGCACGCTGCGCAAGGAAATCGGCGCCGCGCTGGCCGAGGCCAACCTCGCCTGCAAACAAGGCCCGGCCGCCGAACGCAGCACCTGCATGAAGGAGGCGCGCGCCACCTATCAGCAGGACATGGCGAACGCCGCGCAGATCCGCGCGGAGAACCACCCCCACTAAGACCTACGCCGCCCGTTCCTGGTCATGCACCGGCTGCCGCAACGGCGGCAGTTCGTGCACGACCAGCGGCGTATCTTCCGTCACAAAGCTCAACCAGCCCGCCGCCGTGATGGCGCGCAGCGCATCCTGATAACCCTGGTCCCAGCGCCATTCAATCGAGCCCTTGGAGAAGTTGATATCCTTGGCCGCCATATTCCAGTCGCGCCCCGCATACGCCAGCCGCACCACGTGCAGCGTGCTGTCGCCGCCCAACCCGGCCAGATCCTGCTTGCCCTGCTCCGACTTCGCCTGCTCCGGCAACGCCGCGTACAGCGCGCGCAGCTTCTGCTTCAGCTTGTGCGTGGCGACGTAGTCCTGCAAGTGGCGCTTGGAACGCGAGGCGAAGGTCACATCCTTTTGCCGCGTCTGCACCTCGTCCAGCGTGGTCGGCTCCGGGCCGTCGGCGTTCCACAAGTCCACCATGAAGCACAGCGTGTCGACATGCTCGTTATCGTCCAGCACGGTCTCCAGCGGCGTGTTGGAATACAGGCCGCCGTCCCAGTACAGGTCGCCGTCGATGCGCACCGGCGGAAAGCCCGGCGGCAAGGCGCCGCTGGCGCACACATGGTCGGCGCACAGCGTCTGCTGGCGATTGTCGAAGCTGCGCAAGGTGCCGCAGGTGACCTTGAGCGCATTGACCGTCAGCCGCATGCCATCCGGCCCGTTCAGGTAATCGAAATCGATCAGGCGCTCGAGCGTTTCACCCAGCTCGCTGGTGTCGTAGAAGCTGGCCTGCTCCGGCGCGACCGCGGTCCCCATGGCGAACGGGCTCATGAAGCGCGGCTTGAAGAAGCCCGGCACGCCGCGCATCACGGTGTCCCAGGTCTGCAGCAGCACGTTGGAGCGCCGCTGCATGTCCGGCACCCGGCTCATGTCGTAGCTGTCGCGGTGGGCCACGCCTTCCCAGAATTCCTTGAGGCGGCTCAGGCGGGTCTCGTAGGGATTGCCGGCCAGGATGGCGGCGTTGATCGCGCCGATCGAGGTGCCGACGATCCAGTCCGGCGCCAGGCCGTGCTCGTGCATCGCCTGGAACACGCCGGCCTGGTAGGCGCCCAGCGCGCCGCCGCCCTGCAACACCAGGACCACGCGCAAGCGCTGGGGATTCAATTCGGGTTTAGCACTGCTCATCTGTGACTCCAATAAAAAAACGCCGCGGTTGCGGCGTCTGGGACTACTCCTGCTCCGGCGCGGGTTTGCGCCGCAGCAGCCACGCCATGCCGAGACCGGCTGCCACGGCCACGCCGATGGCCGGCTTGACCAGCCGCTTGCGGGCGATGAATGAACCCACCGTCAGCGCATACGGCAGCAGCGACTTGAAGTTGATATTCTTCAGGCCGCCCGGCTGCAACAGCCCGCCGAGGCGGGCCTGGGCCATGCCGACGGCCTGCTCGACGGCGCCATGGAACAGCGCGTCCGGCTGCAGGGCATTGCCGACCAGCGCCTTGGCGTGCACCACCTTGATACGATACAGCTCGCCTTCACGGACCAGACGTTGCTTGGCCGCCTCGACGGCCGCGCGTTCAGCTTCTTTGCTCATCTGCTCTCCCGGTTACAACAGCATGTCGCGGTCGGACTTCAGTTCCGCCATCGTCGCCGGCATCGACAGTTTGCCGCTGCGTATCAAGCCGCGCGCGTACACGATCAAACCGATCGCGATCAGCAGGAACACGCCGGTGATGATGGGCAGGATCTTCCAGCCGATCGCGTCCCACGCCAGGTAGGCGATGGTCACCGTGCCGTAGGCCAGCGCGAAGCAGCCCGCCACCACGGCCAGCGCGAACACCAGCACCAGTTGCAGCAGGTGATTGCGCACCTGCGACAATTCCAGCGCGGCCAGCTCCAGCCGGGTCAGCACCAGGCCGATGCTGTTGCGGACAATATTGCCCAGCGACGCGATCAAGCCCGGCGGGCGGTTCATCTCATCGGACACGATGGATTACTTGCGGCCGATGATCACGCCGATCAGCAGGCCGACGCCGGCTGCCGCGGCGATCGAGCGCCATGGGTTTTCCTTGACGTAGACATCGGCCTGCTTGGCCATTTCCTTGCTGGCGGCGAGCGCGCTCTGCTGGGCTTCGTGGGCCTTGGCCAGCGCGGTGTCGAGCGCGCGCATGCCGCGGCCGCGCAGTTCTTCGGCTTTTTCGCCGGTCAGCGCGGTGGCTGCGGTGAACAATGCTTGCGCATCCTTAACCAGAGTTTTCACGTCGTTATTCACGGTACTGATGTTTTGTTCCAGCATGATGGAGCTCCTGTTATGGTTGTGTGAAGTGAAAACCGTACTGCAAACTGCAAAATAGCCACTAATTGATCATTATCCCAGCAAATCGCGCATATCGTCCGCGTGTTCCTCTTCCACCGCCATGATCTTGATCAACAAGTGGCGGGTGGTCGGGTCGGTCGTGCCGATCTGTTCGATCATCTGGCGGTACGACTCAATGGCGACACGCTCGGCGATCAGGTTGGCTTTGATCATCGATTGCACATCGTCAGATGCATCATACTCGGCATGGCTACGTGCGAGCAATGTTGCCGGATTGAAATCAGGCTGGCCGTTCAACTGGATGATACGCTCAGCCAGCCAATCTGCGTGTTCCTGTTCCTGCATCGCGTGCTCCAGGAACTCGGCCTTGACCGAACCGTTGTCGCGGCCGCTGACCGTGTAGTAGTGCCGCTTGTAGCGCAGGATGCAGACCAGCTCGGTGGCCAGCGCATCGTTGAGCATCTTGATGACCGCCGTGCGGTCGCCCTGGTAGCCGGCCGTGACCGGGCCATCCTGCAGGTTGCGCGCGGCCGCGCGGATGGCTTCCTTGTCGATGCCGGTGGGGGTGTATTCAGCCATGATCTGCTTTCCTTTCGTGGTTAGTGACGGGTGGCGATCGGCGCGCCGTTCTGCGACAGCACGATCTCGACGCGGCGGTTCAGCTGGCGGCTGCCGGCATCGCTGTTGCTGGCGACCGGGAAGGCTTCGCCATAGCCGCGGGTGGCGATCTTGTCGCTCTTGACGCCCAGGCCGATCAGCGCGTTGCGCACCGATTCGGCGCGGCGCTGCGACAGCTCCAGGTTGTGCGCGGCGCTGCCGGTGCTGTCGGTAAAGCCTTCGATCAGCACCACGCTTTGCGGTTCCTGCAGCAGCACGTCGGCCATCTTCTGCGCGGTGCGCATGCCTTCGGCGCTCAGCTCGGCGCGGTCGACGTTGAACAGCACGTCGCTCAGCGTGATGACGATGCCGCGCTCGGTCTGCTTGGCTTTCAGGTCGGTCAGCTGCTGTTGCAGCGCGGCGTTCTTGGCCGCTTCGTCGCGGGCGCTGTTGGCGGCGGCGTCGGCCTGGGCGCGGGCGGCGTCGGCGTCAGCCTTGGCCAGGTTGGCTTGCGACTTGGCCTGGTCGGCGCTCATGCGCGCCTGGTTGGCTTCGGCGGTGCGGGCTTCCAGGCGGATCTCGTCGCGCTGGCGGCCGGCGTTGGCCATCTCGTTCTCGGCCTGCTTCTGCTTGGCGACTTCACGCGCGGTGGCGATCTTCTGCTTGGCCAGGTAGGCCAGCTTGTCGATCTCGTCCAGGCTTTCCTTCTTCGCGGCGGCGGCGTTGGCGCGGTCCAGCGCATCGGAGGCGGCCTTGAATTCCAGTGGCGCGTTGGCCGCGACCGACGGCGTGCTTTGCGCGGCCATGAAGTCGCCGCGGGTTTGATCCAGCAGGCTGGTGGTGGTCGGCGTGGTGCTGCAGGCGGCGAACAGCAGGGACAGCGCGAACACGGAAGGAATGAGGTAATGGGATTTCATGGTGGAGCTCCTTATTGTTGGTTGGTGGCGTTGCTGCGGTTCAGTTCTTCACGCAGGGCGCGTATGCTTTGTTGCAGCTCGTCCGCCGCCATGGTGGCCTTGCTCGAACTGGCCTTGCTCTGCGCCAGCTGGGCGTCGGCCGAAGCCTGGTTGGCCAGGTCCTGCGCGGTCTTGTAATCCTTGGCGGCCAGCGCCTGGTTGGCGCGCATCAGTTTCTCGCGGGCCGATTGCATTTCCGCCGGGGCCAGGTCGGCGGCGCCGGCGCTGGTGGCGTTGGCTACCGCGGCGCGCGACACGGCGACGTCGGCGGTGGCCGGGGTCTTGTTGCTGGCGCAGGCGCTCAGGCCCAGCACGGCGGCCATGGTGCACAACAGGGCGAGACGGTTTTGTATGGTGATCATTATTCTTCTCCTTGAAAATCATTCGGTAGGTTGACGTTATAAGCCCTTGCCGATGCAGCCTCAGTACGGTGCCGCACATAGAACGCTCGCTGCGGGCTAGTAAAATAGCGTCACTCCAATAAGAAAATAGGCCAGTCATGTCCCCTCTCCGCCGCCGCACCCGTATCGCACTTGCCGTCGCCGGCGTCCTGGTCGCCGTGCCCGCCATCGCCGTCATCGTGCTGGTCAATTACGACTGGAACCGGGCGCGCCCATGGCTGAACGACAAAGTCAGCGAAGCCATCGACCGTCCGTTCGCGATCCGCGGCGACCTGTCGCTGACCTGGGAACGCCAGGGCCACGGCGACGCCGACCGCACCTGGAGCGACTACCTGCCGCTGCCGCACCTGGTGGCGCGCGACGTCCACGTCGGCAATCCGGCGGGCTGGCCGGCGCAGATGGAAATGACCAGCGTCAGCCAGTTCTCGTTCTCGATCGACCTGCTGCCGCTGCTGGAGCACAAGCTGTCGATTCCGGTGCTGCGTTTCGACAGTCCGGTGGTGTTGCTGCAGCGTCACGAGGATGGCCGCAACAACTGGACCTTCAAGCCGGCCGACAAGCCGTCGCCGTGGCAGCTGGACCTGCAGCGCGTGGTGTTCACCAAAGGCACGGTGCACTACATCGACGCCATGACCCACGTGGATGCCGTCGCCGAGGTCGACACCTTGAACGCCGATCCGACCTACGGCGTGGCCTGGAAGGTGCGCGGCAAGTGGAACAAGCAAAACATTTCCGGCGGCGGCAAGGCCGGCGCCGTGCTGTCGCTGCAGCAGCAATCGACGCCCTACCCGCTGGCGGCCGACATCAACGTCGGCGGCACCAGCATCGCCGTGGTCGGCACGCTGACCAAGCCGTCGGCGCTGGCCGCGCTCGACATGCGGCTCAAGGTGTCCGGCCCCAGCATGGCGCGCCTGTACGGCCTGACCGGCGTGCTGCTGCCGGAAACCCCGCCGTTCGCCACCGAGGGCCACCTGACCGCCAGCCTCGGCGCCCACGCCAGCCGCTGGACCTACGACCAGTTCACCGGCCGCGTCGGCCATTCCGACATCGGCGGCAAGTTCGAATACCAGTCCGGCCAGGCGCTGGCGCGGCCGCTGTTGACCGGCGCGGTGCAGTCGAAACTGCTGCAGTTTTCCGACCTGGGCCCGCTGATCGGCGCCGACTCCAACGCCAGCAAGGAGGCGCGCGGCGTGGCGCCGGTGCAGCCGGGCGACCGCGTGCTGCCGGTGGAGCCGTTCAAGACCGAGCGCTGGACCGCGCTGGACGCCAAGGTCAGCTACAAGGCCCAGCGCATCACGCGCGACAAGGACCTGCCGATCGCCAACCTCGACACCATGATCAATATGCGGGACGGCGTGCTGTCGCTGACGCCGATGAACTTCGACATCGCCGGCGGCCGCTTCACCTCCAACGTGCTGCTGGACGGCAGCGGCAAGCTCAACCCCAACGCCATCCGCGCCGAGCTGAAGGCCGGCGCGCGCCACCTCAAGCTGCGCCAGCTGTTCCCGCGCATCGAGGAAATGCAGGCCACGGTGGGCGAAGTCAACGCGGACATCTCGCTGTCGGCCACCGGCAACTCGGTGGCCGGCCTGCTGGCCTCGTCGAACGGCGAGCTCAAAGGCGTGATCAACGAAGGCAGCGTCAGCAAACTGCTGCTGGAAGAGATGGGCCTGAACATCGGCAACGTGGTGCTGACCAAGGTGATCGGCGACAAGCAGGTCAAGCTCAACTGCATGGTGACGGATTTCGGCGTGACCAACGGCTTGATGCAGTCGCGCCTGTTCGTGGTCGACACCTCGGACGCCAAGATCGACATCTCCGGCACGGTCAACCTGGGCAACGAGAAAATGGACCTGACCATGCGGCCCGACGCCAAGGGCTTGCGGGTGATTTCGCTGCGGGCGCCGATCTACGTGCGCGGCACCTTCAAGGATCCGGCCATCAGCGTCGACAAGGGTGTGCTGGCCTTGCGCGCCGGCGGCGCGCTGGCGCTGGCCGTGGTGGCGCCGGTGGCGGCCATCCTGCCGCTGATCAACGCCGGCCCCGGCGAAACCACCGGCTGCGCCACCCTGCTGGCCCAGCAAGGCGGCAAGCCGGTGGCGCCGCCGCCGGGCAAGACGCTGGCGCCGAAGCCGCCACGCAAGCACTGACGGCCAGCGCGGCTCTGTGTGCGCTGCCGAACGGAACGGCCCTGGATTCTTGCGTACGCTGAGGTCATTGGTGCAGGCATTCCCTGCCGCGCCTCAATCAGTTGCAAGGAGAAAATCATGAACAACATCAAACAGCTGGTATCGACCGCCGCCATCGTCGCGGCCACCCTGGGCCTGAGCGCATGCGCGGGCATGTCCAACCAGGACAAGAACACCGCCATCGGCGCCGGCGTCGGCGCGGTGGCCGGCTCGGTCCTGACCGGCGGCAGCCCTGTCGGCACCGTGGGCGGCGCAGCCGTCGGCGGCGTGATCGGCAACCAGGTCAGCAAGCCGCCGCGTTAATCGGCCGTGGCCTCAAAGGAAAAGCGGACCACGCGTGGTCCGCTTTTTTTCGTTTAACTTTTGTAGATCACAGAAACACGTTGGCCATGCCGATGGCGCCGTCGTCCTTGACCAGCTCGTAGCAGCGGCAGGACGCCGCCTCCAGCCCGGCCGAATCGAGGATCTCGATATTGCCCCGGCTGTAGCTGATCAGCTTGTGGTTTTGCAACGCGCTGGCGGCCTTGGTCACGCCGACGCGGCGCACGCCCAGCGCATGCGCCAGGAACTCGTGGGTCAGGTGGAATTTCTCCGATTGCAGGCGGTCGCGCGTGATCAGCAGCGAGCGCGCCAGGCGCGCCTCCAGCACATGAAAGCGGCTGCACACGGCGATCTGGATCGCCTGCGCCAGCAAGGTGTCGGTGTAGCGGTACAGCAGCCGTTGCAGCGAGGCGGTGCGCTTGAACTCGGCGCGAAAGGATGCCGCGTCGATGCGGTTGGCGCGGCCGGCGCGCTGCACCACGGCGCGCACCTGCGCCTGCCCATGGCCCAGCGCCACCGACGCGCCTATCATGCCCTCCTGCCCCACCGAGCCCACCTCCAGCGTCATGCGGCCTTCGGCCACCGCCAGCAGCGAGATCAGGCAGCCGACCGGAAAGTAAATGTGGTCGACAGTCTGGCCAGGCTCATACAGCACCTGGCCCGCGTCCAGCCGGACCGTGTCGCACAGCGCCAATAGTCTTGCGCGGTCGTCGTCTGGCAGGCCGGACACCAAGCGGTTCAGCACGGGCCTGGCCTGCGCCCTGTCGTCGTCGGAAAAAATGGAGGGATGGGTATGCATGGGACCAGCGTAAAGGCTGCGAATTACCCTGTATGTACGGTGACGCACGGAAGCAGGACAAGTCTTGAGGGAAAATCCGGGCTGCAATCCACAACTCCAACCAAAAACAGGACATACATCATGGACACCCCAACCAGCAAGCCAACACTCCACCCCATCATGGTCATCGCCGCCGTCGCGGTGGTGCTGTTCTGCGGCGTCGGCAGCGCCGCCATCATGGGCTGGCTGCCGACCTCCAGCGCCACCGTGCCGGGCGCCGCGCCTATGCCGGGCCAGCTGTCGTCGGTGCCGCCGGCTGAACAGCCGCTGCCGTCGCAGCAATCGCAGCAATCGCAACCGGCCGGCTACGCCAACAACGCCGCGCCGGCCCAGGGCCAATATCCGGCGCAGCAGCAGCAGCAGCAGCAGCAGCAAGAGCAGGTGGCGCAACAGCGCCCGGCCGTCTGCAGCAGCTGCGGCGTGGTGGAGTCGGTGCGCTCGATCGAACATCGCGGCCAGGGTACTGGCGTGGGCGCGGCAGGCGGCGCCATCCTGGGCGGCCTGCTGGGCAACCAGGTCGGTAGCGGCCACGGCCGTCAACTGGCTACCGTGGCCGGTGCGGTCGGCGGCGCAGTGGCCGGCAACCAGGTCGAAGGCAATATGAAAACCACGCACAGCTGGGAGATCGTGGTGCGCATGGACAATGGCAAGAAGCGCGTGCTGCACCAGTCGGCGCAGCCGCAATGGCGCTCGGGCGACCAGGTCAAGGTCGTCAACGGCCAGTTGCATTCGGCTTAAGTACGATACCGTACAGAAGGCCCGTCAAGCTTTGCAGATAATGGCTACAAGATACGAACATGGCAACAGGGTTGCAGGTTCGAGATCGCAATCGATGACCAACATGGACGTCGCATAACAACCTGAGGAGAGAATCATGCTCTATACCATCGCTGTCGTTTTGCTTATCCTGTGGCTGCTCGGCCTGGTCACTTCCTACACCATCGGCGGATTCATCCACATCCTGCTGGTAGTTGCTATCATCATGGTGCTGCTGCGCCTGATTAGCGGACGCGGCGTGTAGCGCCACCTCTGTAAGCCTTTGAAGCGGCGCTCCACTTAACGGTGGCGCGCCGTTTTTCATTTTAAGGAGACCCTATGAAGCGACTGATAATTTCCCTGGCCATGCTGGCCGCCGTGCAGGCATCGGCCCAGAACATCAAGCCGGGCTTGTGGGAGCTGAGCAACAAGGTCAAGACCGGCAACGCGCAAACCGACCAGGCCATGAGCATGGCGCTCAAGCAGCTGGCCAACATGCCGCCCGAGCAGCGCGCGCAGATCGAGGCGATGATGAAGCAGAACGGCGCCTCCATGCCCACCGCCGGCGGCGACGGCGCCATGGTCATCACGGCCTGCGTCACGCCCGAGATGGCGGCGAAAAAAGAGCTGCCGATGAATCAAAAAGGAAAATGCACGTCCAAGAGCGATCCGGTGGCCGGTGGCATGAACATCTCGTTCAGCTGCACCGACCCGGTCTCCAGCGGCACCGGCACGCTGCGCTACAACGGCGACAGCAGCTACCTGATGAACATGAACATCAGCAGCGAGGCCGGCGGCAGGCCGCAGAACGTGCAGGTGGAATCGACCGGACGCTGGCTGGGCGCCAGCTGCCCGGCCCGGTCCAACTGAACTGATTACTCGCTGTCGGAGAACGCCATGTAGCGCTGGAAGGCCAGCGTGGCGATCGGCCCCACCGGCAGGCTGCGCGCCTCGTAGCGGATGCACGGCGTGACCTTGCCGTAGTTGCCGGTGTTGAAGATCTCGATGGCCGTCTCCAGTTCTTCGGGACGCACCGAACGTTCCTCGACCGCGCCCCCCTCCTTCGCCAGCAAGGCGATCACGCGCGCGCGGGTGATGCCGGACAAGAAGGTGCCGTTGGCCACCGGCGTCACCACCTTGCCTTCCGGCGTGACCAGGAACAGATTGGCCGATGCGAACTCGGCCACGTTGCCGGCGTTGTCGCACACCACCGCGTTGTCAAAGCCGCGCTGCTGCGCTTCGCGGATGGCCTTGCTGGTGTTGGCGTACAGCGCCGACGCCTTGGCGTCGGTCGGCGCCATCGACGGATCGGGACGGCGCAGCGCCGTCAGGCAGGCCGAGAAGCCGGTGAACGGCGGCATCGGCGCGTCGAACAGGGTCAGCGCGAAGGCGCTCTTGTCCGGCAGCGGCACCAGCAGGCCGTCGGTGCCGAACACCAGCGGACGCACGTACAGCTCGGCGTCGGCCGGGAACTTGGCCACGCCTTCGCGCACCAGTTTTTCCATCTCGTCGACGCTCAAGGGGCACACCAGGCCGACCCGTTCCGACGAGGTGATCACGCGTTGCAGGTGCAGGCGCAGGTCCGGCATGTGGCCGCGTATCGAGCGCGCGCCGTCGAACACGGACGAGCCCAGCCATACGCTGTGGTCCATCGCGCCAAACAAAGGGGTGTTGCCTTCGGACCAGCCGCCGTTGAAGTAAGTCAGATACATGCTTGTTCCTGATGATCAGTAAAACAAGCAATTTATCACGGATCAGAAGGAGTGGCGCAGGCCGACGGTGATGGCGCGGTCGCCGCGCCCCGGGCTGCTGGCGTTGCCGACCGTGTAGCCGGCGCCGTTGCGGTTCTGGATGCGCGCGAACGAGGCGTAGAAGTCGGTGCGGCGCGACAGCGCATAACTGGCGCCGACGGCGAACTGGTTGGCGTCGCGGTTGGCGCCGCTGCGGTCGTCCTTGTGGATCCAGGACGCCAGCCAGGTGGTGGCGCCCATCGGCACGGCGACGCCGAACAGCACATCGCGGCTGTTGTTGGACGGCGTGCTCTGCACCACCGCGCCGTAGGGATTGGTCATGTCCCACGGCGCGCTGCCGTCGCCCCGGCTGTGGCCGTACGCGGCATAGGCGACGAAGCGGCCGAAATCGATATTGGCCGCCACCAGCGTATTGCTGGCCGACTGGTCGACCGCCGGCGTGGTGCCGCTGGCGTCCAGCAGGTTGTTCTTGCGCTGGTGCGTGACGCGCAGCGTGGCGGCGCCGTTGGCATAGCCGATGGTGGCGCCGTAAGCGCGGTTGACCTTGCTGTTGTAGGGCGATTCGCCAAAGCTGTAGATGGCCGCGCCGGTCCAGCCGCCCCGGCTGCGCGGCGACTGGTACTTGATCGTGTTGTCGTAGCGCTGGATGGTGGTGCCGACCAGGTTGGCCGCGCTGCCCGCCATGCCGCCGTGGAAGGGATCGGCGACGTCGGTCAGCGTTTCGTAGACCAGGTTGTACTGCCGGCCCAGCGTGACGATGCCCAGCGGCCCGTCCAGCCCGACATAGGCCTGGCGGCCGAACAGCTTGCCGTTCTGGTCGGAGGCGCCGGTATCGTTGAGAATACCCGCCTCCAGCGTGTAGACCGCCGCCGTGCCGCCGCCCAGCTCCTCGCGCCCGCGCAGGCCCAGCCGCGAACCGGACGCCACACCGCTGTCGAGCCGGGTGCGCGCGCAATCGCCGCCGCAGCCGCGTTCCGCCACCACGCCGGCGTCCAGCAGGCCGTACACCTCCACCGGCGGCGCCGTTTGCGCCGCCGCGGACAGGGGGCCGATCAAGGCCAGGGCGTAGAGGTTGAGTTTCATAGCCCCATCCTAGGACAGCGGACGCAACATCTCTGTGCGCAGCAGCACGTTTCCGACATATTTTGCAGCTACTTGGTTTATAGTGACATTTCATCATGCGAAAGGCGGTCACCATGCAAGCCCTGTATGACGGCAAGCGCTGCTCCCCCGGCGAAGCACTGGACCTGCTGCGCGACGGCGACACCATCATCGTGCCCTGCGGCGCCGGCGAGCCGCCCGCGCTGCTGCACGCCTTGTCCGACCAGCGCACCCGCTTCCACGACGTCAAGGTGGCGCAGATCCTGGCGATGCGCAAATACGCCTACTTCGATTGCGACACCGCCCACCACGTGCGCCACGTCGCGCTGTTCTTCGGCGGCGCCTCGCGCGCGGCCGGCCAGGCGGGCTGGGCCGATTTCGTTCCCGCCTATTTCTCCGAGCTGCCGGCGCTGATCGAGCGCGAACTGCTGCCGGCCGACGTGGTGTTCTCGATGGCCGCGCCGATGGACGAGCACGGCAACTTCGCGCTCAGCCTGGGCGCCGACTACACCATGGCCGCCATCCTCAAGGCGCGCGCGATCGTGCTGGAGGTCAATCCCAACGTGCCTTACGCACACGGCCAGTGCCACGTGCACATCTCGCAGGTGACGGCGCTGGTGGAGAGCAGCGAGCCGGTGATCGAAGTCGGCCTGCCCAAGATCGGCCCGGTGCAGGAAGCCATCGGCCGCCACGTGGCGGCGATGATCGAGGACGGCTCGACGCTGCAGATCGGCTACGGCGGCATCCCCGACGCGGTGGTGATGCAGCTGACCGGCAAGCGCGACCTCGGCATCCACACCGAGATGATCGGCGACGGCATCCTCAAGCTGGTCGAATCCGGCGCCGTCAACAACAGCCGCAAGAGCTGGCTGCCGGGCCGCATGGTGGCCACCTTCGCGCTCGGCTCGCGCAAGCTGTACGACTTCATGCACCGGAATCCGATGCTGGAAATGCACCCGGTCAGCTACACCAACGATCCCTACCTGGCCGGCCAGAACAACCAGCTGGTGGCCATCAACGCCAGCCTGCAGGTCGACCTGCTGGGCCAGTGCGGCTCCGAGAGCCTGGCCCACCTGCCCTATTCCGGCACCGGCGGCCAGGTCGACTTCGTGCGCGCCGCCAACCGCTCGCGCGGCGGCAAGGCCTTCATCGTGCTGCCGTCCACCGCCAAGGAAGGCTCGATCTCGCGCATCGTGCCGACGCTGACGCCGGGCACCCACGTCACCACCGGCAAGAACGACGTCAACTACGTGGTCACCGAATACGGCGTGGCCCAGCTGCGCGGCAAATCCGCCCACCAGCGGGCCGAGGCGCTGATCGCCATCGCCCATCCCGACTTCCGCGCCGAACTGCGCCAGGCGGCCCGCAAGATCTTGCTGTGTAGCTAGCAGGATTTCCGGGTGGACAGGCAATGTTCGCCAGCGTACATACTTGCCAGACTTATACGTCTATACTGCGTTTTTGTCACACTACGCGGTCCGCCCGCCTTACGCATGCTAGAAATCCTCGAACGCATCGATGCAGACAGCAGCGACATCGGCCTGATGGTCGAGCTGTTCAATACCCTGCGTCCCCAGCGCGCCACCGACGGCGCGCGCGCCACCGCCAATGTCCGCACGCTGTGCCAACTGTTGAAAGGCAATCCGGCGCACGCGCTGGCGTTGCGCCAGTACGCGTGCAAGCTGCTGGCCAGCCGCCGCCACGCCAGCCTGTACACCGAGATCGGCGTGCTGTCGAACGACGGCTTCTTCACCGAACTCAAGCGTCGCATCGCCTACCGCATTTTGCCGCCCGCACTGGGCGAGATCTACCTGAGCGATGCGCTCGACCAGGTGGTCTACCAGCGCACCGACCACATCTGGATCGCCGCCGTGCCGGCCGCCGACTGGCTGGCCCTGGTCGACGTGGTCGGCCTGCATGACGTGGCGGATGCCGGTCCCAACCTGATGCTGCCGGGCCTGCTGGAATCGATACGCACGCTGTCCTACCGCGTCAGCGCCATCGGCCTGGAACCCAAGCTGACCAATTTCCATACCGAGATCGAAACCTACGAGTCGCCCTTCATGGTGCAGAACTACGAGGTCAACGCCTATCTCGACAGCTACCAGCGCATGCTGGCCGGCGACGACGTGCCGCTGGAAGACGCGCGCCACCTGCTGGTGATGCTGGACCAGTGCGACGTGGTGGTGGCCAAGATCCGCAAGAAGGCGCTGAGCCAGGGCACCAGCATCGCCCTGACCTACCTGCTGGTGGCGCTGACGCAAAGCATAGACCGGCTGCGCAAGCTGCTGTTCCTGGTCGACGTCAGCGGCGAGCTGCAAGCGGCGCCGCCGGCCGACATCAACCTGCTGGCCGCCACCCACGCGCCGCACCAGCAGGAAGGCCCGCCCAGCCCGCGCCGCGGCGCCGCCGTCGGCCTGGCGCTGGAGTTGATCGAAGCGCACAACAACAAGTACATGGTGCGCGACCTGATGCGCGACAATATCGACCTGTTGGCGCGCAACGTCACCGAGAACGCCAGCCACACCGGCGAGCACTACGTGGCCGACAGCCGCAAGGAACTGGGCGGCATGTTCGTGTCCTCGGCCGGCGCCGGCCTGGTGATCGGCTTCATGGCGCTGTTCAAGATCCTGATGTCCTACCTGCGCGCCGCGCCGCTGGTGGAGGCCTTCCTGTTCAGCATGAACTATTCGCTGGGCTTCATGTTCATCCACCTGCTGCACTTCACGGTGGCCACCAAGCAGCCGGCGATGACCGCCTCGCGCATCGCCGCCGGCCTGCACAGCAAGGACGGCCGCAACATCGACATCGACAGCATGGCCGAGCTGTGCAACAAGGTGATCCGCACGCAGAACATGGCGGTGCTGGGCAACCTGGCCACCGCCATTCCGACCGCCTGGCTGATCGCCATGGCCTGGCCGCTGATCACCGGCCACCACCTGGTATCGCCGGACAAGGCCATGCACCTGCTGCAGGACATCGATCCGATCCACGGGCCGACGCTGGTGTACGCGGCCATCGCCGGCGTCTGCCTGTTCGTGGCCGGCCTGATCTCGGGCTACTACGACAACAAGGCGCTGTACACCCGCTGGGCGCAGCGCATCGCGCAGCTGCGCGGCCTGCGCTGGCTGCTGGGCCAGCAGCGCCTGGACCGTCTGGGCGTCTACATGGAGAACAACCTGGGCGGCCTGATGGGGAACTTCTTCTTCGGTATTTTGCTCGGCGTGATGCCGCTGCTGGGCTTCCTGCTGGGCATGCCGCTCGACATCCGCCACGTCACCTTCTCGTCCGCCAATTTTGCGACAGCGATGGTCGGACTGGACTACCATGTCACTTGGGAACTAGTGCTGACCTCGGTGGCTGGCTTCCTGGCGATCGGCTCGGTCAACCTGCTGGTCAGCTTCGGGCTGGCGCTGTGGGTGGCGCTGCGTTCGCGCCAGGTGCGCTTCAAGCACGGCTGGCTGCTGGTGAAGGCGCTGGGCCGCCGCTTCCTTCAGGGACCGGTGTCGTTCCTGTTCGGCTCGGCGGCGGAAGAAGCGGCGCAGTTGGCGTCGCCCGATGAATCGCTCACTCCTGAAAAGACACTCAAATGAAAATCACGCGCATGCGTTGCTGGCTTCCCCTCTGCCTGATGTGCTGGGGCCTGCTGGGCGCATGCGCGTCGCTGCCCAACGTGACGGCGATGAGCAGCCAGCTGGAGCCGGCCGCCGCGCCCAGCGTCAAGGGCGTCAACGGCGACCTCAGCGCGGCGCGCGGCAAGGCCTTGCTGGCCAAGCGCTGGCCGAAAGGCTCGCTGGACATGCAGGCGCAAGCCGCGCTGGAGGAAGCCGCCACCGGCGTGCCCCTGATCGCCGGCAACAAGTGCACCTTGCTGTTCGACGGCCCGCAGACCATGGCCGAGATGCTCAAGGCCATCAACGGCGCCCGCAACAACATCAACCTGGAAACCTATATCTTCGACCAGGACGAGCTGGGGCTGAAGTTCGCCGACGCGCTGATCGAAAAACAGCGGCAAGGCGTGACCGTCAACATCCTGTACGACAGCGTCGGCACCCTGGGCGTGCCGGCCGAGTTCTTCAAGCGCATGCGCGACGCCGGCATCCACCTGATCGAATTCAACCCGGTCAATCCGGCCAAGCTGAGCGGCGAAAGCTGGAAACTCAACAACCGCGACCACCGCAAGGTGCTGATCGTCGACGGCAAGACCGCCTTCACCGGCGGCATCAACATCAGCGCGACCTATGCCAAGAGTTCGCTGTTCCGCTCGGCCTCCAGGCCGACCGACAAATCGCAGGTGGGCTGGCGCGACACGCATATCAAGGTCGAAGGGCCGGCGGTGCAGGCCTTCCAGTGGCTGTTCGTGCGCCAGTGGGCCACGCAGGACAAGGACGACCTGACCGAGGCGGACTACTTCCCGCAGCCGGTGATCGCCGGCGACAAGGTGGTGCGCGTGCTGGGCAGCGAGCCGGGCGGCAAGTTCGAGATCTACAAGGCTTACAACCTGGCGATCCAGGAAGCGAAGAAGAGCATCCACATCACCTCGGCCTACTTCGTGCCGGACCGGCAGACGGTGGAAGCGCTGATGGCGGCCGCGCGGCGCGGCGTGGACGTCAAGATCGTACTGCCGGGCGTTTCGGATAGCGGGCTGGTGTTCTACGCCGGCCACGCCTTCTACGACGACCTGCTCGACAGCGGCGTCCAGATCCACCAGTTGAAACTGGCGGTCCTGCACGCCAAGACCGCCGTCATCGACGGCAACTGGTCGACGGTCGGTTCGACCAACATCGACACCCGCAGCTTCCTGCACAACAGCGAGCTGAACGTGGTGATCATGGGCGACGCCTTCGGCGGCGAGATGGAGCGCGCCTTCCAGGAAGACCTGCGCGACTCGGTGCAGATCACGCAGGAAGCCTGGCGCCACCGCCCCTGGGCCGACCGCCTGCGCGAATTCGCAGCCCGCTTCATGAACTATTGGCTGTAAACCCGGGGTCAGGTCCCCCATTTGAGCATGAGCCCGGTTTGTATAACCGGGCTCATGCTCAAATGGGG